>NZ_JBSFVY010000033.1:0-81826 GCF_053592555.1 Streptomyces sp. NPDC002643
ACGCCATCCAACCCCCGAGCAGTACGTCCGCCTGCGACGGACTGACACACCGGCCCGGCCCCGACCCACCCCCACACCCCAGGCGCCCCACCCGCTTGGATGGACCCGACCACACGGCAGGAACCCACAGACAACGGGGGCCGGAATGAGCAGCACACTGGGCCGAGAGTTCCGCTGGCTGTGGACGGCGTTCGCGGTCAGCACCGCCGGCACCTGGCTCGCCTTCGACGCCTTCCCCCTCATCGCCGTCCTGGTCCTCGACGCCACCCCCACCCAGGTCTCGGCCCTCGCCGCCACCGGCCTGGCGGTAGGCGCCGTCATGGCCGTACCCCTCGGCCCCTGGATGGAGTTCCGCCGCAAACGCCCGGTGATGATCACGATGGACCTCATCCGCTGCGCCGCCATCCTGACCATCCCCGCCGCCTACGCCCTGGACCTCCTCGGCTTCACCCAACTCCTCCTCGTAGCGGTCGTCATGGCCACCGCCGACCTCACCTTCAACGCGGCGAGCGGCGCGTACCTGAAATCCCTGGTCCCCCCGGACCACCTCCTCACCGCGAACGCCCGCTTCGAGGCCACCACGTGGACGGCCACGATGCTGGGCCCACCCCTCGGCGGCGCCGCGATCGGTGTCCTCGGCCCGATGACGACCCTGATCACCAACGCCGCCAGCTACGCCCTCTCGGCGGCGGGCATCCAGGCGATCGCCACCAAGGAGAAACACCCAACCGCCCCCACCGACCGCACCCACCCCACCACCCACACCCACCCGGCCAGCCGCCCCCACCGCACCCCCCTCCGCACCCCCCTCCACCCGGCCGACCTCCTGGAAGGCTGGCGCTTCCTCCTCCGCAGCCCCTCCCTACGCCCCCTCTTCCTCAACACGATCCTGGTCAACGGCCTGATCATGGCGACCTCCCCGTTGCTGCTCATCCTCATGGTCGACGACCTGGGCTTCGCCCCCTGGCAGTACGGCCTCGCCTTCGCGGTCCCCTGCGCCGGCGGTCTCATCGGCTCCCGCCTCTCCCGCCGGCTGGTCGCCCGCCACGGTCAGCGCAAGGTCCTGCTGATCGCGGGAACCCTCAGGGCGTGCTGGCCGCTGGGCCTGGCCTTCGTCCACCCCGGTACGCCCGGACTCCTCCTGGTCATGGCGGTGGAACTCGGCCTGATCACCTGCGCGGCGGTGTTCAACCCGGTGAGCGTCACCCACCGCCTCAACGAGACCCCACCGGACCGTACGGCCCGTACCCTCTCGGCCTGGTCGATCACCAGCAAACTCACCACGGCCGCCCTGACCGCCCTCTGGGGCCTCCTGGCCACAGCGACGGGCCCCCGCCGGGCGATAGCCCTGGCCGGCGCCCTCCTCCTGGCGACCCCGCTCCTCCTCCTACCCCACCGTCGCCCACTCCCCAGCCTCCAGAAAACCTGACCCTCACCCCTCCACCACACCGTCCCCCACCACACCGTCCCCCACGAGCCCGATCGCGGCGACGAACCCGGAGAACGTGGGCGCCACGACCCGCCACTCACACTCCACCGAGCTGCGGCCCCAGAAGTCGCTGCCCACGACGCGGGGGTCGGCCGGATCGGTGCGGTAGTCGAGCGCCAGGGCGACATCGTCACCGAGGTTGCGGTTGACCGCGATGAGGAACGCCTTCTCGACATCCAGCCAAGGCAGTTCCACGGGCCCGTCCGACTCACTGCCCCGCACCTCACGAAAAATCCCGGAGGGGCCGTCGTCGGCGAACAGGTCCATCGACCTGGACTCCCGCTCCATCTCCGCCAGACTCCCGCAGAAGTGCAGCGGGTCCTCGAACCAGGGAATCACCCGCCCCAACACCTCGTCCCCCGGATGCCTCCACCGCCCCTCCCGCACCAACTCCACCAACAAAGGCGGCACCACAAGCCCCCGCACCCTCACCACGCCCCCCATGCCCCCCATGCCCCCCATGCCCCCCACACCGTCCACGCCCTTCACACCCTCCACGCCCTCCACGCCCCACCCCTGCCGTATGTCCCTGTCGCATCTCAGTTCCCCGCCCCGTCATTCGAAGCCGGCGGCGCCTCCCCGCCCGACGGCACCGCGTCCGGCTCCGCGAAGAACTGCCAGATGGTGATGATCGCGATGAGCTGGCCGATGACGTAGGCGACCTGGAGGGAGTAGTACCGCATCTGGTAGATCGACAACAGCAGCCCCAACCGGCTCTGCCAGTACCGCCGTTCACCGGCGAAGGTGTCGAGGTCGAGGGCGATCGCGGTGACGGTGAGCACGAAAAGCATGGTCGACACGTACAGCGCCACGTTGGCCGAACTCTCGTGCAGCAGCCGGGCCAGCACGACATCGAGCCCCACGGGCAGCGCGAAGGCCACGGCGACGGGCAACGCCTTCACCGCACCCCGCCGCCCCGGCAGCACCCGCCACAGCGCGCCCAGCACGAACCCGGCGCCCGCGAAGGTGACCGTCCAGGAGACGAGTCCGGCCACCAGACCGGCGAAACCGAGCAGATCGGCGAGGGTGTTCTGCCACCCCTCGCCCCGAATCCACTGCGACCAGGTGTTGAGCACGGCCGCCGGAACCCCGGGCACGAGCGCGAAACGCGCCCCGCGCACCCCGTTGCCCCACCACCCGTCCCTCGGCCCGAGCGCCAGCACGGCGTCGACGACGGACACATTCGCGGGCAACCGGTCGGGCGCGGCCCCCGGCACGCTGTTCACCCGCCACTCGTGCAGCCGGTTCAACCGCCGCTCCAGGGCGTCCCGTCGGGGCGGCACATCCCCGAAGAGCCCCTGATCGAGCCGCCGTAGCTCGGCATGGATCTCCCGGTACGTCCGCGCCTTGTCCAACAGCCGCCGACGGGCGTCCGGGCCGACCACCGTGGCCAGCGGCCGCCTCGATATCTCGAACAGCTGGGCCAGCACGGAACGTTGGGCGAAGAGCGCCGTGACCCCGTACAGCGCCCCCGTGTACATGAAGATCCACAGGAATTCGAGCAGCGCGTTGTCCACATGATTCTGCGGGTCCAGGCCGACGGCGAGCGGGAAGAAGCCGAGCAGCAGCAGCCGGTCCGCCGGGTCGTGGAGCGGGGTGAGGGCGGCGGGGTTGTGTCCGAGGCGGAGTACGGCGATCAGGGCCAGGCTGGTCAGCCACCAGCCCTGTTCGACGAGCAGCCAGTCGACGATGTACGAGACGGACCACGCGGCCTCGGCGAGAAGGTCCTGCCGGTGCTCCTCCCCGTACTCGTGGTGCGCCGGGTTCATCAGCCAGGCGGCCTGCCCCCAGTTGCGTTCCTCGACGAGGGCGAAGCACACGGCCATGGCCAGGGTGACGGCGAGTACCGTCGGCCCGGCGATGCTCAGCCGCAGCCGCCGTTCCCGGCCGGGCGGGCGACGGCTCGGCGGCAGCAGCCGTCCATCGGCCGCGAGCCGCCAGGCCACCGCGACGAACGCGAACAGCAGCAGCGCCACGAGGCAGGAGGAACCGAGGGCCTGCAGAGCGAGCTGGACCTCCAGATCGACGTACGGTCCCGCCGGCCGGACCGCCACCGGGACCGAGCCCGGCTTCAGATCGACCGCCAATGCGGCCAGGAACGACACCGCCCACGTCAGCCCCAACCCGGCGACCAGCCATCGCGCGGACCTCGGCGGCCGGGCGAAGGAGAGCAACAGCCAGACGCACAGCAGACCGCAGCCGTGCTCGACGACCGGGAAGAGGATGTCCAGCGGCAGGTCCTCCTCCGTGTACAGCGCGAACGCCTCGACGAGACCGTCGGTGACGGCGAGCGCGCAGAGGCCGCAGACCGCGAGGACCCACCACCGCAGATTGGCCAGCGCGCGCCGGGCGTCGGGCGGCGTACCCGGTCGTCGGCGGTACCGCCGGACCGCCGCCAGCACCAGCCCGCCGAAGACGACGACCCAGAGCAGCACACCGAGGGAGTCCACTCCCACGAAGGCGACGTCGCCGCTCCACGCCGCCCAGGCCCGGGGCCAGGGCGGCCGGACCACCACGGCCACCGCGAGCCCCGCGGGCACCCCGTACGCCGTCCACTCCTCCTGGTCCACCCGGCCGGGCCGCCACACCAGCGCCGTGGCCCCTTCGCCCGCGCGGGGTTCGAGTTCCACGCTCTCGGCGCCGGGCCGCCCGGGGTCCACGGTGATCTCGTCCCACCAGGCGCCCGACAGCGCCTCCGGCGGCACGAGCCGCACCGTCCACTCGCCCCGGCCGGTGTGCCAGACCTGCCACGGCCCCACGTCGATGGGGCCCCGGTAGTAGTCGACCCAGCCGTACGTCTCGTCGACGACACGGACCCTGCCGCCCTCGCTGGTGACGACGGGCTTCCGGGGCCGCCGATCCGACCAGCGGGGGTCGTACCGGTCGGCCCCGGTGAGACAGGCCATCGCCGCCCCGTACCGCCTGCTGCCCTCACCGAGCAGCAGATCCCGGGCCGACGACCACGTCCCCGGCACCTCCACCGTCAGCTCGCTCACGACCTTGGTGTACGTCGTGTCGTCGTGCTCCAACCGCACCGAGGCGCGCACCTCGGCCCCCGCCAACTCCGCGGCGCGGCAGCCGTCCTGAGCCACCCGCGAGGGCACCTCTCTGGTCACCACGCCCCTGGTCATCACGCCCGTGATCACCGCACCCGTGATCGTCACACCCGTCAGGCAGACCACCACACCCAGCACCCACGCGACCGCACGTCTTCTCACCGGACACGTCCCCCCGACCGGAATCCTCAGATCCCCGCGGCCCCACCCCGGACCCCGTGTCTCCATTCATGACCAGCGACGCGCCGATGGGAACCCGGTCAGAACATCGTGTTGTCGTTCGCCGAAGTCTCCGGTACGTCCTGGATGACGTCCCAGTGCTCGACGATCCTCCCGTCGCGCACCCGGAACAGATCGAGGATGGCCTGACCGCGCTCGCCCGGCGCGTTGACGTAGTGGCTGTGAACGGCGACCAGGTCCCCCTCCGCGATGACCCGCTTGCGCTCCACGGAGAGCTGCGGGAACTGCTCGAAGTACGCCCCCAGCCCGGCCTTCACGCCCTCCACCCCGTTGGGGATGTTCGGGTTGTGCTGCTGGTACTCGGGCCCCCAGTACGTGTCGATCGCCGACAGGTCCTTCCGCACGAGCAACCGGTCGAACGCCTTGGTGACCAGCTTCTGGTGGTACGAGGTCAGCCAGGCCGGCCCCGGCCGGTTCGTACGCGGTGAAGTGACCGTCGAGAACATGTCGTTGCCGTTCGCGGTGGACTCGGGCACGTTCTGCGCCACGTCCCAGTGCTCGGCGATCCGGCCGCCCTGGAAGCGGAAGATGTCGACGACGGCGGAGCCCCGACTGCCGGGTGTCAGCACGACGTTGGAGTGGACCAGCACCAGGTCCCCCTGCGAGATGACCCGCTTGACGTCGTACTTCAGGTCCGGGAACTGCTCCGCCATCGCCCCCGCGAGCCCCTTCAGCGTCTCCGCCCCGTCGGGCGCGAGCGGGTTGTGCTGGATGTAGTCGGGCCGTACGTAACGGTCGACGACGCCGGTGTCCCCGTCCTCGAACACGCCCTTGAGCACCCGCACGGCGACGGACTTCTGGTAGCCGAGGCGCGCGCCGTCCCCGTACGAGACATGTGCGGTGGCGCCCGGTGTCGCCGCGACGGCCGGTACGACGGCGACGGTCGACGTCAGCGCGACGGCCGCGAGGGCGGAGAGGCCGGCGACAAGGGCCCGGCGGGCAGGCGTGGTGGGGGTCACGATCGCTCCCATGCGGTGGCAATGAACTTGAAGTCTCAACAGATAGCTTTCCAAAGGAAAGCACTAACCCCCAGTTAGCGTCAAGATCGGGATCGCCGACCGAGGCTCCTTGCCTAGAGCCCACTCCACGCCCTTGGCTAAGGAGTCATGAAGTACACACAGCTCGGACGCACGGGACTCAAGGTCAGTCGGATCGTTCTCGGGACGATGAACTTCGGTCCGCAGACGGACGAAGCGGACAGCCACGCGATCATGGACGCGGCGCTGGACGCGGGCATCAACTTCTTCGACACGGCGAACGTCTACGGCTGGGGCGAGAACAAGGGCCGCACCGAGACGATCATCGGCAACTGGTTCGCGAAGGGCGGCGACCGCCGCGACAAGGTCGTCCTCGCCACCAAGGTCTACGGCAACATGGGCGCGGACGGCGCCGCCTGGCCCAACCACGACAAGCTGTCGGCGGCGAACATCCGGCGTGCCGTGGACGCCTCACTCAAGCGGCTCCGGACCGACCACATCGACCTCTACCAGTTCCACCACATCGACCGGGACACCCCGTTCGACGAGATCTGGCAGGCGATCGACGTCCTCGTCCAGCAGGGCAAGATCCTCTACGCCGGCTCCTCCAACTTCCCCGGCTACAAGATCGCCCAGGCCAACGAGACCGCCGCCCGTCGCGGCGGCACCATCGGCCTGGTCAGCGAGCAGTGCCTCTACAACCTCTACGAGCGCCGCGCCGAGATGGAGGTCATCCCGGCCGCGCGGGAGTACGGCCTCGGCGTCATCCCCTGGTCACCGCTGCACGGCGGAATGCTCGGCGGTGTCCTCAAGAAGGAGGTCCAGGGCAGCCGCCGCGCCTCCGGCCGGGCCGCGGGCGCCTTGGCCGACCCAGCCGTACGCGCCCAGGTCCAGTCGTACGAGGACCTGATCGACAAGCACGCCCTGGAGCCCGGCGAGGTGGCCTTGGCCTGGCTGCTGACCCGCCCCGGCGTCACCGGCCCCATCGTCGGCCCGCGCACCGCCGAACAGCTCGACTCCGCTCTCCGCGCGGCCGAACTGGAGCTGTCCGACGAGCTGTTGACGGCCCTGGACGAGATCTTCCCGGGCCCCGGCCCGTCCCCGGAGGCCTTCGCCTGGTAGCGGCCCGGGACGGGCGCCACAGCCACCCGGCGCCTCGCGGCGGCCCTCTGTCGGCCCGCTACTTACCGAGGGCCGCCGCGACAGCGACAACGCCGAACATCAGCACGAGCACACCGGCCATGATCCGGTTACGGGTCTTCGGGTCCACCCAAAGAGCCTAACCGGCGTCCCCGAGCCCCCACCGCTCGACCACCTCGTACCGGGGCTGCTCCCCCGGCACCCCGGACACGGGCAGATTGCTGCGCACGAGGGCGAGCTCGGAAACGACCCAGGTACGCCCCGCGAACGCGCCCAGCGCATCGACCTGGCCCCGCACATCGCGCTCCCCCCGGCTCCGGGCCAGCGTCAGATGGGGCCGGTACCGCCGGTACTCCCCCATGTCGACCCCGGCCTTCCGCCCCGCGGCCTCGGCCCGCCCGGCAAGCAGCCGCAACGCCGCCACATCCCCCTCGACCCCCACCCAGAGGGCCCGCCCCCGCCCGAACTGTCCCCCGCCCCGCAAGGCCAACGAGAACCCCGGCCCCCGCCGCGCGGCCTTGGCGAGCCGCCGCGACAGCTCGGAGACGACGTCGTCACCGACCTCACCGTAGAACGCGAGCGTGAAGTGCCACCCCTCGGCCTCGGTCCACCGCAACCGCTCCCCGCCCGGCCGCCCCTTCAACTCCCCGACCACCGCGGCGAGTTCATCCACGACATCAGCGGGCGGCAACACGGCGGCGAAGAGTCTCATAGGGCCACTGTCTCAACACCGACCGACTGCAGCGAAGGCTCGGGGGAAGGGCTCTTGATTGAGGGGCGGAGCCCCGAAAGAAAGGGGCGCGGGGCTGTAATCAATATGCGGCTCCGCCGCGCGGGCGCGATCAACCCCAACCAACCCGCACCCGCCCCACAACCCACCCAGGCACCCCGGAAGGCGCCCACGCACCCCCAAACAGAACCCGCTCCGCGGAAAACCGCTACGCGGAAACCACCCGTCTCTCCTCCCCCCGCCCCTCCGAAACGACCTTCACCCGCGGATGCCCCCGCTCCCACCCCACGGACAACCGCACCCCACCCGCTCTCACCAGCACCAACCCCACAGTGATCGCGGCCACCGCGGAAACAGCGCCCCCGGCGACAAACCCCACCCGGGGCCCATACGCATCGGTCACCCACCCGGCGACCGGCGCTCCCAGCGGCGTACCCCCGAGGAACACCATCATGTACAGGGCCATCACCCGCCCCCGCATCACAGGATCGGTCCCCATCTGAATCGCCGTGTTGGTGGTGACGTTCACCGTCAGCCCGAACATCCCGATCGGCACCATGAGCGCCGCGAAGATCCAGTACGCCGGCGCCAGCGCGGCGACGATCTCCAGCACCCCGAAAGCCGCCGCCCCGGCGATCAGCACCCGCAGCCGAGCCGTCCCCCGCCGCGCGGCGAGAAGCGCTCCGGACACCGACCCGACCGCCATGAGCGTGTTGAAGAGGCTGTACGACCCGGCCCCGGAGTGGAACACATCGTCCGCGTACGCCGACAGCCAGACGGGGAAGTTGAAGCCGAACGTGCCGATGAAGCCGACGAGCACGATGGGCCAGAGCAGTTCGGGGCGCCCGGCGACATAGCGCAGCCCCTCCCGCAGCTGGCCCTTCTTGCGCGGCGCGCGCCGGGCGGGGTGCAGGTCACGGGCCCGCATCAGCAGCAGACCGGTGATGGGGGCGACGAAGGACAGCCCGTTGTAGAGGAACGCCCAGCCCGTGCCGACGGTCGTGATCAGTACACCGGCGACGGCGGGACCGACGAGCCGGGCCGACTGGAAGTTCGCCGAGTTGAGGCTGACCGCGTTCTGGAGGTGCTCGGGGCCGACCATCTCGGCGACGAACGACTGCCGGGCCGGATTGTCGACGACGGTCGCCATACCGACGGCGAACGCGGCGACGTACACATGCCAGACATGCACATGCCCGGAGAGGGTGAGCACGGCGAGCGTCAGCGCGGTCACGGCCATGGAGGTCTGCGTCAGGAACAGCAGCCGCCGCTTCGGGAACCGGTCGACGAGCACCCCGCCGTACAGCCCGAAGAACATCATCGGCACGAACTGCAGGGCCATGGTCACACCGACGGCCGTGGACGACCCGGTCAGGCTCAGCACCAGCCAGTCCTGGGCGATCCGCTGCATCCAGGTGCCGACGTTCGACACGACCTGCCCGACGAAGAACAGCCGATAGTTCCTGACCCGAAGGGACCGAAACATGGAGGCCCGCTTACGAGCCCCGCCGGCCCCTTCGAGAACGGCCCCCACCCCCTCGACGGGTCCGGAACCGGGGCCCTGTACCGGGCCGGAATTCACAGCGACACCCGAGCCAATGCTCGCGCCGGATTCAACGGCGGCATGGGAACCAACGTGAGCGCCGGATTCAACGGCGGCATGGGAATCAACGTGAGCGCCGGATTCAACAGCGGCACCAGAACCAGTGCCGGCGCGGGATTCAGCAGCGGCACCGGAATCAACATCAGCGCCGGATTCAACAGCGGCACCGGAGTCCGTCGGCACCTCGGCCGACGCCGTGCGGCACGCGACAGACGCGGCACGCGACCCGGCGGCCACGGTCCCCGGCCCAGCAGGCGCGGCACGCGACCCGGCCGACGCGGCCCCGAACCCGGCCGACGCGGTACGCGACCCGGCGGGCGCGGCCTCCGGCCCAGCAGACCCCGTACGCGACCCGGCGGGCGCGGCCCCCGGCCTAGCGGGCGCGGCCCCAGACCCGGCCGACGCGGTACGCAACCCGGCGGACGCGGCCCCAGACCCAGCAGACCCTGTACGCGCCGCGGCCGACGCGGCCCCAGACCCAGCCCCCGGCCCAGCGGGCGCGGCCCCCGACCCAGCAGACTCCGTACGCGCCCCGGCCGACGCGGTCCCCGGCCCGACAGACGCCGCACGTGCCCCGGCCGACCCGATCCCCGGCCCGGCGGGCCCGGCGGGCGCGCCCCCCGGCGCAGTCGTCGCGCCCCCGGGCGCAGTCGTCGCCGTGCCGTTCGTATCCGGTGGTGCTTCCCTGACGCCCGGATGGGCGCGGGGCTCGTGGGTGGGCGTAGGTGCGGGGGCGGACGCTGCTCCGGGTCCCGTACTCAAAGGGGTTCGCCTCCTTGCGTCACACGCGTGAACGTCCTGCGGTTGCGTAAGCCTCACTACTCCTGTTCTGTCTGCTGATCCGGGGCCCTGCCCATGCCCGCTCGGCCACGGCGCACGGGCTGTACGACGGGGCGTACCGGCGTCCGTTCCGGCGCATCCGCCGCGTCCGGCGCTTCCGGGCCGCTCAGCGGTCCTGGCCGCAACCGGCGACCCCGCTCACACCGGGCGCATCCGGCGCCTCCAGGGGGCGCCCACCGCACTCACCGGCCCGGCCCACGCCCGCCCCGCGGCCTCCCCCGAGCGCCTGCGACCACCCCGGTCGCTCCCACCCGCTCAGAGATGCGCGAGCTTCTCCAGCACCGGCGCCGCCACCCGCAGTGTCTCCCACTCCTCCTCGTCGAGCCCTTCGACGAGATGCGTGAGGAACGCGTTGCGCTTGCGACGGCTCTCTTCGAGCATCGCCTCGGCCTGCTCCGTCTGGGTGACCACCTTCTGCCGCCGGTCCTCGGGGTGCGGTTCCAGCCGCACCAGCCCCTTGCTCTCCAGCAGCGCCACGATGCGGGTCATCGACGGCGGCTGCACATGCTCCTTGCGGGCCAGCTCACCCGGGGTGGCGGTGCCACAGCGGGCGAGGGTGCCGAGGACCGACATCTCGGTCGGGCTCAGCGATTCGTCGACCCGCTGGTGCTTGAGCCGACGGGACAGTCGCATCACGGCGGACCGCAGAGCGTTCACGGCGGCCTCGTCGTCGCCACGATTCAGGTCAGGCATGTTCTTTAGCGTAACTCATTACTCTCGCTAAAGACCACCGGAACTCCACAACCGCCCACGTGAGCCCCGCCACGCCTCTCATCACTCATACGAGTGACTAATACGCAGAACGTGACACAGCGACCGCCCGCACCCCCACCCTGATACCCATGGGGACCACTGTGCTCAGCCTGCGGATAGACGGAGAACTGCTGGACCGCCTCCGGGACCACGCGGCGAAAAGGGGAATGAGCGTCCAGGACTATGTGGTCCGGACGCTCATTCGCGACGACTTCGACCAGCGCTTCCAGAACGCGGTCGAGGAGACGGAGAAGTTCTACGGGGTCACGTGAGACCCGAAGGACCACGCGAGTCGGCGGCTACGTCAGACCCAGCGCCGGCATCAGGTAGTAGAAGGCGAACACCGCCGCCACCACATACATCGCGACCGGCACCTCGCGGCCCCGCCCGGCGGTGAGGCGCAGTACGGCGAAGGTGATGAAGCCCATGCCGATGCCGTTGGTGATGGAGTAGGTGAACGGCATCATCACCATCGTCACGAAGGCGGGGATCGCGATCGTGTGGTCGGCCCAGTCGATCTCGCGGACGGAGCCCGCGAGGATCAGAAAGCCGACCGCGAGCAGCGCCGGGGTGGCCGCCTGCGACGGCACCATCGTGGCGACCGGCGTGAGGAACAGCGCGACGGCGAACAGCGCGCCCGTGACGACGTTCGCGAACCCGGTACGGGCGCCCTCGCCGACCCCGGCCGTGGACTCGACGAAGCAGGTCGTGGCCGAGGAGGAGCTGGCGCCACCGGCGGCGACGGCGATGCCGTCGACGAAGAGGACCTTGTTGATGCCGGGCATCTGACCGTCGGCGTCGGTCAGCTTGGCCTCGTCGCCGACGCCCATGATCGTGCCCATCGCGTCGAAGAAGCACGACAGCAGCACGGTGAAGACGAAGAGAACACCGGTCAGCAGCCCCACCTCGGCGAAGCCGCCGAAGAGACTCACCTCGCCGATCAGCCCGAAGTCCGGGGTGGCGACCGGATTGCCGGGCCACTTCGGTGTCGTCAGCCCCCAGGACCCCGCCGGCAGCTCGGCGATCGCCTCGACCACGACCGCGAGCAGCGTCATGGCGACGATCGAGATCAGAATCGCCCCCGGCACCTTGCGCACGATCAGCGCCAGCGTCAGCAGCGCACCGAGGACGAAGACGAGCACCGGCCACCCGTTCAGATGGCCGGCCATGCCCAGTTGCAGCGGCACGGTCGTCCCGGCGGCGTCCGGAATCCGGGTGACGAAGCCCGAATCGACCAGCCCGATCAGCATGATGAACAGCCCGATACCGATCGAGATGCCCTTGCGCAAACCCAGCGGGACGGCGTTCATCACCCGCTCCCGCAGCCCCGTCGCCACCAGCAGCATCACGATGAACCCGGCGAGCACCACCATGCCCATCGCGTCCGGCCACGACATACGCGGCGCGAGCTGCAGCGCGACCACCGTGTTGACGCCCAGCCCGGCCGCCAGGGCGATCGGCACATTGCCGATGACACCCATCAGCAGCGTCGTGAACGCGGCCGTGATCGCCGTGGCCGTCACCAGCTGGCCGTAGTCCAGCTGATGCCCGTACATGTCCTTCGCGCTGCTCAGGATGATCGGATTGAGAACGATGATGTACGCCATCGCGAAGAACGTGGCGAAGCCGCCGCGGATCTCACGAGACAGGGTGCTGCCCCGTTCCGTGATCCGGAAGTAGCGGTCGACGGCGCTGGGCGCGGAGACCTTGGCGGGAGCCGAGGTGGGCATGCGGGGAACCTCATCCCCAACAGTCCCCCCGGACGCTGTTGGAGTTTTCTACGAACAGAAGTGGTCAAATCAAAAACCGTTTCAGTATGAACGTATGCCGCCCGGAAACACCATCTCCGCGCGTAGACCCCTGGGCCTCGTAAGCTGTGCCCCATGGTGAAGTGGACCCCCAAGCACGAGGCACCGGAGCCCCTGGAAGGCCCCGTGGTGCCGGTCATCATCGGCGGCACGATCCTCTGGTTCACACTCTTCCTCGCCCAGATCCCGTTCTACGGCTGGTACGCCGACCACGGCCACACCTGGTGGCTCTGGACCTGCCTGGCCGGAACGGCCCTGGGCTGCCTGGGCATCCACTTGGTGAAGAAGCGGGACAAGGCCATCAAGCAGCACGCGGCGCGGCAGGCAGCCGACGAGGAGGCCGACTTGGAGTCCGACGCGACACCGGGCTGAAATCAAGCCCGTCCGGCGATTGAGGACGAGCCCGTAGGGCGATGGGGGTCCGGGGGCGCAGCCCCCGGAGGTTCACCGCACTCGGGGGTGCCCTGATCCCACCGGTGATGCGCACCCCCGGCGACACCGCGCCCAAAACCCCCGTACCGTCAAATCCATGACGCACATCGACGCGGGCGCCGGCCTCGACCCTGTGCACCCCTCCCCCGCCCCACCCCCGTACGCGAGGACAGCCACAGGGCGAGCCCTGGGTCTCACGGCGGCCGAGGTCGCCGAACGCGTGGCGCGCGGCGAGGTCAACGACGTCCCCGTCCGCAGCAGCCGCTCCACGGTCGACATCGTCCGCGCGAACGTCTTCACCCGGTTCAACGCGATCATCGGCGTCCTCTGGCTGATCATGCTGGCCGTCGCCCCCATCCAGGACAGCCTGTTCGGCTTCGTCATCCTGGCCAACACGGGCATCGGCATCATCCAGGAGTGGCGGGCCAAGAAGACCCTGGACTCCCTCGCCCTGATCGGCGAGGTCCGCCCGACCGTACGGCGGGACGGTGTGGCCGCCGAGGTCGGCACCTCGGAGATCGTCCTCGGGGATCTGATCGAGATCGGCCCCGGCGACAAGATCGTCGTGGACGGCGAGTGCGTAGAGGTCGACGGTCTGGAGATCGACGAGTCCCTGCTCACCGGCGAGGCCGACCCGGTGCTGAAGCAGCCCGGCGACCTGGTGATGTCCGGCAGTTTCGTGGTCGCGGGCGGCGGCGCCTTCACCGCCACGAAGGTCGGCCGGGAGGCCTACGCCGCCCAACTGGCGGAAGAGGCGTCCCGCTTCACGCTCGTCCACTCGGAACTCCGCTCGGGCATCTCCACGATCCTCAAGTACGTGACGTGGATGATGATCCCGACCGCGATCGGTCTGATCATCAGCCAACTGGTGGTGAAGGAGAACGACCTGCGGGACTCCATCGCCCGCACGGCCGGCGGCATCGTCCCCATGGTCCCGGAGGGCCTGGTCCTGCTCACCTCGGTCGCCTTCGCGATCGGCGTGATCCGCCTCGGCCGGCAGCAGTGCCTGGTGCAGGAACTGCCGGCCATCGAGGGCCTCGCCCGCGTCGACACGGTCTGCCTGGACAAGACGGGCACCCTCACCGAGGGCGGCATGGACGTCACCGAGCTGCGCGCCCTCGACGGCAACGACGAGTCGTACGTACGCAAAGTGCTCGGCGCCCTCGGCGAGTCCGACCCCCGCCCGAACGCCTCCCTGAAGGCCATCATCGACGCCTACCCCGACCACGACGACTGGCGCTGCACCGAGTCCCTCCCCTTCTCCTCGGCCCGCAAGTACAGCGGCGCCTCCTTCAGCGAGGGCGACGGCGAGTCGAGCACCTGGCTGCTGGGCGCCCCCGATGTCCTCCTCCCCGACGACGACCCGGCCCTCACCGAGACCGAACGCCTGAACGAGGAGGGGCTACGGGTCCTGCTGCTGGCCCGGGTCGCCCATGAGCTGGACGATCCGGAGGTCACCCGCGACGCGAAGCCCACCGCCCTGGTCGTCCTCGAACAACGGCTGCGCCCGGACGCCTCCGACACCCTGCGCTACTTCGAGGAGCAGAACGTACGGGCCAAGGTCATCTCCGGCGACAACGCGGTGTCCGTAGGAGCGGTCGCCGGAAAACTGGGCCTCACCGGCAAGGTGATCGACGCCCGCCGTCTCCCCGCCAAGCGCGACGAGATGGCGACGGCCCTCGACTCCGGCACCGTCTTCGGCCGCGTCACCCCGCAGCAGAAGCGGAACATGGTCGGCGCCCTCCAGTCGCACGGCCACACGGTCGCGATGACGGGCGACGGCGTGAACGACGTCCTGGCGCTGAAGGACGCGGACATCGGGGTGTCGATGGGCTCGGGTTCGGAGGCCACCCGTGCCGTCGCCCAGATCGTCCTCCTCAACAACAGCTTCGCCACGCTTCCGTCGGTGGTGGCCGAGGGGCGCCGGGTGATCGGCAACATCACCCGCGTCGCCACGCTGTTCCTGGTCAAGACGGTCTACTCGGTGCTGCTGGCCATCCTGGTGGTCTGCTCGCAGGTCGAGTACCCCTTCCTCCCCCGCCATCTGACCCTGCTGTCCACCCTCACGATCGGCGTCCCGGCCTTCTTCCTGGCCCTGGCCCCCAACAAGGAGCGCGCGAAACCCCACTTCGTACGCCGGGTCATGCGCTACGCGATCCCGGGCGGCGTCCTGGCCGCCGTGGCCACCTTCGCCACCTACCTGATCGCCCGCCACCACTACACCGGCGAAGGGGCGCTGAGCGCGGAGACCAGCGTGGCCACCCTGACCCTCTTCCTGATCTCCATGTGGGTCCTTGCGATCATCGCCCGCCCCTACACCTGGTGGCGCCTCGGCCTGGTCGCCGCCATGGGCGCCTGCTTCCTGCTCGTCCTCGTCGTCCCCTGGCTCCAGGACTTCTTCGCCCTGCGCCTGGTCGGTACGACGATGCCGTGGACGGCGGTCGCCATCGCGGCGGGGGCGGCGGCGGTCCTGGAGTTCCTGTGGAAGTGGGTGGACCGCCGCTTCCCGGCGTAGAAAGCGACTCTCGCGGGGCTACCTCACCGCCGGACTACTTCACATCGACGTAGTCGCCCGCCGCCTTGGCGCCGGAGTTGGTGGAGTCGCCGCCGTAGGTCCAGCGCCAGTAACCGTCGGCGGTGGCCTTGGCCGTGGTCTTCAGGGCGCCGGTGGAGGACGACTTGACGGTCTTGACGTCCTTGTAGGTGGACGTGCCCTTCTTCTTGAACTGGAGCTTCACCCAGCGGCCCGCGTACGGGACGGTCCTCTCGACGTACCAGTCCGCGTGGGTCAGCTTCCCGGAGACGGTGAGCTGGGCGTTCTTCTTCACCGGCTCCGGGGTGGCGTTGACGGTGAGTTTGGCGAGGCGTCGGACACGGAAGCTGTCGGCCTTGCCGTAATAGTGCCAGTCGCCGTCGTTCGCGGTCACCGTGGGCTGGACGAACCAGGTGCCGGCCGCCTCGTTGAGCAGCAGATCGCTCTTCTGGTCCACCGTGAATCCGCCGGTGCAGGTCTTGGTGGTCGCGTTGACGGCGGTGCAGCTCACCCCTCGGTCGGGGGACAGGGAGACCGTGCCCGGATTCCCTATGTGCAGGGTCATCGACTCGATACCCGAGTCGTCCTGAGCGGTGACCGACACATGGAAGGTCTTGGAACCCCCGACCCCGATGGCGAAGTCACCGCCTCCGCCGACGACGACATCGGTGATCACGATGTCACCGTCGGCGTGAGCGGACGGTACGGCGAGGGCACACAGGCCGAGGGCACCGGACAGGGCGACGGACAGAGATCGCATACGCATGCCGCGAAGCCTGACAGCGAAGTGTCCGAAGTGGTCGCCCCGCCCGGGGAGTTACGTAAGGAATTGCGTACTCTCACCGACAACCGGCCGCGATTGGCGAGGGGACTACTTCACGTCGACCCAGTCACCCGCGGCCTTGGCCGAGGCGGTCGTCGACGTGCCCGCGAAGGTGAAGCGCCAGTAACCGTCGTACGCGGCGGTGGCGGTGGCCTTCACATTGCCGTACGCGTCGGAGTACACGGTCTTGACCGTGGTGTACGTGCTGGTGCCGGCCTTCTTGAACTGCAGCTTCACCGGCTGCTTGGCGAAGCCCTTGTAGGTGTGGCTCTGCCAGTCGGCGCGGGTCAGCTTGCCGGTGGTGGTGATGGTCCTGCCCTTGGTGACCGGCTCGGGACCGGCGTTGGCCGACAGGAAGGCGTTGCGGAGGATGGCGGTGGAGGCGAGGTCGCCCTGCTCCTTGTAGCCGACCTTGCTGAGGTCCATGGTGCTGCCGGACGGGTCCTGGCCGTTGAACGCGGTGGCGTCGGCGCCCGCCTTCCAGGTGCCGGCCTGCGAGTTGAGGAGGTCACCGCTGCCCGGGCGGATCTCGATGGTGCCCTTGCAGGTCTCCGTGGTGGCGGAGGTGGTGGTGCAGGTGGCGAAATCGTCGCCGTAGAGCTGCGGGGTGCTGTCGTCGCCGAAGGTGCCTCGGTAGAGGAAGGGCTCGGTGTAGAAGTCCGACGCGGTGACGTCGACGGAGGAGTCATGGGTCAGCGTGTAGCTGACGGCGGTGTGGACCGTCCCGCCGACTCCGACCCTGATCGACTTGGCGATCTTGAAGTTCGAGAAGCTGACCTTCAGTGTGTACGGCGTTCCGCTGGTCGTGGCCGAGTCGGCGGCCTGCGCGGCCGGGGCGAGGACAGCGGAGGTGCAGGCCAGGGCGCCGGCGAGGGCGGCCACGGTGGCTCTTGTGCGCATATGTTCCCCAAGTGGAGAAGAGTGATCTCAGGGGCCGATGGGCCCGCATGATCAGAACACGCATGCGGAGCCGTGAGTACCGTCTTTCGGAACCTTTGGGGCCCGTCTTACGAAATCCACGTACACCTTATGAATTTCTCAACTCACCGAAAGGGCGCCGGACCCGGAGATTCCCGGACCCGACGCCCCTGCCGACTGTGCTCGGCTCGACCGAACTGGACCGGCCTCGGCCTCGGCGGCTTACTTCACGTCGATGAAGTCGCCCGCGGCGTTCGAGGGCGCCGTGGCCGCGGTGCCCGCGAAGACATAACGGTAGGAACCGTCGACGCCCGCCTTGACGGTGGTGGACAGGGCGCCCGTGGAGGACGACTTGATGGTCTTCACCGTCTTGTAGGAGGTGCCGTTCTTCGCCTTGAACTGCAGCTGCACCGACTGGCCGCCGAAGCCGCCGTTCTTGCCGGTGTCCCAGTTGGCGCGGGTCAGCTTGCTGGTGACGGTGATGGTCTTGCCCTTGGCCACCGGCTCCGGGGAGGCGTCGGTGGCGGCGAGCTGGCTGGCGCGCAGCAGCTTGAAGGACCTGGCGTTGTCCTTCTGCACGTAGTTGTTGTCCTTGGCCTGGGCGATCAGCCAGGTCTTCCAGGTACCGGCGACCTTGTTGATGGCGTTGCCGGTGGCGTCGAAGGTGAAGTCCGCCGAGCAGGTCGACTTGGTGGACGACACCTTCTTGCAGGTGAACGGGTCCTTGCTGGGCAGCGCGGCACTGTCCGCGGACTCGATGTCCTTGCCGTGGAACAGATACCCCGTGGCCATCTTCACGCCGGAGTTGTCCGTGACCGTGAAGGAGAGCTTGACCGTCTTCTTGGCCGTCGAGCCGAGGACGATGGCCTTGCCTCCGTTGACGGAGACGTTGGAGACGGAGATGTTGCCGTACTTGTCATCGGCCGACGCGGCCGGAGCGACGACGGCGGTCAGAGCCAGGGCACCGGTGATGGCGGCACCCAGAGCAACACGCTTGCGCAATGTTTTCCCCACGTTGAAGGGGACCCACGGACGACATTGGCATTCCGATTGGCATTCCGTGGGGCCCAAGTGTCTGGTGAGTCAGCTGACTCACCAGACACGACACGGGACGCGCGGGAAGGGTTGTACGAGTTGTGAACGAGTTTTGCGAATGTCGCGCAGATCACAACCGGAGGGTTTGAACGGCAGTCGACCGTTCCCGCGCGCGCCCTCTCAGTCGAACCAGCGGTCGCGGGCCAACTCCTCCGTCCGTGACGGGTCCTCCAGCAGCGCGGCCACCTCGAAGCGCCGGGGCCACTGACCGGCCGCCCAGGCGAGCCCGGCGGCGACGCCCTCCAGGGTGGCGGCGTGCAGCACCCCGTCCCGGGTCCGGCGCCAGTCCAACTCGACCCCGTCCACGACGAGTTCCTCGTGCTCGACGTACGTCTCCGGCGTGCTCGGCCCCAGCAGCACCCGTACCGACTCCGGCACCTCGTGCTCGGTGCCCTCGGAGTCCACCTCGCCGGTCACCGACTCGCTCAGCCGCCGCACCTGGAACAGCTCCGCCAACTCGGCGGCCCGGGACGGCCGTACGGGCAGCAGCGGCATCCCGGAGGTGAACGGAAGCAAATCCGGCGAGTCGACGACCACGGCGTCGGCCGCGTCCACCACCGTGACCTCGCCGTCCACCACGGCCCGCAACTCGTCCGGCAGGGTCACCTGTTCGGGGTCCAGCTCGGCCAACGCCCCGTACAGCCCGTGCAGTTGGGCGGCGCCCACGGAACGCTCCGGGTCGGCCAGCCGGTCCAGCAGCTCCGCCGCCCCGCCCGGCTCGTCCAGCAGCGCCGCCACCGAGGTCCGCACCCCGAGCGCCCGCAGCACCTGCTCGTCGTCGAACCCGGAGGCGTCGGCCTCCTCGTAGAGCCCCCGCAGCAGCGGATCGCCGCCGGCCGCGAGCAGCCCCGCCGGCCGCCGCCCGTCCAGCACCGGGTGGCCGCGCAACCACCAGGCGGTGTAGGGCCGTACGACCTCATGCGTACCGTCGGGCAGGAGCAGCCGCACGGGCTGTACCAGCGCGTCCCGCAACGGCGGTTGCGCGAGCAATGCCAGGGCCTGCGGCCAGCGGTCCTCGTCGACCAGATCCAGATCCCGTACGGCGACGATCTCGGTGGCGACGGGCGGCACCGGGCTGTCCGGGAAACGGTCGAGGATGTCCTCGCACCACACGTCCACGGCATCCAGCAGCCCGGCGTCGTCTGGCTCGGCGAAGTCCGAGTCGCGCGGCTCCAGTTCATCGGGGTCGAGGACGACATCCGTGGCGCGTACGAGGGCGAAGTTGGCGAGCACCCCACACGCGGCCAGCGGCCGCTCACCCCAGCGCTCGGCCAAATCGGCGTCGACGAAGGCGAGTTCGTCCTCGCTCATGATCCGGGCGAACGGGCTGCCGGGGAGGACGAGTTCACCGGCGGGGGCCGGTTCGCCGTCCTCGTCGGGGAGGGCGAGGGCGCCGAGCCAGGGTTCGTCACCGGGTTCGAGCCCGGCGTCGCGGACCAGGGTGAGGACCAGATCGGCCAGCTCCTCCGTGTCCGGCGCGTCCTCGTCCCAGCCGAGGGCCCCCTCGTCGTCGAGGGAGGCGGCGACGGCGGCCCGCACCTGCGGGGTCGTCAGCACGGCCCGAGGTGTGGCGGGCAGCGCACCCAGCTTCTCCAGCAACGGATGCGCCGCGTCCGGATGGGCCACCTTCAGCCCGAGCCGGGCCAGCGTCTCGGGCGAGGACTGCGATCCATCGGCGGTCGGCAGCAGGATCTGCCGGGGCCCGATGGTCGTCCGCCCGTCGGCCAGCGGCACGGGCAGCCCCGACAGCCGATCGGGATCGACCCCGGCGAGGCTGTCGTAGAGCCGCCGCCACCACGCGGGGTCCTTCTCCAGCCCGGCCAGCCGATCGATCGCGTCCCCCAACGGCAGCCGCGCGACCCCCAACGTCCGCAACTCCACCCGCCGTTCGAGCCCGGCGGGCAGCAGACTGGGCAGCACATCGGCGAGCACCCGTACGGTGTCCGCCCCCGCCCCCTCGACGACCTCGGCGTCACGCGGGCGCAATGCCTCCGGCAGCTCGTCCTCATCCCCGTCGGCCTTGGGCACAACGGCGCGCGGCAGAAAGGCGGTCCGGGGCAACCGCTCAAGGATCGCCTGCCGCAGGGCCCCGTCCAGCTCGCCCTTCCCCAACGGCCCGGGCACGAGATCGATGATCCCCTCCCCGACCGGCTCCCAGCCGGCCAGCAGCTCGGCATAGGCGTCGGCGGCCCGCCGCACCAGGAAGTCGGTCAGCGGCCCGGACGCGGCGTGCCGCCGGGTGGTGTCCAGGGGGAAGGAGGCGATGAGCAGAGCCGGTACACCGAGGGCCTCGTCACTCGGGGTCGGCGCGTGCACGACAGGGCTGGTACGGGGCCGGACGGGCGCCCCGTCGTCCCCGCTGGGCACGGCCCAGGTCACCGACCAGTGCGGCCGCAGCCGCTCCTCGACGGGCCGATCGGCGAGCAGCGCGGCTTCGAGGACCCCGTTCGCGGACGCCGTACGCCACCGAGTGGTCCCGTCCCGGCTGTCCTCGACGACGACGTATGCCCCCTCACCGCGCCGCCACAAGGTCCGGGTGGCCCGCTCCCCGTTCTCGATGACGACCTCATCGAGCCCCGGCAGCGCGAGCAGCAACGCGTCGTCGACGCCCTCCAGCAACCGCTCGGTGAGATCGACGGCGGCGGAGTCCCTGAGCGGCAGGATGACGACGGTGTCGTACGACTCCGGGGCGGTCCCCTCGGCCGCGAACGGCAGCCGCAGCAACGGCACATGACCGTCCCGCCGCCGGATCTCGTCCCCGAGCCCGGGGCTGTGCCGGGCGGTCTCGCCGGCCAGCATCCGGGCCTCGGCGAGGGACCACCGAATCCCCCCGTGCCGCCCGACGACAGCGGGCTCATCGGTCACGGCGAGCACGGCGGCGAACCCGACCCCGAACCGCCCGACCGCGACCTCCTGACTGTCCCGCTTCGCGGAGGCGCGGAGGGTGGAGAGGGACTCCACACCGGCGGCGTCGAGGGGGGCGCCGGTGTTGGCGGCGACGAGAACACCGTCCCGAAGGGTGAGCCGCAGCCGCCCCGGCACCTTGGCGCGGGCGGCGGCATCGGCGGCGTTCTGCGCCAGCTCGACGACGAGCCGGTCCCGGTACCCGCCGAGGACGAGATCCTCCTCGGCGTTGGCGTCCTCACGGAACCGCGCCGGACTGGTCGCCCAGGCGTCCAGCACTCCGCGCCGCAGCCGCGCCGTCCCGAACGGATCGGCCCCCTCGGCCGCCGGCCGCACGAACTTGCTCACGGTCCACTCTCCTCCTGCGATTGCGCCCCGCATGGCCGCCGCAAGAAGGTACCGCGCACGGGGGACACGACCGCACTACGGCCGGACCCCTGCCTGAGGGGCGAAGCCGCAAATGTCAGGGCCCCGCGCCCCTAAAGCTCGGGGCTGCGCCCCGCGCTTTTGATCGGCCCGGAGGGCCGTCAAGGGGCGCGGGGAACTGCGCGACCAGCCCCCACGAACCGGCAGTCGCCAAACAACAGCAACCACCCGAGCTATAAGGCGCCCGGCACCCCAGCGGAGCTCAAGAGTGTCCCAACTCCGCCTCGCCCTCCGCCTCCTCCGCCGAGACGGACACCGACCCGGAATCCGCCGCCGGCCGCAACGGAAAAAGATCAACCTTGGTCTCGTCGAGCCGCGGCGGAGCCGGCTGCGGCGGCTTCGGCATGACCGCCGCCTCCGAATGCCCCCCACACCCGTACGTCAACGACACGACCCGCCCGTCCGCCGGAGCGAACTCGTTCGCGCACACCCCGAAGGCCTGCCCGAGCGACCCCCCGATCGGCACGAGGAACCCACAGCTCACACATGAGGCGGGGGCGGCCTGAGCCATCGCGGTCTTCGCCCCGAACCCCTCCTCCCACCGGTCGGCGGCCGTGTGCAGCCCGTACCGGGACAGCACACGGGCCCGCCGCATCCCCAGTTCCTCGGCGACGGCGGAGATCGACCCGCGGCTGGGCGCGAGCGGCAGATTCGCCGGCACCCCCTGGGTGACATCGGCGTCCTCGGCCTCGACCAGCTCGGCCATGTCGTGCGAGACGGCGGAGTTCGGCAACGGCTCGTCCTCGCCGGAGAACCCGGGCTCCAGCCGCAGATCCTCGGCGTCGGTGGGCAGCAGATCGCCCGGCCCCATGTCCCCGGGCCGCAGCCGCTCGCTCCACGGCACCCACTCCGGCGCGAGCAGCGCGTCCGGACCGGGCAGCAGGACGACCTCGTCCAGCGTGACGAACTTCGCGCGGGAGGCGCGGGCGACGGTCACGGCCCAGCGCCAGCCCCGGTAGCCGAGTTCCTTGCACTCGAAGAAGTGGGTGACAACACGGTCGCCCTCGGAGACGAGCCCGGCGTGCTCGCCGACCACACCGGGTGCGGCGGCCTCCTCGGCGGCGGAGCGGGCGAGGTCGACGGCCTCGGCGCACAGACGGTCGGGGGTGCGGCTTCGCGTTGTCGCTGCGCTCACAGGTATCGCTTCTCTCCTACGCCGTCTCACGAGTGCGCCTGCCTCGGCGGGGGCTGCGGACGGAGCGGCTGGGGGTACCTCTCAGGCCTTGGGGCACTGGGGGAGGGCCGCGTCGACGTCCGTGCCCGATCGCGCTCGGGCGCACCTATGTCACCCATTCTGCGGGATGAACGTCAGGCGCGCGGCCGAGAACAACCGCCGCGGGCGCGTTATGCACGCTACCTTCTCGATGGCTCTACGCCCACACCGACGTCCACGGTTCCGCTGCGCTGGGCTTCGGCGGGGAGGGGTTCCCGGGGGCCACTGGGCGCCCCCAGCACCCCGGACCCCGCGCAAGAGCTCGATCCATCGGGTCGTGGGGCGTGTGCGGGTGGGTGGGGGCTGGTCGCGCAGTTCCCCGCGCCCCTTTCGGGCCTGCGGCCCGATAAAGCCGGGGCGCAGCCCCAGGCTTTCAGGGGCGCGGGGAACTGCGCGACCAGCCACGACGCAGCCGTACACGCAACACAACCGCAACCACCCGAGCTCTCCGGCGCCCCAGCCCCCCGGAGGGTTGCCGCACTATCGACCCCCTTCTCGGGGCACTATGACGGAGTGACCGGCGCCGGACGGACTCGTGGGCGTGACGGGTCGGGTCGGGTGACCGGAGCCGTCCGCTCGGTGGGCCGCGCGCTGCACCTCCCGCTCACCGGCCCCGCCCGAGGCATCCGCAAGGCCACCCACGCCCACGGCGCCGGCGAATCCGGACTCGGCAAACTCATCGAACTCCACGGGGTCAACGGCGCCGGCGACGTCATGATCACCGTCTCCCTCGCCTCCACGGTCTTCTTCTCCGTCCCCACCGACGAGGCCCGGGGCCGGGTCGCCCTCTACCTGGCCATCACCCTCGCCCCCTTCGCCCTCCTCGCCCCGGTCGTCGGCCCCCTCCTCGACCGTCTCCCGCACGGCCGCCGCGCCGCGATGGCCTGCGCCATGCTCGCCCGCGCCCTCCTCGCCCTGGTCCTGGTGGGCGCGGTCGAGAGCGGCGGCATCGAGCTGTACCCGGCGGCCCTGGGCGTCCTCGTCGCGTCCAAGGCGTACGGAGTCGTACGGAGTGCCGTCGTCCCCCGGCTCCTCCCGCCCCGGTTCTCCCTCGTCAAGGCGAACTCCCGCGTCACCCTCTGCGGTCTCCTCGCCACCGGCGTGGCGGCCCCCATCGGCGCCGGGCTCCAGGCCCTGGGCCCCCGCTGGCCCCTCTACGGCGCCTTCGTGATCTTCGTGGCCGGAACCTTTCTCTCCTTCTCCCTCCCCCACAAGGTCGACTCGGCGAAGGGCGAGGACCGGGCCCTGCTCGCGGCGGACCCCGAGCATCTCCACGGCCCGCACCGCCCCAGCACCCTCAAACGGCCGGGCTTGCGCACGGTCGGCCCTGCCGTCACCCACGCCCTCGCCGCCAACGCCGCCCTCCGCTGTCTCTCCGGCTTCCTGATCTTCTTCCTGGCGTTCCTGCTCCGCGTCCATCCGCTCGCCGGTCAGAGCGCCGCCGTCTCCCTCGGCATGGTCGCCGTGGCGGCGGGCACCGGAAACGCCCTCGGCACCGCCGTGGGGGCCTGGGTGAAGCAGCGCGCACCGGAGCTGATCATCGTGACCGTCGTCGCCGTGGAGCTGGGGGTGGCGATCATGGCGGCCTGCTTCTTCGGCGCGTTCCTGATCGCCTGTCTCGCGGCGGTCGCCGGTTTCTCGCAGGCCCTGTCCAAGCTGGCGCTGGACGCCCTGATCCAGCGCGACGTCCCGGAACTGGTGCGCACCTCCGCGTTCGCCCGCTCGGAGACCCTGCTGCAGATGGCCTGGGTGGTGGGCGGCGGCATCGGCATCGCGCTCCCCCTGAACGGCACCCTCGGCCTCTCCGTGGCCGCCGCGATCGTCGCCGCCGGCTGGTTCACCACGGTCCGCGGCCTCCTCTCCTCCGCCCGCCACGGCGGCGCCCCCCGCACCCGAGTGGCCTGACCCGACGGCCCCGCCGACCCACCCGTACGCGCCCCGCGCCCACGCCCCATGACCGGCACGCCGTACGCCCGCGCCCGCCCCCGCGACCGGCACGCCGTACCCACGTGGGAACACCCCTGGACACGCCCGATAGCCTTCGCGCATGACCTCTCTGCACCGCGGCGGAGCCGCTAATCGACACAGCCGTCGCGCCGCGGCCACTCTCGGCGCTGTTTCCGCCGGCCTCCTCCTGCTGTCGGCCTGCGACGAGCCGACGCCGATCGCCACCGTGACGCTTGGCAAGGAGTCGGTGCACGCCGAGGCCGAGTGCTACGGGACGCTCAGCATCGAACAGGTCCAGAAGTGCGCGAAGGAGAAGCCCTCCGAGTCGGTCGAGCTGCCGCAGGGCGAGACGCTGCGCATCGGTGTCGACCCCGAGATCGCGGACACCGGCTGGGCCCTGTGGATCGACGGGGAGCAGGCCACCAACCCGTACAAGAAGACGTACTACACCTTCGCGGACCCCGGGCTCTTCACCGCCCAGCCCGGCCAGGAGGCCAAGAAGTCGCTGACCATCAGCGTCGTCGAGCAGAACAAGGAAGGCACCGACTTCCAGGGCGTGTGGAACTTCACGCTCACCAACCCCGACGCCTGATCCGCGCCCGTACGCGGCTCCACCCCCGCCCATGCGCATCCTCGTAGCCACCGCGGTCCCACCCGAACGGGACGCGGTGGCACGGGCGTTCCCGGGCGAGTACGAAGCGGTACGCCTCCCGGCGGCGACCCTCCACCGCCACACCCCCGGACCCCACCCCACCGGTCCCCCGGGTGACCCCCTCTCCTACGACCTCCTCGCCGCCGGGGTCGGCCCCGCCCTGGCCGCCGCCTCCACCGCCACCGCGCTGACCGCGGCGGCCCTCGCCGGTACGCCGTACGCCCTGGTGATCTCGGCCGGTATCGCGGGCGGTTTCCAGCCGGAGGCCCCGGTCGGCTCGCTGGTCCTCGCCGACCGGATCACGGCGGCCGATCTGGGCGCCGAGACACCGGAGGGCTTTCTCCCGGTCACCGAGTTGGGGTTCGGCACGGTCACGCACCACCCGCCGCGCGCCCTCGTACGCCGGGTCGCGCCGGCGATCGGCGCGCGCGTGGGCACCGTGCTGACGGTCTCGACGGTGACGGGCAGCGCGCAGCGCGCCCTCGCGCTCCGGACCCGCCACCCGCACGCCGTGGCCGAGGCGATGGAGGGCTTCGGTGTGGCGGAGGCCGCCACCGCGCACACCACCCCCGTCCTCGAACTCCGGGCGATCTCCAACCCGGTGGGCCCCCGCGAACGAGCGGCCTGGCGCATCGGCGACGCGCTCGCCGCCCTCACGGACGCCTTCGGGAAGCTGACGCCGGTACTGGGGAGTTGGCACCCACAGGACCCCGACGGGCCCGAGGCGGCGAAAGAAACCACCGAGGAAGGCGCCCCCCCATGACGACCAGTGAAGGTGAACCGGTGCGCACCCCCGCCGAACCGGTGCGGATCGCGTACTCGCCCTGCCCCAACGACACGTTCGTCTTCGACGCCTGGGCGCACGGCCGCGTCCCGGGCGCACCCGCGCCGGACGTCACGTTCGCGGACATCGACATCACCAACGGCATGGCCGAGCGCGGAGAGTTGGACGTGCTGAAGGTGTCGTACGCCGTCCTGCCGTACGTCCTCGACGAGTACGCCCTGCTGCCGTGCGGCGGCGCGCTGGGCCGGGGCTGCGGCCCGCTGGTGCTGACGAGGGAGCCGGGCGCGGACCTCACCGGCCGTACGGTGGCGGTGCCGAGCGAGAGGTCGACCGCGTACATGCTGTTCCGCCTGTGGGCGGCGGACACCCTGCCCGGCGGGGTCGGCGAGATCGTCGTGCTGCCGTTCCACGAGATCATGCCGGCGGTACGGGACGGAAAGGTCGACGCGGGTCTGGTCATCCACGAGGCCCGCTTCACGTACCGGAACTACGGCCTGCACAAGCTGGCGGACATGGGCGAGCACTGGGAGCACACGACCGGCCTCCCCATCCCCCTGGGCGCGATCATCGCGAAACGCTCGCTGGGGACGGAGACCCTGACGAGGCTCGCCGAGACGATCCGCGCCTCGGTCCGCGCGGCATGGGACGACCCGGAGGTCTCCCGCCCGTATGTCCTCGAACACGCCCAGGAGATGGACCCGGCCGTCGCCGACCAGCACATCGGTCTGTACGTCAACGAGTTCACGGCGGACCTGGGCGAGGACGGCTACGCGGCGATCCGGGGCTTGCTCACCCGTGCGGCGGCCGAGGGACTGGTACCGCCCCTCGGCCCGACAGCCCTGGATTTCCCCTGATCCAGCTGCCCTACCTGACTCGGATGGCCTACCTGCCCGGGATGGCCTGCCTGACTCGGATGGCCTGCCTGCCCGGGATGGCCTACACGTCCAATTGGTCGGCGACGGCGCGGAGGAGACCGGCGATCTTCTTGCCGGCGGCGCGGTCGGGGTAGCGGCCGCGCTCCAGCATCGGTGTGATGTTCTCCAGCAGGGTCGTCAGATCCTGCACGATCGACGCGAGCTCGTCGGGCTTCTTGCGCTGGGCGGCGGCGACCGACGGGGCCGGTTCCAGGATCGTCACGGAGAGGGCCTGATCGCCGCGCTGACCGGCGACGACGCCGAACTCGACGCGCTGTCCCGGCTTCAGGGTGTCGACACCGGTGGGCAGTACGGAGGAGTGGACGAAGACGTCACCGCCGTCGTCGCGGGAGAGAAAGCCGAAGCCCTTCTCGCTGTTGAACCACTTGACCTTGCCGGTAGGCACGTCTGTCCTCGTCCTCGTACTCGTCGGAAACTGCGTCGGAAAGTTCGCACTAACTGCTCTGGATAGCACTACAGCGGGCCGTCGGGACCCGCCGGTACCAAGGCTAATGGTCCGGGGGCGGCTGACAAGACGTCGCCCGACTGTTCCCTCGCGCTGGGAACTACCCTGGTCCGGTGCGTGACAAAACCCAACCGAATTCCGCCGAACCCGGTGACCGGCTGATCCGCGTCGGCGCGATCGTCTTCTTCACCGGCACCGCGGCCACGCTGATCACCGTGGCCCCCCTGTTCCTGGGCACCACGCCTTTCCCCACATACATGTTCGCTTTGAGCATGTTGATGGGGGTGGGATTCCTGATCGCGGGGGCGGGTGTACTGCAGTCGATCGCGGCGGGGAGGAAGAAGGCGAGGGAGGCAAGTTCAACGCCCTGACAACGTCGCGGCCCACGAATGATTGGCGGCGCAGCCGCCATCAAGGGGCGCGGGGAACGGCGCGACCAGCCCCAACGCACCCGCACCCGCTGTCCTACGCACACTCCCCACCCATTAGGCGCGTTTCCAACCACCCCGGAAACTCCGTCAAATCCCCCAACACAACATCCGCACCGGCCACCCTCAATTCCCGCTCATCACAAGGCCCCGTAGCAACCCCCACGGAATACGCCCCGGCAACACGCGCCCCCCGCACATCCCCCACATGGTCCCCGACGTACACCCCCGCCCCATGCGCGCGCAGCGCCCCCGCCTTGGCCTCGGCCCACAGATCCCCGATCACCTCGTCCGGCCCCAGCCCCAGGTGTTCGAGGTGCAGCTTCGCGTTCGGCTCGTACTTGGCGGTGACCACGATCGCCCGCCCCCCGGCCGCCTGAACCGCGGCGATCGCCTGCGCGGCACCCGGCATCGCCGGTGTCGCCGCGATAGCGATAGCGGGGTACATCGCGCGGTACAGGTCGGCCATCGCCGGCACCTCATCGGCCGGGAACCAGTGCACCAGCTCGTCCACCAGCGGCGGCCCCAGCCGGGTGATCGCGAGATCGGCGTCAATGTACGTCCCCGTCCGCGCGGCCAGCGCCTCGTAACAGGCGTGAATGCCCGGCCTCGAGTCGATCAACGTCATGTCGAGGTCGAACCCGACGGTCAACGCAGGAGAAGTCATATCCCTCATTCTGCCCAGCCCCTACCCGCCCCCACGCGTGCCCTCCGGGGCGGGACCGCGGCATGGGTCGGGCCGGGGCGACCTGGTCGGGCCAGGGCAGCCGAGGTCTGCCGGGGGGCAACCGGAGAAGACCGGAGCGGGCCGGAGACCGAGGCACGGCGGCGGCGAAGGCCGGGCCGAGGGCCCGGTGGAGCGGGACGTCAGCGGACCGACCAACGCAGACCGAAACAGACAGACGGAGCAGGACGTCAGCGGACCGACCAACGCAGACCGGAACAGCCGAGACCGACCGGGGCCGGGGCGGGCACCGGCGCGTCCGTACGGATCACCTGGGCCGCTGCGATCGCCACAGCAGATAGGCGGCGGAAGAGAGCATCGCGATACGGAGGGCACAGAGCCACGGCAGACACCGGCCCGGCCGCATCGATCACCTGGGCCGCTGCGATCGCCACAGCAGATAGGCGGCGGAGGAGAGCGCGGCGATGCGAAGGGTCCAGGGCCAGGACTCGGTGAGGGCGGCGTTCATCTGGCCCTTGGCGATCGGGTCGCCCCAGCGGCCGTCGCTGCGGCCCCAGAGCCAGACGATCCAGCCCCCGGCCACCACTCCGGGAACACCCAGCACGGCCCACTTCGACTCGTCGGGTGTGAGCCGCCGTGAGAGATACGCGATCAGCCATCCGAGCCCCAACGGCACCAGGCTCCCGATCACGGCCCCCGCGACCAGCAGCGCGGCGGCCAGCAACAGCAGCGGGTTGCTCCACCCACCACCGGCGGGCCGCAACCGGAGCAGCCGAGGCCGCCGGGAGGCACCTTCGACGGCATCACCCGCGGCCCCCTGCGCGGCGCCCCCGCCACCACCCTCACCCGCGCCCTCCGCGCCCTCGCGGGCCGGCGCCTCCCCCGGCTGCCCGGCCCCCGCCCCGGCCGCCCCGTCCTCCTTCGCCGGCGGCGGCTTCAACAGCTCCGGGATCTCCACACCCCCGACGAACCCCGGTACGGCGTCCCCGATCCCGACCCCGGCCCCGAACCCGAAGTCGTCGCCGGGCCCCCGTCCAGGCCCGTCCCCGACCCGCCACCAGTCGGTCTGCGCGCCGTCACCGAGTTGGTCCAGCGGGGCGAGGTGGGGCGGCGAGGCACCGTCAGCGGCCGGCGGCGGGGTCGGCCCGGCGGGCCGCTCGGAGGGGCGGGGGCGCGGAACCACCCGCCGCAGGCTCTTGGACAGCCCTCCGGTCCACCCCTCGACGGCGCCGTCCTCCTCACCCTCGGTGGCCCGCTGCACGGGTACGGCGGCCCTCGGCTCCGGGGCGACCGGCGCCTGCGCCCCCTCGCCGACTCCACCGGGGGCGCCCGCGGCGGCGACGACGTCGTCCGGGGTACCGAGGCGGGCGATGATGCGGCGTACGGCGGCGGGGCTGTCCACCGGGGCCTTGGCGCGGCGCCGGTCGATCTCGTTGCGCAACTCCGAGACCAGCCGCATACGGGCCGACGACGGCAACTGCCGTTGCTGAGCCAGATCACCGACTCGGCTCAGATACTCGTAGACGACCTGGTCACTCTCAATCCCCACGAGGCCCCTCCGGGGGTTAGCCGCATCCCTCCAACGACCGTATCGCTTCCAGGTACGCGGGGTTGTACGCCGCCTTCTGGGCACCCGGCGGCCGGCGTCGGCCCTGGGGGCCGGGGTTTCGCTTACCGGCGCTGACAGGGTGCCGCCTGCGCCCACCCGTGCCGCCCCTAGCGGCACGCCTGCCCGCAGGGAGGCGGGCGACTAGTGGCCGCCGGGCACATCAAAGGGGCGCGGGGAACTGCGCGAGCAACCACCCACCACCCGCAGTCGCGAACCGACCCGCACCCCCGAGCTACTAGGCGCCCTCCGCACCCCCTCCGCTACCGTTGACCGGATGAGCACCGAGGAGCCCAGCACCACGGACGCCGGCCCGCCACAGGAAACGCCCGCGACAGCCACCGCATCCCCCCGTTCCCTAGCGGCAGCGCTCCGCACGCGCGACGACCACTCACTCGCCGTGCTGCTCCGAACGCGCCCGGATCTCATCACCCCCGTCCCCACGGACCTGACCCAGCTCGCCACCCGCGCCGGCACCCGCGCCTCCGTCGTACGCGCCCTGGAACGCCTCGACCGCTTCACCTCCCAGACCGCCCAGGCCCTGGCCGTGGCCGCGGACCCGGCGTCGTACGACGAACTCCTCCACCTCATGGCGGGCGACGAGCCGGACCCGACGATCGCCGCCGCGCTCCCCCGCGCCGTCGCGGCCCTGCGGGCGCAGGCCCTCCTCTGGGGCGCCGACGACCGCCTCCGCCTCGTACGGACGGCCCGCGAACTCCTCACGCCCTCCCCGCAGCACCCGTCCCCGACCGGGCTGGGCCCGACCGTCGCCGAGGCCACCTCCGGGATGTCGCCGGGCCGGGTGCAGGAGATCGTCGCGGCGGCCGGGCTGGCGAGTACGCATGACTCGGTGTCGGCGGTCACCGCGCTCATGGAACTGTTCACGGACCGGCGGCGGATGTCGGCCCTCCTCGACGACGCTCCCGCCGAGTCCCTGGACGTGCTGGACCGGCTGGTGTGGGGCCCGCCGTACGGGCAGGTCACGGCGCACCCGGCGGCGCATCTGCGCTGGCTGCTGGACCGGGGCCTGCTGCTGCCCACGACGCCGGGCACGGTCGTTCTGCCCCGTGAGGTCGCTTTGCATCTGCGGGCGGGTCGCGCGCACCGGGAGGTCGAGGCCGTGCCGCCGCCCGTCGAGGCGGCGGCCGCCCACCGTCCACAGGTTGTGGACGCGACGGCGGCCGGGCAGGCGTACACGGCGCTCGCGACCGTCGAGGAGTTGCTGAAGGACTGGGACGAGGGCGGCCCGAACGTCCTGCGCGCGGGCGGGCTGAGCGTCCGCGATCTGAAGCGGACCGCCGTCGCCCTCGACGTGCCCGAGCCGGTCGCCGCCTTCTGGGTCGAACTCGCCTACGCCGCCGGTCTGTTGGCCTCGGACGGCGAGGCCGACGAGCGGTACGCGGCGACGCCCGCGTACGACGAGTGGCTGGAGCTGCCCGCCGCCGAGCGCTGGGCGCGGCTGGCGACGGCATGGCTGTCGGCGACCCGTACGGCGGGCGTGGTCGGTGAACGGGACGCCAAGGACCGTACGTTGTCGGCGCTGGGCCCGGGTCTGGACCGTTCGGCGGCGCCCGAGGTACGGCACCGGGTGCTGGCGTTGCTCGCCGGGCTGCCGGAGGGCACGGCCGCCGCCCCCGGCTCCGTACTGGCCAGGCTGCGCTGGGAACGCCCCTCGCGCGGCCGGCAGCCCGACGACCTCCGTACCCGCCTCGCCGAATGGACCCTCACCGAGGCCGAACGACTGGGTGTCACCGGCCGGGGCGCCCTGTCCGCCCACGGCCGCGCACTCCTCGCCCTGCCACACCAGCCCCCACCGGCGGACACCGGCAGCCTCCCGGAAACCCCAGGCGACAAACTCCCCGCCCATCACATCCCCGTCCCCCACGACCCCATCGCCCCCTCTGCCGCCCTCCCGGGCTCTCCAGACCCCGTCCTGGAACAGGCCGCCGCGGCGGCCCGCGCCGCCCGTCTCCTCGCCCCCCTCCTCCCCGAGCCCCTCGACCACGTCCTGCTCCAGGCGGACCTGACCGCGGTGGCACCGGGCCCGTTGGAGCGGCCCCTGGCGGACATGCTGGGCGTGCTGGCGGACGTGGAGTCGAAGGGGGGCGCGACGGTGTACCGGTTCACGCCGGGTTCGGTACGACGCGCCCTGGACGCCGGTCGGACCGCCTCCGACCTCCACGACTTCCTGGCCGCCCACTCCCGTACGCCGATCCCGCAGCCGCTCGCCTATCTGATCGACGACGTCGCCCGGCGCCACGGCCATCTGCGGATCGGCGCGGCCTCGGCGTACGTGCGCTGCGACGACGACGCGATGCTCAGCGAGATCCTCGCCGACAAGCGCTCCCAGGGCCTCGGGCTGCGCCGCCTCGCCCCGACGGTCCTGGCCGCCCAGGCGGACCCGGCGGCACTGCTGGAGGGGCTGCGGGCGATGGGCTATGCCCCGGCCGCCGAGTCGGCGGAGGGCGACGTACTGATCACCCGCGCCCATGCCCACCGCACTCCGCCGCGTACGGCCCCGGAGCCGGTCCCGGACGGCCCGCCGCCCCCCGACGACACCCTGCTCGGCGCCGCGATCCGCGCCATCCGCGCCGGTGACCTGGCCTCCACCGCGCCCCGCAAGACCCCCGGCGACGGCCCGGCCCCGTCCGGCGCCCTGCCCCGCACCGGCTCCGCCGAGACCCTCGCCACGATGCAGGCCGCCGTCCTGACCGGCGAGGCCCTCTGGATCGGCTACGTCAACGCCGAGGGCTCCGCCAGCCAACGCGTCATCGCCCCCGTCCGCGTAGAGGGCGGCTTCGTCACGGCCTACGACCACACAGCCGACGAGGTCCGCACGTTCCCACTGCACCGCATCACCGGGGTGGCGGAGCTGGCCGACGACTCCCTCTGACCGACCGGCCCGAAGGGCCGACTTTCATAGGCCCGCAGGGCCATGAAAAGGGGCGCGGGGAACTGCGCGACCAGCCACGACGAGCCCGCACCCGCAAACCGACAAGCACCCCCGAGCTATTAGGCGAGCTGCGGCCAATGATCAAGCAGCCTCCCGCACCTCACCCATTCGGGCGTACGCCAACGTTCATGCAGGCCACCCCACCATTTCCCCCCTACGAGCGGTCGCGAACGAGTGCACGCATCGGGACCCGGCCCCCCGGGCAGCCACCCTGTGTCCGATCGAGATCAACTCCCCACGCTCGAAAGGCCCTTGTACACATGCGCCCCCTCTCCACCCTGCTCGCCCTCCTCGCCACCGCGACCCTCCTCGGCGCCCTCGCCACCCCGGCGGCGGCGGCCAACCCCGTCATCCCCGAACTCGGCACGCTGGTCGGCGAGGGCCTGTCCCTGGAGGGCCCGCTGATCCAGAACGTCAGCCTCCTCCAGTGACCCGGCTCAAGTGACCCGGCGCAGCCGGTAGCTGTCCCCTTCGAGGTGGACGATGTCGGCATGGTGGGCGAGACGGTCGACCAACGCCGGCGCGGCCCCGCCGAAGATCTCGTCCCAGCGGCCGAGCGGACGGTCGCTGGTGACGATCAGCGCGCCCCGCTCGTAGCGCCGGGCGACGAGTTGGAAGAACAGCCGGGCGGTGTCCGAGTCGAAGGGCAGATAGCCGACCTCGTCGACGATCAGCAGCGGGCAGGCGTCCAGCGCGGCCAACTCCTCGGCCAGCCGCCCCTCCGCCCGCGCCCCGGCGAGCCTCGCGGCCCACTCCTCGGCGGTCGCGAACAGCACCCGGTGCCCGGCCTGACAGGCCCGCACACCGAGCCCGATCGCGAGATGCGTCTTGCCGGTGCCGGGGGCGCCCACGAACACCACGTTCCGCGCGGCCCCGATGAAGTCCAGCGTCCCGAGCCGGGCCATCAACTGCCGGTCGTACGAGCGCGGATACTCCTCGTCGAACTCCTCCAACACCTTCCGCACCGGGAACCCGGCGGCCCGCACCCGCCCCTCGACCCCACCCTCGTACGGCACGAGCCGCGTCCCGCCCCGAGCGAACCGCGTCTCGAACGCCGCGTAGTTCTCATACGAACGCGCCTGCGCCGGAATCGGCAGCGGCGCCGGAAGCAACGCGGGCGCCGCGTGCCCGGGGGCGGCGGGCGCCGGGGCGACGTGCCCCGGAACGGAGTCGGCGGGAGCCGACGCCGAGGTGTAACCGAAGCCGACGCCCGCATGGGCCGGGCCGAAGTGGTCGACGACGCCGGCGGTGTGACCGCCGGCGACGAAGTCCCCGGCAGCGGCGGCGTGGCCGTCGTTGGCGGCGCCAGCAGTCGCCCGGGGGGCCGCGTGCCCGCTCACCCCCGTTTCCACGGCCGCCGCCCTCCCGGCCACCCCGACCTGCTCGGCCCGCTCCCCGCCGCCGACCCCCTGCGACCCCGCCGGTTCCTTCGACCCCCCGCGACCCCCATGCGACTCACTTGACCCATGTGACCCGTGGAGCCCATGCGACCCATGGACGTCACTGGGCCCATGGGGCGCATGGGCATCACTGGACCCATAGGCCCCATGCGACCCACCAGACCCATGCGCCCCACTCCCCCCATGCGACCCATGCCCCTTGTCCCCCCGCAACATCGGCCCCGACATATACGCCAGCAGCACCGCCGAGGCGATGAAGGCCATATGGATCACCGTGCCCCACAGGAGCGCGTGGTGGGAGGTGTGGTGGACGTCCACGAACATCTGGAGGAGGTGGACGGAGGAGATGCCGACGATGGCGGTGGCCAGCTTGACCTTGAGTACGTTGGAGTTGACGTGCGAAAGCCATTCCGGCTGGTCACGGTGGCCCTGGAGGCCGATTCGGGAGACGAAGGTCTCATAGCCGCCGACGATGGTCATGATCAGCAGATTGGCGATCATGACGACATCGACCAGCTTGAGCACCGCGAGCATGACGTAGTTCTCGGTGGCCATCCCGGTCACGCACTTCGTGATTAACGTCCACAGCTCATTGAAGAACTTGTAGACATACACGCCTTGCGCGGCGACCAGCCCGAAGTACAACGGTGCCTGAAGCCATCGGGTGGCGAACAGGGCGTACCCGAGCGTGGTGCCCTGCGGTGAGGCGGACGGGGTGGCCGGGACTGCGGGGGTCGTTGGCTGCACGGTTGGCCATTCTTCGGAACCATTGCCGCAAATCTGAATTCCGGCCACTCATCGGAATGAATAGACATCCAATAGGACTGGTCGCGGACTGATCGCTCGGAAGGACCCCACGAGATCGGCCTCACGAAAAGCCATAACGATCAGGCACACTGGACGTTTGGCCCACACGGAAGGGATGTGTACGTAGGTGAATGGTCCACTCATCGTCCAGTCCGACAAGACGCTGCTCCTGGAAGTCGATCACGAGCAGGCGGACGAGTGTCGGCGGGCCATCGCCCCGTTCGCGGAGTTGGAACGGGCTCCGGAGCACATCCACACCTATCGGGTGACGCCCCTGGGACTGTGGAACGCCCGGGCCGCCGGCCATGACGCCGAGCAGGTCGTGGACGCGCTGGTGCAGTTCAGCCGGTATCCGGTGCCGCACGCCCTGCTGGTCGACATCGCCGAGACGATGGACCGCTACGGTCGGCTCACCCTCTCCAAGCACCCCGCCCACGGCCTGGTGCTGACCACCACCGACCGGCCCGTCCTTGAGGAGATCCTGCGGTCCAAGAGGATCACCCCGCTCGTCGGCGCCCGGATCGACCCGGACACCGTCGCCGTGCACCCCTCCGAGCGCGGGCAGATCAAGCAGACCCTGCTGAAGCTCGGCTGGCCGGCCGAGGACCTCGCCGGATACGTGGACGGCGAGGCGCACCCGATCGAGCTGAACGAGGACGGCTGGGCGCTACGGCCGTATCAGAAGCAGGCCGTGGAGAACTTCTGGCACGGCGGGAGCGGGGTCGTGGTGCTGCCGTGCGGCGCCGGGAAGACCCTCGTCGGCGCCGGGTCCATGGCCCAGGCCAAGTCGACCACCCTGATCCTCGTCACCAACACCGTCTCGGCCCGGCAGTGGAAGCACGAGCTGGTGAAGCGGACCTCGCTGACCGAGGACGAGATCGGCGAGTACAGCGGTACGCGAAAGGAGATCCGCCCGGTCACCATCGCCACCTATCAGGTGCTGACGACCAAGCGGAAGGGTGTCTACCCGCACCTGGAGCTGTTCGACTCCCGGGACTGGGGTCTGATCGTCTACGACGAGGTGCATCTGCTGCCCGCTCCCGTCTTCAAGTTCACGGCGGATCTTCAGGCCCGGCGCCGGCTGGGGCTGACCGCCACCCTGGTGCGTGAGGACGGCCGTGAGTCCGACGTCTTCTCCCTCATCGGGCCCAAGCGGTTCGACGCGCCCTGGAAGGAGATCGAGGCGCAGGGCTATATCGCGCCCGCCGACTGTGTCGAGGTCAGGGTGAACCTCACGGACTCCGAGCGGCTCGCCTATGCCACCGCCGAGCAGGAGGAGAAGTACCGCTTCTGTTCGACGACCGCGACCAAGCGGAAGGTGACCGAGGCCATCGTGCGGCGGTTCGCCGGGCAGCAGATCCTCGTCATCGGGCAGTACATCGACCAACTCGACGAGCTGGGCGCCCACTTGGACGCGCCGGTAATCAAGGGCGAGACGTCCAACGCCCAGCGCGAGAAGCTCTTCGACGCCTTCCGCGAGGGCGAGATCCATGTGCTCGTGGTGTCGAAGGTGGCCAACTTCTCCATCGACCTCCCCGAGGCCACCGTCGCCATCCAGGTGTCCGGCACCTTCGGCTCACGGCAGGAGGAGGCCCAGCGGCTGGGACGGGTCCTGCGCCCCAAGGCGGACGGGCATCAGGCCCACTTCTACTCCGTCGTCGCCCGGGACACCATCGACCAGGACTTCGCCGCCCACCGCCAGCGCTTCCTTGCGGAACAGGGCTATGCCTACCGGATCATGGACGCCGACGAACTGCTGACGGAGGGCTGAACACCACCGACGGCACCTTAGGGCGCGTCACCGTCGGCGTATGCCCGCTTCCTCCGCGTACTCGCCGAGGACGACGACGCCGAACGCGGCGCCCGCGAAGACCTTGAGGGCGCGCAGGGCGTCGGCGAGACGGTGGGGCCGGTGGTGGTCGTCGAGACCGGTCGCGCCGGACGGCGGGCCGGGTCGGCCGGAGGCCGATGCTGGGATGAAGGTCGCTGCACTCATGTCTCCATGGTGGAACGTCCGCCTTTGGATTACGTCGGTCCAGGGAGTGAACCCGCTGAGCCCCGAGCTCCCTCTCAGGTCCCGCCGCCCCCTAGTACCCACGATGTACACGGCCCCTAGGGCTACGGGGCGGCAGGAGGACGGCCGTCCCCGGGCTGTGGAAATCCATTGGCCTTCACGCCCGGCGTTCACCTAGACTCTCCGCTCTTGCCCGCCTCCCGGCAGTCGTCGTGGAGTGCCGTCGACCGGACGGAAACCGGTCGGCCTCCGCCGCTCAGCGGCCCGTACGTCCCGTACACCCCACAGGCACCCCGGAGGCACCCCCTTGTCCGCGCCCGCCGCCGACCCCGCGCCCGCCGACGATCGCTCACCCGCCGACGCGACCGGCACCGAAGTGACCGACGCCGTCGACCCCCTCTCCCGTGAGCGCTCCCATCTCGCCTCCTCCCGTTCGGCCCTCCGGGCCATGCGGGAGGACGTGGAGGCACTCGACATCAGGGATGTCACGGCGAACTGGGTGAACGCCGAGGCGCTCGCCCATCAGATCGACGAGCGGATCAAGGCGCTCGCCGACCTCAGCGACACCCCGCTGTTCTTCGGCCGCCTCGACTACCTCCACGCCCCCGGCGCCGACCAGGCCGAGGGAGCGGAAGGCGAACGCCCGCGGCCGGAGGCCGCTTATCAGACACTGCACATCGGGCGGCGGCACGTGCACGACGCCGACGGCGACCCCATGGTCATCGACTGGCGTGCGCCGGTGTCGCAGCCCTTCTACCGGGCGTCCAAGAAGGACCCGATGGACATCGGGCTCAGGCGCCGGTTCGGCTACACCGGCGGTGATCTCACCGCGTACGAGGACGAGCACCTCTCCGACCCGGCCGAGGCCGAAAGCGAGACGGGGACCGCCAGCAGGCTGCTCCAGCAGGAGATCGAACGTCCGCGTGTCGGCCCGATGCGGGACATCGTCGCGACCATCCAGCCCGAACAGGACGAGATCGTGCGGTCGGATCTGTCGGGCAGTCTGTGCGTCCAGGGCGGTCCCGGGACCGGGAAGACCGCCGTGGGTCTGCACCGGGTCGCCTACCTCCTCTACGCCCACCGCGAGCGGCTGTCCCGTACCGGCACCCTCGTCATCGGCCCGAACCGGTCCTTCCTCCACTACATCGAGCAAGTCCTCCCCGCCCTCGGCGAGTTGGAGGTCAAGCAGGCGACCGTCGACGATCTCGTCGCCCATGTGGAGGTACGGGGCACGGACGAGGCGGCCGCGGCCGTCGTCAAGGGCGACGCCCGGATGGCCGAGGTGCTCCGCCGGGCCGTCCGCTCGCATGTCACCGTCCCCACCGAGCCCGTCGTGGTCGTACGGGGGTCGCGGCGCTGGCGCGTACCGGCGTACGAGGTCGAGGAGATCGTGCGGGAACTGCTGGAGCGGGACATCCGTTACGGGGCCGCGCGGGAGGCGTTGCCGCAGCGGATCGCGCATGCCGTGCTCGTCCAGATGGAGCGGTCCGGTGAGGCGCCCGACGACCGGGTGCAGGACGCGGTGGCCCGCAACCCGGCCGTGAAGGCGGCCGTCAAGGCGATCTGGCCGCCGGTCGACCCGGCCAAGCTCGTCCTCAGGCTTCTCTCCGACGCGGACTTCCTCGCGACGCACGCGGAGGGGATTCTCAGCGAGGACGAGTGCAAGACGATCCTCTGGGCGAAGCCGGCGCGGAGTGTGAAGGGCGCCAAGTGGTCGGCGGCCGACGCCGTGTTGATCGACGAGGCGACGGATCTCGTCCAGCGCACGCACTCACTCGGGCATGTCGTCCTCGACGAGGCGCAGGACCTCTCCCCGATGCAGTACCGCGCGGTCGGCCGCCGCTGCACCACCGGTTCCGCGACCGTCCTCGGCGACCTCGCGCAGGGCACCACCCCCTGGGCGACCCGGAGTTGGCAGGAGGCCCTGGCCCACCTCGGCAAGGCGGAGGCCCATGTCGAGGAGCTGACCGCCGGTTTCCGCGTCCCGACCGACGTCATCACCTACGCCTCCCGTCTCCTCCCCCATATCGCCCCCGGCCTCACCCCGGTCGCCTCGGTCCGCGAGAACCCGGGCTTCTTCGAGGTTCGCGACATCGCCGAGGACGCGGAAGTCATCGCCGGATGTGAGGAGTTGCTCCGCAACGAGGGTTCCGTCGGCCTCATCGCCGCCGACGCCCGCGTACCCGTCCTCGCCGAGGCGCTGACGGCGGCCGGGATCGGTTACCTCTCCCCCGGCGAGGAGACGACGTACGAGACCCGCCTCACCCTCGTACCGGCCTCGCTCGCCAAGGGACTTGAGTACGACTACGTGGTGCTCGACGAGCCGCGGGCCGTCGTCGACGGCGAGCCCGACGAACGGACCGGTCTGCGCCGCCTGTACGTGGCGCTCACGCGAGCCGTGTCGGGCCTGATCGTCACCCACGCGGCCTCGCTGCCGCCGCAGTTGGCGTAATCCGTACGGAAACGAGGGCGCCCCCGGCGACCGAGGTCACCGGGGGCGTCGCGGGCGCCGAGGCCCGCCCGAACGTGTGGCCGACCGACTGGATCGGCCGCCGTTGGGCCTACTTGAACTTGTTGCTGGTCGCCAAGTACACCTGCTTGGCGTTCTTGCCCAGGCGCGGGCCGGTGATGAACGTGGACCGGTCGCTGAGGGAGTTGTTGGAGACCAGGTAGGTGCGGCCCTTGTGGGTCATGTACCAGGGGCCGCCGGAGGCGCCGCCGTTCATGGTGCAGCCGACCATGTACTGGGCGGGGTAGCTGCTGGGGTAGCTGTAGCCGAGGACGAAGCGCTTGGTGGCGCCCTGGCAGTGGTACATCTTCGAGCCGTCGTACGGCGACTCGGCCGGGTAGCCGCGGACCTTCATCTTCTTGATCTTGTTGGCGGCCGGGGCGTTGAACCACACGGGAAGGGCTCCGCCGACCCGCTCCTCCAGGGACTTGCTGCCCTTCTCGGGCTTCACGTGCAGCACGGCGTAGTCGTACGCGGCGGCCACGGTGCCCTGGCTGGCGGCGCCGCCCTTGATCCAGCTGCCGGAGGTCGTGGCCCAGTTGGCCCAGTAGATGCCGTACGGGGAGACGCTCTTGGCGCGGTAGTTGCGCGAGGCCTGGCTGATGTTGAGCTTGCCGCTGTTGTTGAACGACGGGATGAAGGCGATGTTGCGGTACCAGCCGCCGCCCTTGCCCGCGTGGACGCAGTGGCCGGCGGTCCACACCATGTTGGACTTGCCGGGGTGGTTCGGGTCCTTCACCACGGCGGCCGAGCAGACGCTGGAGCCCTGCGGGGTGGTGAAGAAGAGCTTGCCGACCGTGGAGGCGTTCTTGTGGTAGGTCGGCTTGACCTTGGTGGCCTTCTGCCGCTTCACCTTGCCGTCGGGCAGCCAGACCTGCGTGGTCTTGCTCTTGCCCTTCTTCACACTGCCCGCCTCCGCGATCTGCGGCAGCTCCGGGATCGCCTCCTTGGCCTCGGCGATCCGCTCCGGGGTCCAGAAGTCCTCGATGTACGGGTTGGCGAAGTCCTCCGCCGCGGAGGCCCAGTCGCTGAAGTCCTCCCAGCCGCCGTTCTTCCACTTCTGCAGCGCGTCACCGGTGAGTTCGGTGGGCACGCCCTCCGGCAGCTTGAAGCCGCCGATGGTCGTGTCACCGTCGCCCTCGTTCTCGCCGGTGTCGATGGTGTCCCCGGAGCCGGCCTGGGTGGTCGACTGGTCCGAGGCCTTGGTGTCGCTGTTGTCCGTCTTGCTGCAGGCGGTGGTGGTGACCATGATCGCGGCGATCACGGCGGCGGCTGCCGCGAGGCCGCGGCGGCGTATGGATGGCATGGAGCGGTGTCCCCCTGTGGCCGAAACTTGTCATGCCCCCGCTTGGCTTGGGGCGGACACAACTATGCACGCGCGCGAGCCGTGATGGATCGTCGGGGGCCCCTGGGCGCAGAGTTCGCACACAACAACTACGTGGCGGATATCAGCCCGTGATGTGACACGGCGTCACACCACACACCCCGTCCGGCTCCCGCTGCCCCCACGCACAGCGTTCTCACATTGATTGATTCTTCATCGCTCCGACACCTCCCGCCTCTTGTGGACTACCGGCGGGTAGGGCGAACCTGACCTGCGCATGCCATCCCCCACGCCGCAGTACGCGCTCCACCCGAGGCACATGCCCCCACGCCCCCCACCGGCCCCGGCATCACCCCCGAGCCGCGGCCCCCCAGGAGGACGCAGTGAAGAAGAAGACAAGCTCGCGCATCGGCAGATCCGCGCTCACCGTCGGCGGCGCGCTCGCGCTGGTCGTCGGGATCGCCGGCAGCGCCTACGCCGCCCCGCCGGCCGCGCTGCCCGCGGGCGCGGAGACGCTGGAGACGACCTGGCAGCCCGCGTACGACTACGACACCGACGGCTGTTACCCGACCCCGGCCATCGGCCCCACCGGAACGGTCAACGGCGGACTCAGCCCGACCGGTTCGCTCAGCGGTGAGTGCCACGACCAGTCGGACCTGGACAACACCAACGGCTACTCGCGCTACAAGTGCAACAACGGCTGGTGCGCGATCATGTACGACCTCTACTTCGAGAAGGACCAGGCGCTCGCCAACAGCAGCATCGGCGGCCACCGTCACGACTGGGAGCACGTCGTCGTCTGGGTCCAGAACGGCAGCGCGCAGTACGTCTCGACGTCCAACCACGGCGACTTCACCGTCCACGCCGCGTCCTCGGTCATCTGGACCGGCACGCACCCGAAGATCGTGTACCACAAGGACGGCGCCAGCACCCACTGCTTCCGCCTCGCGGGCACGAGCGACGAGCCGCCGGAGAACCACGAGGGCACCTGGCAGTACCCGCCACTCGTCGGCTGGAACGGCTACCCGTCCACCGCGATCCGCGACACCCTCGTCGCGTACGACTTCGGCAGCGCCAACTTCGGCCTGAAGGACGGCAGTTTCGAGTCCAACCTCACGGCCGCGATGCCGTCGGGGATCTCGTTCGACCCGAACGCCTGACCGGCCGCGGCGCGGCGGACACAGCCCGAAAGGCGTGCCCCGGGGACCGTTCAGGTTTCCGGGGCGCGCCCCTCGTTCCTCCGGCTCGCGCCTTCGGGCCAGATCACGTCGACCGGGAGGCCGAGTCGGTGGGCCTCGGCGACGGTGGTGGCGGTGCCGCCCCGGGCGGTCGAGGACTCGCCGTCCCATACGGCGATCAGCCGGTCCGCGCGCTCCAGCAGAACCCCGTTGGCGTCCTCGTACGCCTGCCCGTCCGCGCGCTCATGCCCGAGGACGACGACCTCGTCGGCGGCTTCGACGAGCCGGTCGAACGTTTCGGCGTGCTCGGCGCCCACGTGCCGTTCCCGGTAGTCCCGCGACGGGATCACCGCGACCAGACGGCCGTCGAGGGCGAGCACCGCCTCGGCGAAGAGCGAGTCCGCGCCACTGGCGAGGCAGGAGAGCCCGGTGATCCCCTGCCGCCGCCGGTACCGTTCGAGGAGGTCCCGCAGGGCTTGCCGGACAAGGGGAACGCTCGCCTCCGTCAGGTCCATGTGCCCGGTCACGGCGATGACGGTCACGCGGGTCTCACCTGCTGCCTCCAGTCGGCGCGGAGAAGGAGTTCGCGGATCTTATGCCGCGGCCCCGCCGACCGGAAGTGCTACATCGTCAGCGCGAGGAACCCGACCACATAGGCGGCCACGAACAGGGGCGGCACCCACTGTTCGAGACGGGTCAGGGGCATATAGCGGCGCCAGTCCTCGCCCTCCCCCAACTCCGTCCATTCGGCGCGGGAGTAGGCGTAGGCGGGGAGCCGGTTCTCGAACGCCCCGATCACCGCCCATTTCGCCGTGTTCAGCTGACGGTACGAGCGGACCATCAGGTACCACGCCGCGCACTGTCCGACGAGGATCAGCAGACCGGCGAGGAGCAACCAGACCGACACGCTTCCCGGCCTCGGCCCCAGACCGCCGACCATGGCCGTGGCGATGGCGCTGTTGAGCGACAGGAAGAAGGTGTTGGCAGCACCTCGCCGCGCGCTGACGCGGTCGGCGGTCTCGACACAGAGCTTGTACTGCTCGAAGAGCACTCCCTGGTAAGGGGTGTTGGCGGGGGTGTAGCTCTCGGGGGCGACGTCGGAGTTCCACAGGGAGTGGTGGAGGTCTGCCATGCGCTCATCATGGCCGCCGGAGCGGGATGCCGTGGACGTGCGCCCGTACGTGCCACGAAAGAGCGAATCCGGGGTCGTGGCCCTGCTCAACCCTCGTTGTTCGATTGCGGGTTGACCACGGCCTCCGATCTGGTGTGTTTCATGACTGAACACCCCCTTCCGGACCCCTCGGTCCAAGGCTCCCCTCCGCCCCACTCCCACTCCCACTCCCCCTCCTCCATCCCCTCCTTCGGTACTCCCCGTCGACGGCAGCGTCCGCTGCTGGGTTGCGCGTTGCGGCTCGTGGGCATGGGGGGAACGCTCTGCGGTGGGCTGCTGGTGATGATGTCGGCGAAACGGCTCAACACGGTCTTCATCCCCACCCCCTTCGGCGACCCCATGTGGAAGAACGTTCTGATCGTCCTGGTGTGCGGGCTCTGGGGCGCGTTCTCGCTGCTGGTGGGCGCGCGGATGCGGCGGCACGGGCGGCGCCACCACGTCCGGGTGGTCAGGACGCTGGAGGAGGCCCGGCGTGAACCGTACGTTCTGTATCTGCGCCCCTTCGCGGAGGACGTGACCGGGAGGTCGATGCCGCACGCGTTCAGCCGTTGGATGGGGGTGGGCGGCTCGCTGGTGAACGGCAGTTCGCTGACGCTGGAGGAGGGCGTGTGCCGGGCGTTCAGCGGCTTCGGCCGCCCGCTCGCCGTGGGGGAACCCGACGAGGCGCTGCCCCTGGCCGGCTCGCGCCGCCTCTACCTCCCCCTCCACGACTGGCAGCCCACCGTCACTTCTCTGATCACCGACGCGCGCCTCGTCCTCCTCGTGGCCGGTACGAGCAAGGGCACCCTGTGGGAACTCACCGAGGTGACGCGCCTGCGCCGCCCCGAGTGCGTGGTGGTCCTGCTCTACGGCGACCGGGAGAAGGACGAGTACGACGTCCGGGAGGCGTACGACGCCTTCCGGGCCGCCGCCGAGCGCGAACTCGCCGAGCGGGCCGAGGAGTTGCGGGAGGTCCATGGCGCCGGCTGGCAGCCGCCCCGCTTCCCGCCCCTCCCCGGTTTCCATGACCCGAGCAGCCTGAAGTGGGTCCCGCTCCTGCGGGCCGTGATCCGGTTCCGGTCCGACTGGACGCCCGAGGTCGTGCTCCTCGATCCGACGGCCGTCAGCGCCTGGACGTACGAGGGGCGGGTGCGCAAGATGAACCGCAGCCAGTTGCTGCCGCTGCTCGCGGAGTTGCGCCATGAACTGGAGGGGACGGCCGAGGGTCGGGCCCGGCTGTCGCCGCTTCCGGCGGACCCTCGGTGACCGTTGAGTACGCGGGCGTCGACGACTGAGTACGTCGGCGGGTGTGCGGGCACCCGCACCCCTGCTGGACTGCTGTCATGACCACGGACACCTCGCGCCCCCTCTCCCTGCGGAAGGTCACGGCCACGGCCACGGCGACCGGCTCGGCCGTCGCGGTGGTGCTGCTGCCGCTGCTGGTCGGGGCGTTGGCCGCACGCTCGGTCGGGGGTGACCCGATGGCATCGGTCAACGCGATGATCGCGGGCGGCGGCCAACGCGCCAAACTCACCCGCACCCAACTACGCGGCTGCGGCCACCGAGCCCTGACCACGGCCCGCGACACCTGGAACCACTCCCGGAACACATGGGACACACGGGGCCACTCAACGTGGTGGCCAATCAGAAGACCGAACGGGACTGCCGACGGGCCGAAGGGTTAGACCGGCGGTAGGACGGTGAGACCACCGGGGGGCGTCGGCGGAGCCGCCTGTGGGGCCCGTCAGTGGGCCTATCGCCGGGCCGGTCGGCGGAGCCGCACGTGGCGCCCGTCAGTGGGCCGGTCGGCGGGCGGTCCGCGACGCCCGCCCATGGCGCCCGTCAGTGGGGCCACCAGCAGAGCCACCGACAGGCGCATTGCGGAACCGCCTGCGGGGCCCATCGCTGGGCCCGTCGACGGAACCACCCGTGGCGCCCGCCAGTAAGCCGGTCAGTGGGCCGGTCAGTGGGCCGGTCGTGGCACCCGTAAGTGAGCCCGTCAGCGGGCCGGTCAGCGAAGCCGCCCGTGGCGCCCGTCAGTAGGCCGGTCGGCGGGCGGACCCGCGAAGCCGCCTTCGGGGCCGTCGCTGGCCCGTGGGCCTGGCCCGTGGGCAGCCAATCGCGAAGCCGCCCGCGACGCCCGTCGGCGCGGGCCAGCCGGCGAAGCCGGGTGCGGGCGCGTCAGCGAGCCGATCGGTGGGCCCGGCCGGTCAGGCCTTCGGCGGAGCCGTCAGCAGGACGGTCACCGTCGAGTCGCCTTCGCCCCGCCCGAACCCTGGGCCCCCTCCAAGGCCCCACCCCCGCCCCAAGTCCTCCCCCCGTCGTCCCCTCTCCCCCCGCGCGCGTCCAACGCCCGCCGCCATTGCCGTACGGCGTCGGGGTCGACCGGTGAGGGCCAGCCGGCTGGGCGGGACGCGGTGCCGATGTGGAAGGCGTCGATGCCGGCGGCGCGGAGGGTGGGGACGTGGTCGAGTCTCAGGCCGCCGCCCACCAGGAGCCGTTGAGCGTAGCCGGGCTCGCCCCGCCGCGCGGCTTCGGCGAGGAGGACGGCCGTCCCCGCGTCGACGCCCTCCGCCGAACCGGCGGTGAGGTAGCCGTCCAGCCCCGGCAGGTCGGCGAGTTGCTTGCGGAGGGCGTCGCGGTCGGCGGCGCGGTCGATGGCCCGGTGGAACGTCCAGCGGCAGCCGTCGAGTTCGGCGACGACCCGCTCCAGGGCCCGCAGGTCGGGGGCGCCGCCCTCGTCCAGGAACCCCAGCACGAACTCCTCGGCCCCCGCCGCGCGCATGTCGCACGCGGCCCGCACCAGCGCGTCCACGTCACCCGCCGCGAAACCGTCCGCCAGCCGCAGCATGACCCGTGCGGGGATGTCGACCGCGCCGTGCACCTCGACGAACGTCCCCACGGACGGGGTCAGCCCGTCCGCCGCCATGTCGGTGACCAGCTCCAGCCGATCCGCCCCTCCGGCCTGAGCGGCGACGGCTTCCTCGGCTCCGAGGGCGATCACCTCCAACAGCGCGCGCGTGCCCATGGGGCCCCTTTCTCGTACGTTCTCACTCCGGCGACAGGTCTAGTCCAATTTTAGCAACAGGCGACACGTGACCCGCCGAAAGCGCCTTTCGCCCTTCGCCTACGTCTGATGACTCCCCGGGAAAGACCCGGCCAGGGCTCAGCCGAAGAGATTCAGCTCGGCCCCCGTGGCGCCGGCCAGTTCGTACGACGCGTCCGGGGTCGGGCGGCGCCCCATGCAGAGCCGTACGAGGGTCGCGCCGTCGCCGATGTACCGCGCGGGCGGAGCGTCGCCGCTCGGCGCCCCGAGCCTCAGGGGCTCGTCCAGGTCGTCGAGGTCGGCGTGGAGCGGAAGGGTGCCGCGTACGCGGGTGAGGTGGGCCAACAGGGTGAGCGCGAGCGGCAGTTGGGCTCCGCCGTAGGCGTCCGGCAGGCCCCAGGCGTCCCGTACGTCCCCGGCGTGCACCCACTCCCCGAGGGCGAGGCCGTCCAGCGCCCCGCCGGCCTCGGCGATCACCGCCCCGGCGTCCGTCATCCCCCGCTCCAACTCGTCCACGATCCGCCCCACCGGCCACTCACCCCGCTCGGCGATGTCCCGGTCGTTGGACTCCGGACTGAACACACCCTCCTCGAACCGACCCTCGATCACCCGGGACAACGCGGCCGAGGAGTGCGCCAGCACATCCCGCACCGACCACCCCGGACAACAGGTCCCCACCCCGAAGTCGTCCTCCGCCCGCTCCCGCAACAGAGGCACGAGAACGTCCCGTTCGGCGACCAGCAACCGCCCCGGCAGCTCCGGAACCCGTACAGCGTGCGCATCAGCAGCAGTCATGAAACCCACGCTAGGGCCTGTGCCGAACACAGGACACCGGACACCTTCAGCGAATCCGCACATCGCATACGCAACCACGGCGCGAGGGACACGTAAGCGGACGCGAAATCCGTGTGCGCGCCCGCCGTATGACGTCCCGTCGGCCTGGAGCGTCCCGTTCGAGAGGTTCGAGAAGTTCGAGAACGCGGCCGCCACCGCCGCCGGGCGCCGGAGTCGTGCGACTTGTGGAGGGACTGGCCAGCAGTCGCCCACGAACGGTGTGCGCGTCTGCACAGATGCGTCGCGTGTGCGATCGGCTTCCCGGCCGTTAACGCCGGTTCACTGGCTGCCCGACGTGCTCCGTGCTTTGATCCTGTCCGCCGCGGGGCCCGTGCGCTGTCCCAGCGCGGCCGTTCTCCCGCCGCCCGCCACCCCCCTTGTGGATCATCCATACGAAGGGAAGTCCCCCATGAACTCCGCTCACCAGTTTGAGACCGTCGAGATCTCCGACGCCGACCTCGACAACGTCTCCGGTGGCCTGAACCCGAGCGCCGGCCTCACCGTCGGCCCGGCGTCGGTCAGCTCCGCCGATGTCCTGGCCCAGGTCGACGCCGTCAAGAACGACGTCCTGGGCACCGTCGAGGGCACCCTCGGCCAGTACGCCCACGTCTGCGTCAACGTCTCCGTCTGACCGACGCCGTGATGAACTGACCGACGCCTGGCGAAGCCCCCGGCGCGGGAGCGCGTCCACAACCGTGGCCGCCCCTCCCCGCCGGGGGCTTCGCCGTGCCCCACGGCAGAATGCCCCCATGCCCGACCCCGACACCCCCGACACCCCCGACGCCCTCAGCTCCCGGTGGCTGGGCGCCCTGCTCTCCGCCCGCGAGGGCACGCCCCACCCGAGCCCGGCCCCGTACGCCGCCAACCTGATCGCCCGCTGGTCCGAGCCCCAGCGGAAGTACCACACGCTGGACCATCTGACCGCAGTACTCGACCACATCGACACGCTGGCGGAGTACGCCGACGACCCGGACGTGGTCCGGCTGGCCGCCTGGTTCCACGACGCCGTCTACCTCCCCGAGCGGTCGACGAACGAGGAGCGGTCGGCGCGGCTGGCCGAGCGTGCGCTGCCGGAGGCCGGGGTGCCGGAGGCAAAGGTCGCGGAGGTCGCCCGGCTGGTCCGCCTCACCGTCACCCACGCCCCGGCGGACGACGACCGCAACGGCCAGGTCCTCTGCGACGCCGACCTGGCGATCCTGGCGTCCGCCCCCGACGCGTACGCCGCGTACGCCGCCGCCGTACGCGAGGAGTACGGCTTCGTCCCGGACGAGGTGTTCCGCCGGGGCCGCGCCGGCGTACTCCGCCAACTCCTCGCCCTGCCAAAGCTGTTCAGGACCCCGTACGGGGAGCGGGAGTGGGAGCGGCGGGCCCGCGAGAACCTGCGGAGGGAACTGGCCGACCTGACGACCGACCCAGCAGGCGCCCCGGCCACCGCCCCACCCACCGAGCAGCCGACCGAGGGCCCGACCGACTGAACCAGGGGAACGCGACCCGGCCGAGGGGAATGCGCCCCGGCCCCCCGCCGTTGCCCTTGGATATGCCGCTCAACGAGTCCCCGTCCCCCGTCCCCGAGGCCCCCGGGGATTCCCGTCAAGCGGGCCCGCACCGGATACCCCTCTCCGTCTACGTCCTCGGGCTCGCCGTCTTCGCACTCGGGACGAGTGAGTTCATGCTCTCCGGGCTGCTGCCGCCCATCGCGGAGGACATGGACGTGTCCATCCCCCGCGCCGGCCTCCTCATCTCGGCGTTCGCGGTCGGGATGGTCGTCGGGGCGCCGCTGCTCGCCGTGGCGACGCTCCGCCTCCCCCGCCGTACCACCCTCGTCGCGCTGATCAGCGTCTTCGGAATCGGGCAGGTGGTCGGGGCCATCGCCCCCAGCTACGCCGTGCTCTTCGCCTCCCGGGTGGTGAGCGCGCTGGCGTGCGCCGGGTTCTGGGCCGTCGGCGCGGCCGTCGCCGTGGCGATGGTGCCGGTCAACGCCCGCGCCCGAGCGCTCGCCATCATGATCGGCGGATTGTCGATCGCGAATGTGCTGGGCGTCCCGGCGGGGGCGTTCCTCGGGGAGCGGTTCGGGTGGCGGTCGGCGTTCTGGGCGGTGGCGGTGGCCTCGGCCGTCGCGCTGGTCGGCGTCCTGACGCTCGTCCCGGCCATCCCGCGCCCCGACGAGCGCCCCCGGCTCGGCCAGGAGGCCCGGATCTACCGTGAACCGCAGGTCTGGCTGTCCATCGTGATCGTCGCGCTCTCCGCGGGCGGGGTGTTCTGCGCGTTCAGCTATCTCGCACCGCTGCTCACGGACGTGGCCGGGCTGGAGGACGGCTGGGTGCCGACCGTACTCGGCCTCTTCGGCATCGGGGCCCTGGTCGGCACGGCGATCGGCGGCCGGATCGCCGACGCGCACCTCTTCGGCGTCCTGCTCACCGGAATCGCCGCCTCCACCGCCCTCCTCCTCGCGCTGGCCCTGCTCGCCCAGTACGCCGTGGCCGCCGTGCTGCTCTCCTTCCTCATCGGAGTGTCCTGCTTCTACACGGCCCCCGCGCTCAACGCCCGTATGTTCAACGTCGCCGGCGCCGCCCCCACCCTCGCCGGGGCCACCACCACGGCCGCGTTCAACCTCGGCAACACCGGTGGCCCCTGGCTCGGCGGTGCCGTCATCAACGCCGGGTTCGGTTTCGCGGCGACGGCCTGGGCGGGCAGCGCGGTCATGGCCGCGGCCATCGGCGTCACCGCCGTATCGCTCCGCCTCCAGCGCCGCCACGACCGCCGACCCGACCGCCGGCAGGGCCGCGATCACCTCCGTACGGCCGTCTCCCGCGTCGTCGCCGGCGGCGAGGCGGGCGGCAAAGCCGGTGGCGAAGCAAGCGCCGAGGCCGGTGGCGAGAAGCGTGCGGCGGCCGTAAAACCGGTGCGCGGCGACGGCTGACCCCACCTATCCTCACCGCCATGCGACCAATGGGCGGGGAACAGGTACTAGAGGCCGTCGAGCACTGTGTCGAGGTGCTGGGGACGGCGATCGACCGGGACTGGGAGGGGGTCACGGCGGGCCGGCTGGACTGGAGCTGCCGGGGGACGGCCGATCACATCGCCTCCGATCTGCTCGCGTACGCGGCCCAGTTGGCGGGACGGGCGACCTCGGCGTACGTGCCCTTCGACATCGACACGAAGGAGTGCGACGGCCCCGCCGACCTGCTCCACGTCATCAGGACGACCGGCGTCCTGCTCGCCGCGACCGTCGAGACCACGCCCCGCGAGGTGCGCGCCTTCCACCCGTACCCCTTCCGCTGGGCCGACCGCGAGGGCTTCGCGGCGATGGGCGTCACCGAGGTCCTGCTGCACACCTACGACATCGCCGAGGGCCTGGGGCTGCCGCCGTACGAGGTCCCGGTCGACCTGTGTGAGTCGGTTCTCGCCCGCCTCTTCCCCCATGTCCGCCCCGGTGACGACCCCTGGGCGACCCTCCTGTGGGCCACCGGCCGGGGCGACCTCCCCGACCGTGCGCCGGTCACCGGGTGGCGCTGGAACAACCCCCTCCACATCCCCGCCGAACGGCTAGTGCTCCAGGGTGTCCACCCGGCCGCCGCCGAGGACCTCGCCAAGGGCGGCACCGGCGGCTTCGAGTGGATCGAGGGCGGCCCGATCGAGGGCACACGGTCCGGGGCGACCATCCTCGCCAAGGCGTACCGGGCGGGCGTCCACCGAGCGGAGTGGGGCATGTTCGCGCTGGTCAGGAAGGACGACGGGCTCGCCGTCGGCGCGCTCGGCTACCACGGGGTGCCGGACGAGGAGGGCCGCGTCGAGATCGGGTACGACCTGGTCGAGGGGGCGCGGGGACACGGCTATATGACCGAGGCGCTGCGCGCGCTGGCCGAGTGGTGCCGGGAGCGCGCCCGCGAGCGGGGAGACGTACGGTCCCTCTTCGCCGTCGTCGACAAGGTCAACACCGCTTCGCAGGGCGTCGTCACCCGGGCCGGATTCGCACAGGTGAGCGACGACTGGGGCGACGGGGAGCACGGGCCGGAGTTCGCGTACGAACTCCGGCTGCGCGCCTGAGGTACACCGGGCCCCACCGTTCCCGGTTTCGGCGCATACACGTCGCACGCGACCGTACGGGGCGCACGCATGCGCACACCGGGTGCTAGGAGGCACCGAGGCGCCCGGAGCACACGAGGGGCTCCTCAACGACGAGGGGTGCCGGGGCTGAGCCCCCGCCGCTTCGGCCGTCTCAGCCCCGCCCCCACCAGCCTCCGCAGCAGCTCCTTCGACCCGACCTCGACGGCCCCGGCCCGCACGATCTCGTCGTAGCGGTGGGCCGGGATGTCGATGGGGGTCCCCCGCTCGAGCGAAGCCGAGAGTGGGGGAGATCGCGCTCGAAGGCCCGCTCGGGGATGCCCAACTCCCGGGCGAAGGCGTGCAGTTCGTCGAACGAGACATCGCTGACGAGGTGGGACCAGAGACGGCCGTGGCCCGGCCAGGTGGGCGGGTCGATGTAGAGCGTCACGCCGTACTCCCACTGCCCGCCGCGCCCCCGCCCGTACCCCCGGTCGCCTTGGCCAGCGCCCCCACCGCAGCGACCCGCACGCCCGCCTTGTGGCACACCCAGTGCGGATCGGGGCCCAGCTCCGGCTCCACCTCAAGGGCGTGGGGATCACCGCCGCCGCAGACGGGGCACAGGGGCCAGCGGCCGTACCGTTCCAGCAGGGCGTCCTGTACGTCCTGCGCGACCAGCCCGGCGACGTACGCGGCACCCTCCGGCCACTGCCGCACCCACCACCGCCGCCGCACGACGGACTCCTCGACCATCGAGACGACATCCGCCTCGGCGACGTCCCCCGCGACGAGGTCGGCGATCACGAGCGCGCGAGCGGCGTGCAGCGCCTGTTCGAGGGGCCCGAGGGGATGGTCGGGGTGGACGGGGTCACTGCCGGAACTCATGCCCCCATTGTGCGCACCGTTGCCCCCAACCCTTGACCCCACCACCAGGCGGAAAATATCTTTCAAGGTGTGAGCGACGACGTGAAGGAATTTTTCTCCACCGCCGAGGCGCCAGCCGAAAGCCCTACGGAGGGCCCCGCCGACCAGCCCAAACCCAAGCCGCACGGTTCGCACACCCCACCCGCCCCCGCCGCCCTCGCGGCGAAGGTGCGGACGCTCACGCCCTCCATGACCCGTTCCATGCAGCGCGTCGCGGAGGCGGTCGCCGGCGACCCGGCGGGCTGCGCGGCGCTCACGGTCACCGGTCTCGCCGAGCGCACGGGCACCAGCGAGGCCACGGTCGTCCGCACGGCCCGCGTCCTCGGCTACCCCGGCTACCGCGACCTCCGCCTCGCCCTCGCCGGCCTCGCCGCCCAGCAGCAGTCGGGCCGCGCCCCCTCGGTCACGGCGGACATCGCGGTCGACGACCCGCTCCCCGACGTGGTCGCCAAGCTCGCCTACGACGAGCAGCAGACCCTCGCCGACACAGCCGCCGCCCTCGACATGATCCAGCTGGGCGCGGCGGTCCACGCGCTCGCCGGGGCCCGCCGGATCGACATCTACGGCGTCGGGGCGTCCGGCCTGGTCGCCCAGGACCTGGCCCAGAAGCTCCTGCGCATAGGGCTCATAGCCCACGCGCACAGCGACCCGCATCTCGCCGTCACCAACGCGGTCCAGCTGCGCGCCAAGGACGTCGCCGTCGCGATCACCCACTCCGGTTCGACGGGCGACGTCATAGAACCGCTGAGGGTCGCCTTCGACCACGGGGCCACGACGATCGCGGTCACCGGCAGACCGGACGGCCCCGTCACCCAGTACGCCGACCACGTACTGACCACCTCGACGGCCCGCGAGAGCGAGCTGCGCCCCGCCGCGATGTCGTCCCGGACGAGCCAACTGCTGGTGGTGGACTGCCTGTTCATCGGGGTCGCCCAGCGCACGTACGAGTCGGCGGCGCCGGCCCTGTCGGCGTCGTACGAGGCGCTGGCCCACCGACACCGGAGCGGGGGCCCGTCGCGATAGTACGGCGCCGCAGCCGTCGTACTACGGCGTACGGCACCGAAGCCGCCCATGGGCCCGCTGAGAGCACCGCACGAAAAGAGTCGCCCCATGCCGTCGTCCCCGTCGTCCCCGTCCTCCACCCCCTCTCCCCTCCCCTCTCCCGTCCCCACCCCCTCCCTCACCCCCTCCGCCCATCATCTCTCCGTACGGGCCGAGTTGGAGATGCTGACCACCGAGGCGTTCCGCCCGGACCTCGCGGACATCGACCGGCTCCCCACCCTCGACATCGCCAAGCTGATGAACGGCGAGGACGCGGCCGTCCCGACGGCGGTGGCCGCGCGGCTGCCCCTCATCGCGGCGGCGATCGACGCGATCGCGGAGCGGATGGCGCGCGGCGGCCGGTTGATCTACGCGGGCGCGGGGACGGCGGGCCGGCTGGGCGTGCTGGACGCGTCCGAGTGCCCGCCGACGTTCAACACGGCCCCCTCGCAGGTCGTGGGCCTGATCGCGGGCGGCCGGGAGGCGGTGGTCACGTCGATCGAGGGCGCGGAGGACTCGGCGGAGCTGGCGCGGACCGACCTGGACGCACTGGGTCTGACGGCCGAGGACACGGTGGTGGGCGTATCGGCGTCGGGCCGTACGCCGTACGCGGTCGGGGCGGTGGAGTGGGCGCGGACGTACGGGGCGTTGACGGTGGGCCTGTCGTGCAACGCGGGCAGCGCGCTCGCGGCGGCGGCCGACCACGGCATCGAGATCGTGGTGGGCCCCGAGCTGGTCACGGGCTCGACCCGCCTCAAAGCGGGCACGGCCCAGAAGCTGGTGCTCAACATGCTCTCGACGATCACGATGATCCGGCTGGGCAAGACGTTCGGAAACCTGATGGTCGACGTACGAGCCACCAACGACAAACTGCGGGCCCGCTCGCACCGCATCGTGGCACTGGCGACCGGCGCGACGGACAACGAAATCGAGCAGGCCCTGACGGCGACGGGCGGCCAGGTGAAACACGCCATCCTGATCATCCTGAGCGGAACGGACGCGACCACGGCGACGCGTCTCCTCACGGAGAACGAGGGCCATTTGAGAGCGGCGTTGGCAGCAGCAACGAACAAATAGCCAGCCCGAACGAACAAGCAGGCAGCCCGAACGGACAAGTGGACAGCCCGGCAGACAGCCCGAACCCCCATGCATCCATGCGCCCCCGTACTCCCCACCCCTCGTCTCCCGCGATTCGCCATGCTGGCCCAGCAAATCGCGACAGCACACAGTGCCCGGTACACAGTGCACCGCGCACAGTCCGAGGGGAGACCGCCTTGCTGGACCTGCTGGCCCTGCTCCTGTTCTTCTCCGCCTTCTTCCTCGTCGTCCTGGGCGCCCCCCAGATGCGAGGCCCCGAACGCCCGGCGCTGCCGTGGCGGATCGTCTACGTGACCGGCCTGGCCGTCCCGCTGATATCGGCGACCCTGGCGGCCCGCGCCGACGCGGCCCTCTGACGACCCACGCGCGCCACCCGTGCCTGCCACCCCCCACTGTCAGTGGCGTATGGCACGGTGGTTGTACTCGTACGCACCACGCCGACGCCGAACCCACGACACAAGAGGGACGACTCCCGTGAACCACGCCCAGCTCACCGCGCTCGGCCGGGCCCTGCGGCTGCTCGGGGAGCACGGTGAGTCATTGACCGCCGACACCCCGGACGCCCGGCTGCACGAGGTGAAGGCCGACATCAGACGCGCCCTGGAACTGCTGGACGAGTCGGTCACGACGGCGGCCCCCACGACCCGCTGCGCCGAGCACCCGAACGGCCCGGTGGACGAGGAGGCCCCGGACCGCTGTCTGCTCTGCGAGACCCGCCGCCGAGCCGCCCGCCGCAGCGAGGTGAACGACAGCTACGGCCCGCCCCGCCCCACCGGTACGGCCGCCCCGGCCCCGTCGCGTTACGGCGTACGGGACGACCGCCCCCAGCCCCAGCAGCGCTGGCTCCCCGAGTCCTGGAACGGCCAGGTCTGGCACCTGTGCGGCACCCCCCGAAGAGACCGCCGAGAAGCAGAGCTCTACCTGGCCGCCCAACGCCGAGGCCCCCGCCCCGCCCTCGCCTACCGCCTGATCCACGAGTTCACCGACTACGAAATCCTCCGTATATGGGGCGAACCAACCCGCACAGACCCCGAGCCCCTGAACAACTTCTAACGCAGGCAGCCACCCCAGCTACGCACAGCCGTCGTAGCTGCGGCCAGCCGCCCTAGCTGCGGCCAGCTGTCGTAGCTGCGGGCAATCACACCGCCGGGCCAGCCACCCACCCGGCAGCCGTCGTAGCTGCGGCCAATCGCACCGCCGGGCCGGCGGCCCACCCCCCCTCGCCATAGCTGCGGGCAATCGTGCCGCTGGGGCGGCACGGGTGGGCGCAGCGGCACCCTGCACGCGCCGGTAAGCGAAACCCCGGCCCGGCCCACACCACCCCCGGGCGCCCCACAACCAGGCCCCGGCAGGGTCAGTCCGCCGCACGGAAGGGCGGCAGGTTGTTCGGATTGTTTCGTTCGATCCACCCCTTTCCGTCCGCCGCGATTCCTTCCAAGAGACGGAAGGTATGGATGAAACCAGCCGAAGTGAGATTGATTTCAGCGATTTCCTGGGCGTTCTCATCCGGCGCCAACTGATGGGTGTCGGCGTCCTTGACCCGAATGTTCCGGGCAGGCCCGTTGGTGAGGACCAGCTCCAGGTCGTAACCGACATCGGCACGCTCCGTGACCTGCACGGACGACAACGCGTCAAACCGATAGTTGCTCCGCTGCTCAACCCCACGTTTCCCATCGGTGAAATCGAATTCCGTACTGATTTCACGAACACCGTCCTGCGTGACCAGGAAAAGACGGAAGCTGTAGCGCGAGTATCGCCAAGGACCGCCCCTCACACGCCCTCGCTTGTAGGGACGCGCCGGCGTCAAGAGGATGGTGTGGGTGATCAGATCGCGCCAGGTGAGCTGGTAGTGCCGGAGCGCTTCGTCGACGAACAGCGTCTTGTCGCAGGTGAGCCACGTCTCCATCTCCAGCTCACTGGGCCGCGTGGCGTCCAGCAACGACTTCCAGTTCTGGTACGCGGCTTGCCGCGCGTTCAGCCGCTCTTCATATTCCGAGGTCTCCTCGGCCATGCGCCGCTCTTCCCCCCGCGCCTCCAGCCACGAGAACGCGGCCGCGCGCCCGCACAGGACCGCAGCGACCACGGCCGGGATGGCCAGCTGCAACCGCGACCCCCCGTCACCCGAGGCCACCGTTCCGAGCAGCGCCAGAGTCGTCACACCGAGCGCGATGAGGGCGATCACACACAGCGCCTTCGCCACCGCCACGGCCACCGTCTGATTCTGGTGGCGTTGATCGAACAGAGTGCCTCTGTGATGACGGTCCCGGGCATCCTCGGCGAGATACCGGATCAGCCATTTGACCCGGTCCACACTGATACGGCTCTCCCGGTAGAGAAGCGCGATCTCGGCGACGAGGCCGTTACGGATGTGGACGGTGAGCCCGAGCCATTCCTGCGGGGCGAGTCCATGGGGCACGCGGACACTGAAGTAGTGGTCGAACTCATGACGGACACGGTTGGTGAACCCGTCCCCGGGAAAGGCGGGATCGCGCATGTGCGGGACCTGCGCCGCCGGGCTGGACTGACCGTTCCCGGCCTTCAGCTGATGTTCCTGGTACCACCACCGGCTGCCGAAGTGACCCGCGGCCAGCCCCGCCCCGAGCGCCACCACCAGCTCGATGACCGCCGCGGCCGGATTCGCGATCAGCGCCAAGATCCACAGGAGTGCGGTGCTGACGCCGAACAGACCGGCGCGGAGCGGGAGAGCCGCCCGGGCGGCGGCGGCGGTGCTCGGCCGGGGCGGCATGGCCCGTGCCCCGATCGGGTCGGGCTCGAAATAGGCCCAGACCCGCTTGACCCGGTCGTTGCCGAAGCGATCCGCCTCGGCCCGCTCCCGGTTCTCGGCCCACAGGCCGTCCTTCAGCGCTCCGGTGAGGACGAGATCGAGGTGGCGGAGGATCTCGTCACGCCGCCGAGGCGACAGGGCCCGCAACCGCTCCAGTACGCGTCCTGTCTCGCCGTCCGCGGTGCTGAGCATCGCCAGCAGTTCGAAGGCGACACGCAGAGCGTCCTTCCACTCCCCGTCGGCGTAGGTCTTTACGAGCCCGGAGGCGTGGTGCAGCCGCTGGAGTTCTTCGCCACTGAGGTCGTGGTAGGCGCGTGCGCTGAGCATGGCGAGCACCCAGTGGAAACGGACCTCCGCGTTGTCGTGTCCGTGGGCGATCGCGTCACTGATCATGTCGCGAGCACGGCTGGGGATGCCGTCCTCCAGGAACCGCACACCGACCCTGTACTTCTCCTGAGGCGACGCGTCAGGATGGACGAAGTAGACGTTGGAATTGTGTACGGTCTCGGCCTGGATGCCCACATTGGAGTGTTCGGCCGAATTGTGCGTGACACCGCTGCCGTCGATCATGACAAGTCACCCGCCGCGACGACCAGGGGTGCCAGCCGGGCCACAAGTTCGGGAAACTCCGCGATCAGACCGCGTAACCTCTTGAGCGCCATGGTCGCCCTCTTGGACGATTCGGGCGTGTTCTCCCTTGCCGCCCGGCGGGCGAATCCCAGCTCGGCCAGCGCCTCCCGGTGGGTGTCGTCGTCGAGGGTGCCGTCGGCGTGGTAGCGCTTCAGGTGTTCGCGGATACCGTCCAGTTCCGCGACCAGGTCCGCCGCGCCGGTCGTTTTCGGGTCGGCGTTCACATGGACGCTGCTCCCGGTGACCGAGCCGGCCATGATGCCGACGGTGCTGCCATGAGCGGTGTTGACGACGGTGCTGCCATGGGCGGTGTTGACGACGTGCCCTGTGACTCCGTCTGCCGTACGGGACCTGTCTGCCTGGGACATTGCGATCTGCTCCTGTTCTTCCACCAGTTCCACGGCCAGCCGGGTGGCGAACGCCGCCGCGTTCACCGCGGCCCGTGGCTGCCAGCTACGGTCCTTCGCGCTGCCCTTCGTACCGTCCGCCCGGTCGCTGATGCCCCGGATGATGGCCACCGGTGCCCCGTTGAGATGGCCGGCCTGCGCCACACCGGCGGCCTCCATCTCGATCGCGAGCGCGTCGTTGTAGTGCTGCCGAATCCACCGCGCCTCGGCCGAGATCGTCGAGTTCTGTACGACCTCGCCGGCGGCGATCGCGCCGAAGTGCACCCGTGGCGCGCGCCCACGACCGGGGGTGTCGTCGGCCCAGTCGTTCACGCGCGCCAGATGCGAGGCGAGTTGGCTGACGCCGTGCGCCGTCTCCCACACCCGGGGGCGGGCCTTGAGTCCGTCGTCCTCGCTGGTCCCGCCGTGGTAGGCGTACACGTGTGTCGCCATCACCACGTCGCCCAGCCTGGCGGTGTCCCACAGGGCGCCGGCGACGCCGACGAACAGCACGGCCACGGGCGAGAATTCCTGGATCGCGCGCTCGGCGATCACCGCGGCGGAATGATTGCCCTTGTTCGTCAGGCCGAGCGCGACACGGCATGAAGCGCCCTTGACGGTTCCCACCTCGAACCGCGTCCCACGCTCATGGCGGTGCACCCGTGGACCGGCCAGTTTCCGGCGGACGGCCTCGTATTCGAGATTGAGGGCGGTGAGAATCACCACCAGGTCTTTCGACATCTAGTTCCCTTCCTCTCTCGTTCCCTCTCTCGGTTCCTCTTCCGTCCTGGACGGCACAGGTCGGATCAGTGGTGGGAACAGCACCGTCTTCGGACCGGCCCGGTACAGCCGCGCGGGCCGTCCTCCCGTGGTCCTGCGTCCCGAGCCGGCGGGGGTGATGAATCCCTTTACGGCCTGGACTTTCCGGTAGAAATTACGGGTGTCGAGTTCGGTGCCCCAAACCGCTTCGTACACCTTCTGCAACTCGGCTATGGTGAACAGTTCTCCGCAGAATGCCGTGGCCAGCGCCGTGAATTCGAGCTTGGTACGCGCGCGTTCGATTCCGTCCGTCACGATCCGGCGGTGGTCGAAGGCGAGTTCCACCTCACCGGACAGGACGGCTTCCGCCGGAACCCATGCGGCATCCGTCGCATCGGTCCCCGCGACCGGTTCGGGGAGTCCCGGCGCGATCGCCAAGTGGGCCACGGAAACGACGCGTCCCCGTGGATCACGGCCCACGTCCCCGTAGATGGCCAACTGCTCAAGATGCGCTCCCCCGGCTGCGAGAGCGGTCTCCTCACTCAGCTCCCGGTGAGCGGCGTCCAGGATCTCCTCACCCGCGTGATTGAGAAACCCACCAGGCAGAGCCTGCATGCCCCGAAACGGATCTTCCCCCCGCTCCACGAGCAGCACACACAGCCGCCCCTCACGCAGCGTCAAAATCACAAGATCAACCGTCAGCAGCACAGGCGTAGGTGACCAAACGTCAGCTTGCATGCCACCAACGGTACTTGGGTTCCTGTCACTTTAACAAGAAGTGCGCACCAAAGCCCGCCCTAGCCGCGGGCAACCGCCCTAGCCGCGGGCAACCGCAGCCGCCATAGCTGCGGGCAACCGTGCCGCCGGGCCGACGCCCACCCGGCAGCCGCCATAGCTGCGGCCAATCGCACCGCCGGGCCGGCGACCCACCCCCCTCGCCCTAGCTGCGGGCAACCGCAACCGCCATAGCTGCGGGCAATCGTGCCGCTGGGGCGGCACGGGTGGGCGCAGCGGCACCCTGCACGCGCCGGTAAGCGAAACCCCGGCCCGGCCCACACCACCCCCGGGCGCCCCACCCGCACAGTTCCGCACCCCCGCCGCCCTAGCTGCACGCACTCGCGCCGCCGGGCCGCCTGCCCACCCCCGCCACACCAACCCCCGCCGCCTAACCCCCCGGCAGCCGAGCCACATCCGACACGGTCAGACGTACCGGCAGGGCCCCCGTACTGAGCTGGGCGGCCAACTGCTCGGCCTCCTCCCGAGTGAAGCTGCCGGAGATCTCCGCCTCACCCCCGGTGATCGCGGAGGCCACATACGGCGCCGACACGACGACCCCGTCAAGCACGATGGCGAACTGGTTCTTCGGCGACACCTGCATGGCCAACCGCCCGGTGACATCAGCGAACCGCCCCGCCCCCGCCGAAGTGAACTCCAGCTTCACAAACCACCCCATCCCCCGCTCGGAGTCGAACACCGCCTCCGCCGAGGACACATCCGAACCAGGCACGGCAACCGCTTCAAGCCGGTACGAGTACCGCGTACTCTCCAACTCCCCGCACGCGGTAACCGGCTCCGACACCTCCGCATCCACCGCCGCCCGGCACTCGCTCTCCCCCGCCGCGTCCCCCTTCGCCAACACCACCTGGCTCAACACCGGCCGGAACCCCAACTCGGCCGCCTCCCCGAGCGATTCCAGCGAGGCCCGCCGCCCCTCCGGCCCCACCACGGTGATCCGCCCCGCGTCCTCGACGGTGACCTCGACCCCGTCCAGCCCCGCGACCTCCGCCCGGTCCCGTATCAACTCGGCGGTACGCTCCAGCCCCGCCGAGTCCGAGGACTGCCCGGCGGCGGGCGCGAACGTCACCACGGTCCGCCCGGCCGCGAGACCACCGTCACCCCCACCACCGTCGGCCCCACCCCCGGACCCCCCACACGCCCCCAGCGCCAGAACCAGGCTCACCCCCACCCCCAGCCCGGCCACCACCCGAGCCGCCCGAGTCAACCGAGCCAACCGCCCCACCCGCGCCCCACACTCACCCAAGTCGCCCATATCACCATCGTGACAGCAACCCCCTCGCGTGCACAGCCAGTCGGCCACGTCCCGCGACTCAGGAGTGGGTGACCTTCAGGTCCGAGATCCGCACCTCACCGAAGTTGTCGTCATCGCACGGATCGGAGTTGTCGCAGTTGGCCTGGGTGTAGGCGCCGGCCTTGAAGTAGTTGGTGTCGCCGTCGTGGGAGATCGTGGTCTCCAGCCGCCCGTTGTAGTAGACGTCGATCTCCCCGTCCTCCGCGACGAACTTCGCGTCGAAGTAGGTCCCCAACTCGTACTCGTCGGTGACGAGATGGTGGTGCCGGTCGTCCCCCTCGGTGATGTACAGGCTGCTGCCCTCCAGCCGGAAGACGGTCACGTCGTCGTCCCCGCCGTGCACCTGCGCGCCGACCACATGCGGCTTGTCCTCGGGCAGCGCCATGAACGCCTCGGTGACCTCCAGGGTGTGCGTACCGTCGGACGTCGACCACTCGGCCTCGTCCTCACCCCCGTCGGTCATCTCCCGCAACTCGGCCCGTGGATAACTGGACCCCCCGGTGGTCACCCCGTTCACGGCCGCCCGGAACCGCACCGCGTCACACCCCCCGGCGACCCGGAACCACGGGCTGGAGGAGAAGGTGTCCAACTCCGGCTGCCGGATCTCGGCCGGGTCCTCGTCCTCCCCGGTGGGCAGCGTCAACTTCCAGTCACTCAGATCAAGAACATCCGCCGGATACGAACACCGCGCCCCCGCACCACTCTGTACGGCCTGCACGGCCTGCGCGGGCTGCGTGAGCGCGACGGCCGAAACAAGAGACACAGCCACGGCGGCACAACTGGACAAGACGGCACGAGTTCCAGGCATAGGGGCACGCCCTCCCACTAGATGTCCAAGGCAGCCGCGACGGTACCTCCACCCCCCGGGGACCGGTCCCGAGCCCCTGGCTTTAGGGGCGCGGGGAACTGCGCGAACAACCCCCACCCACCCGCACCCGCGTACGCCCCCGCATCTCCCGAGCTATTAGGCACCCAACCCCCATGGGTACACCTCATGAAGGCTCTGCGTAGACCCCCCACACAGCACAGCACACGCAGTAGTTTCAACCACGAAACAGTGACCGGAACGAAGGGATTTGCTCCGTGGGACCCGGAGACGAGTTCGCCGGCAGATACGTCCTCAAGGAAGTCATCGGCGCGGGCCGAAGCGGCGATGTCTGGCTGGCCCACGACAAGGTGGTCGGCCAGGACGTCGCCCTGAAACCCGAGCGGGTCACGGACGAGGGCGAAACAGGCCTACGACGACTGCTGGGCGAACCCAGGGCGATGGCGAAGTTCCGCGACCACCCCCACGTAGTCACCCTGTACGACGTACTGACCGTCCCCCCGCCCGAAGCGGAGACGAAGGCGGAGACGGACGCGGAGCCCGACCAAGGCTCCGCCGAAGGCCAGCGCTCCGCCGAAGGCCAGCGCTCCGCCGAAGGCCAGCGCTCCGCCGAAGGCCAGCGCCCCGCCGAAGGCCGAGGCTCCGCCGAACCGCCCGCCCCCACCCACTGGTTCGTCATGGAGTACGTCCCCGGCGGCGGCCTGGACCGACTCCCACCCGTCTCCCCGGAACGCGCCGCCCGCATCGGCGTCCAACTCGCCGACGCCCTCGCCGCCCTCCACACCGCCGGTGTCGTCCACTGCGACGTCAAGCCGGCCAACATCGGCCTCACCCGGCGCGGCGAGGCGAAGCTGCTGGACTTCGGCGCCGCCTACCGGGTCGGCGGCACGGAGACCGTCACGGTCAACGGCCCCTTCAGCTACACCCCCGACTTCGCCGCCCCCGAACTGGCCCGGGGCAACATCCCCCGCCCCGCCTCGGACGTCTTCTGCCTGGCCACCACCCTCTACGCCCTGGTCACCGGCTCCCCACCCCGAGGCAACGAGCCCCAGTCCTACGACCCCGACGCCACCCCCGACCACAACCCTGATGGCACCCCCACCAACAACCCCGACAACAACCAGGACTCCTGGGAGAACGACAAACGCTTAGCGCACTGGAAGGCCGAACAGGGCGTCGTAGAGATGAACGCCGACGCGGTGGGCCCCCTCCACCCCGTCCTCACCGCGATGCTCCACCGCGACCCCGACCGACGCCCCACCGCCACCGAGACCGGCCGCCTCCTCGCAGCCGCCGCCGGCATCACCTCGCGTCCCCTGGAGGAGACCCCTCCCGGCCCGCCCGCACAGGACCCCCTTCCCGAGCCCCCCGTACGGGAAGAGCCCCCCACCCCCTCCCAGGAGAAGCCCACCGTCCCCTGGCCGCCGAACAAAGAGTCCGCCCCCCGCCGCCCCCGCCGTCTGCTGGTCGGAGCCACCGCCGCCCTCGGCGTAGCCGCCCTCGCCCTCGCCCTCGTCCTCGCCGACAACGGCGACGCCACGGACAACAAGAACACCACCGGAACCGGAGCCGGAACCGGGACCCCCACATCCACCCCGACCGGCACCGCACAAAGCCTGATCGGCGACCCCCACACGGTCGACCTCTGCGGCGCGATCGACCTGACCGCCCTCCGCCAGTTCGGCGACGCCCAAGTCGACCCGGACTTCGGCAACTTCGACGTCTGTGACGTGATCCTCCGCCCCAACGGCCCCGACGACGAGACCCGGATGGACGTCTCGTTCCATCTGCGCCCGGGTGACCGGCCCGAGGCGGCGACCCCCGCCGAGACGGTCGGCCGCATCGGCATCCTGGAGGAATCCCCGGAGGACGACGAATGCGTACGTGTCCTCCTGCCGCCCCCGGCCACCACCACGACCGGCGCCGACGACGCCCTCCTCAACGTACGGGTCAACGAGGAGGACGGAACCGTGACCGGCGGCGCGGCCACCCTGTGCACGGTCGCCGACGCGGCGGCCAAAGGCGCGGCCGAGGTGATGAACGAGGGCCCACTCCCCCGGCGTTCGTCGCCGTACCCCAAGAACTCCCTGGCCTGGAAGAACGCCTGCGCCCTCGTCGACGACAAGGCCCTCTCCGCCCTCCCCGGCCTCAAGGACGACGAACCGGAGAGGAGCGTGGCCGACTGGCACTGCAAGTGGTCCGACGCCACCAACGACTTGGAGGCGTCGGTCTCCTTCCACCGCGACCAGCCCAAGTCGGCGGCGGACGGCGAGGCGCTGAAGATCAACGGCTACGACACCGTCGTCTCACCGAAGGACGGCAGCCCGAACAAGTGCACGGCCTACGTGAAGTACCGCGAGTACCCCGGCCAGAACACCGAGACGTACGCCGAGATGGTCCGCCTGGACCTCTACGGCACCCGCCCCACCACCCAGCTCTGCGCCATGGCCAAGGAACTGGCCACCTCGGCCACGGCGAAGCTGCGCGGCTGAGCGGGTGAGCGGCTGAGCCGGGGGGAGGCGGGCCGGGCCGCTCAACCCGGCAGCCGTCCCTCCCGGTTGACCTTGCGCACCCGGGCCCGCAGCACCTCCCCCGGCTGCGCCTCACGCATCGCACCCGGGGGACAGTCCCATTCGCGCCCGCCGCCGATCGGCCGCAGCTGCACATAGCAGCCCTCGTGCCCTATCACCTCCCCGACCCGCCCGTCCCGCACGTCCACGGCGTACGACCGCCCGTCAGCGGCGTCTCTCACCTCGGCGGCGGTCACGTGATCGCCTCCGCCTCGTCGGACTCCGGCTCGGGCTCGGGAACGGTACGCAGCACGTCCGCGAGCCGCGCGGCGACGAGGAGGTTGCAGCGGCCCAACGACACCAGGGGGTACGGCAGTTTACTGGCGCCGGAGACCGGGTCGACGCCGAGCGACGGCAGGATGATCCCGACCCGCCGCAGCGCCGAGTCCAGATCGGCGACGGCCTCCTCGGTGGTGAGCCCCTTCTTGGGCTTCCAGGTGTCCGCGTCGTACATCTCTCTGTTTTTCATGAAGCGCCCTTCCACGCTGAGTTCCGGATTCGGCACACAGAGTGTCCGGTAAGGACCTAGCCTGGCCAGACAGGACGCCTCAACATCGAAGCTGCTGGACTGGGAGTTGTGGCCATGCCAGGACCGAAGGACCTCGACCCGTCGTCATCACCCCGCGCCATGCTGGGCGCGGAGCTGCGGCACGCCAGAGAACGAGCGGGCCTCAGCCAGGAGGAACTGGGCCAGCGGCTGTACGCGAGCGGTTCGTTCGTGGGCCAGCTGGAGTCGGCGATCCGCCGCATGAAACCCGACATGGCCCGCCTGATCGACCTGGCCCTGGACACCGGGGACTTCTTCACACGGAACTGCAAGGCCGCCTCCAAGTCCCGCTATCCGGAGCACTTCGCAGAGGCGGCCGAGGCGGAAGCGGAAGCCATCGCGATCAGGGAGTACGCGCCGACGCTGATCCCAGGTCTGCTCCAGACTCCCGCGTACGCACGGGCCGTGAATCGCGCCTACGCACCGACGGCCCCAGAGGAAACCATCGACGAGTGGGTAGCGGGCCGGATGGCACGGACCCGCCTGCTCGACGATCCGACAAAGCCTTTGTTGTGGGCGGTGCTTGACGAGGCAGCGCTGCGCCGGGTGACCGGCGGCCGGGCCGTGATGGCGGAGGCCCTGACGCATGTGGCGAGCCTGATCCGCAAGAACCGGGTCATCGTGCAGGTACTGCCCTTCAGCGCGGGAGCCCACACGGCGATGGAGGGCGCACTGAAGCTGATGGAGTTCGAAGACGCCCCTCCGCTGGTCTACTTCGAGGGTCCCCACGTCGGGCGGCTGGAGGACGACCCGGCCCTCGTCTCCCAGCTGAAGCTCACCTTCGAACTCCTCGCGGCCTCCGCACTCCCCCCAGAGAAGTCCCTGGCCCTGATCGAGGAGTTGGCGCAGGATTACACCCATGAGGAACATTCCTGACCACGTCCTGAGCACCGCCGTATGGCGCAAGTCCAGCTACAGCGGCGGCAGCGGCGGCGACTGTCTGGAAGTCACCCGCTGGCGCAAGTCGACGTACAGCGGCGGCGGTGGCGGCAACTGCCTCGAAGTTGCCACCCCCCACCCCACCGGAACCACCGGACCCCTCATCCCAGTCCGGGACTCCAAGAACCCCCTCGGCCCGAAGCTCGTCTTCCGGGCCGAGGCATGGTCGGCATTCGTCGAAGACCTCAAACAAGCGACCAGTTGAAGCCCTGTCACTCGGGAAGGCGGGCGACCGCCTTGGGGGCCAGCTCCTGGGCGAGGGAGCACAGCTTCTCCTCCGACGAGTCGCCGGTGACTCCCACCGACACCACCTCGGTGCGCCCCTCGGCGGTCGGCCCGGCCTCGCCGTACTCGACGTCGACCGAGCAGGTCGGCATGCTCGGCCCGAGCCCCCAGCCGATCTCCTCGGCGGGGCTGTACTGCACCGCCGCCTTGCGGCCCCCCACCGTGAGCGGGCGTCCCTCCAGCGCGTCGTCGACGTGCTGGAAGAGGATGTGCAGATGCGGTTTCTCGATGTTCCCGGGGCCCCAATAACAGCTCTGACGAGTGAACTCGGCGTTCACGTCGCCGGGGTCGATGTCCGGGACGCGCGCCGCCTCGCTCTCCTTGATCAGGTCGCACGCGTCGAGGTTCGCCAGCGAGTCGGGGGCATGGCGGGCGGAGGGAAGGTCGCCGGACTTGAGCAGGCGGATGACGTCGTCGGCGGCGCTGTCGGCGATCCGGCAGGCCTGGGTGCCCGACTCGTCTCCGTAGACGCCGATCGCGACCGCCGCCGTCCGTTCCCGCACCACCACATCGCGCGTGCAGTTCTTGTCGCCGGTGAGGTCGCCGTAACTCTCGGTCTCGTAGACGGTGACGCCGTCCCGGAGCACGGGCGTCGGGGCGGGACCGTACGCCGACACATCGCTCGGCCCGGACTGCAGGTCCACGAAGACGGAGACGGTGTGCTCGCCCGGTACGTCGAGCACGATGTCGCACTGGCCGTAGCTGATCCCCCGGTCGTACTCGGGCTTCCCGAACTCCGCGAGCACCTTCTCGCCGATCAGCTCGCAGGGATCGGAGCCCCGCAGCTCCTCGGGGGTGACGGACAGGGCGACCTCGGTGGGCGCGGAGGGTGTGGAACCGGGCGCGGTGGGTGTGGAGTCCGCCGAGGCGGGAGGCGAGGCGTCCTCGGACGCGTTGTCCCGCGCCGAGCATCCCGCCACGAACAGCACGACGGCCAACGCGGACAAGCCGCGCCGGAGACGCTGATCAAGATCGAATCGCGGCATACCGGGACGGTAGACCCACAGTTCCGGGACCGGTCCCGGACGGCCGGCTCCACGCCTCGCTCGGGACCCCTCCCCACCCCTCCATGGCAGCCTCCGGCAAACGCTCGCGCCACGAGGAGGGACCCATGTCCACGCCGTCCGACCCGGGGCCCACGCCGTCCGACCCGGCCCCGCAGGTGAACGCCCCAGCCCCGCAGGTGAACGACCCGGCCCCGCAGGTGAACGCCCCAGCCCCGCAGGTGAACGACCCGGCCCCGCCGCCCCCGTCCGAGTCGCCCGCCCCGGCGCCCCCGACACCGCCGCAGCAGCAGCCGCCGACGCACGCCGATTGGCCCGCCTACCCACCCCACCCCCACCCGTACCTCTACCCCTACGCACCCCCGCCCCGGACCAACGGGTTGGCCGTCGCGTCCATGGTGTTGGGCATCATCTGGATCTACTGGATCGGCAGCATCCTCGCGCTGGTCTTCGGCTACGTGGCCCGCAAGCAGATCGAGGAACGCAACGAAAGCGGTGGGGGCATGGCCACCGCCGGAATCGTGCTCGGCTGGGTGGGCATCGGGGTGCTGTCGCTCCTCCTGGTCATCGCCTTCGCCTCATCGGCCATGGCCCCCTGACGGAACCCTCTGGGCTCCGGATCAGCAGAGGACAGAACCTGTCCTAAATCCCTCCTAGCGTGGTCTCACCGACGGAACAGAACCCCCGGACATTTCCCGGGCATTCCATGGAGGCCACCCCATGAGCGAGACCAGCGAGACCACGACCGTGAGCATCCCCGCCCCCACCACCACGCTCACCGGCGAACGCGCGGACCTGCTGGAGTCGTTGACGCTCCACCGCAACTTCCTCCGCTTCACCACCCGCGACCTCACCGACGAACAGGCGGGCCTGCGCACCACGGCCAGCGAACTCTGTCTCGGCGGCCTGATCAAGCACGTCACGTCGATGGAACGCATGTGGGCGGAGTTCATCCGCAAGGGCACGTCGGCGATGCCCGACTTCACGGCGATGACGGAGGCCGACCAGGCCCGCTACGCGGACGAGTACAAGATGCTCCCCGGCGAAACGCTGGCCGGCGTACTGAAGGAGTACGAGGAGGTGGCCCGAAGCACGGACGAGTTGGTGGCCACCCACCCGGACCTCAACGAGTCCCACCCGCTCCCCAAGGCGCCGTGGTTCCCCCCGAACGCCAGCTGGTCCGCGCGCAGGACCCTCGTCCACATCATCGCGGAGACCTCGCAGCACGCGGGCCACGCGGACATCATCCGGGAGTCCCTGGACGGCGCGAAAACGATGGGCTGACCCCAGCGGAACAGCCCCGAGGCTCAAGCGCCAAGCCCCACACGCCGAGCCCTGAGCCCTCTTTTCGAGGAACGGGAGGTGGGTCTCAACCCACCCTCCCACCCAGCGAGTTGACTTCTCGCATCCGAGTTGCCACAGACAGTCACGACGGTCTAGCGTTCCCACAGACGCAACAGCCCCCGCCGGATGGGCCAACATCCAAACGGGGGCTTAACCACAAGATCGAAGGAACAGACTCCGATCCCATGACTGTCACCCAGCTTAGTGCTGCCTCGCTTCCCTCGCACCCCATGTCCAGGCCGGGCTACGGCAAACGCACCGCCTCGGACCAACTCCGCCGCACGGCCCACGACTTCGCGCATCTCGCACCCCGCGAGGCGGCCATCGCGTCGTACATCGACCGCCTCCCCGAGGGCGCCGACATCTCCGTGAAAACGCTGGCCAAGAACCTCCCGTACGGCCAATGCGCCCTGCGCACCGCCCTCAACAGGCTCCAGACGGCGGGCCATCTGCGCCGGGGCCGCGAGTGTGTGACCGGCGAATCCGGCAGCTCCCACTGGATCACCCGAACGTGGTTCTCGCGTACGCCGAGGGACGACACGTGGTGGGCGAGGTTCACGAGGGGCGACGTACACGAGTCGAACGAGGACGGCGACCCCGACCCGGCCCGAGCGACCCGGACCCCCGAGCGCACAGGTACCGCCCCCGCCGCCGCCCCCACCCGCTCGCGCGCCCTCGTCCTCCTCGCCGCCCTCGGCCGTACGACCCCGGCCCTGTCCCTCTCCCAGGCGGAGTGCGTGACGCTGGCCCCCCTGCTCCAACCGTGGCTGGAACGGGGGGCGACGGACGAGTACGTACACCTGGCCCTGACGTCCGGCCTGCCCACCCCGATCCACAGCCCGGCCGCGCTCCTCCGTACCCGTCTGCGCGACAAACTCCCCCCGGAACCACCGCCGTCGGCCCCCGAGCCGTCCCGCCGGGGCCCCCTCCGCATGCTGGAATGCGCGACCTGCCGCGCCCCGGGCCGCCCAGAGGCCCTACCCGGCGGCACCTGCGGCCCCTGCCGGGGCGAACCCACCCCGCCCCGGCCCAAGGCACCCGTCCCCGCGCCCTCGATCCACGCCCGCGCGGCCGAGATCCGCGCGGCCATGTCCCAACGACGTTGACGGCCTACTGGCCTACTTGAAGGGCACGTTCACGCAGGCCAGGCGTGCGCCCGCGGTTCCGGCGTGGCCCTCGTGCGTGGAGGTCGCCGCCTCGTGCACCACCACGGAACGGGCCCCGCCCTCGCGGAACCGCCAGTCGACGACGGCGACGGACCGCCCGGAGCCATCGCCGTTGGCCTTCACGTCCAGCCACACCTCGTTCTCGGGGTTGGCGTACGCGGGGTCGACGGAGGGCTGCACGGGGTCCACCGCGTCCTGGTAGTGCGGCCCGGCGTCGGCGGGCAGCTTGCCGCACGGCTTGGTGTGGACATGGGCCCCGTATACGCGGTTCTCGACGAGCCCCCGCAGCCGCAGCTCGATGCGCGTACCGCCGTCGCGCCGCAGCTCCTCCTTGACCTGCACCCAGGAGGTGAGCGGCACCAGTTCGGTGTTGTACGTGACGGCCGGCGCCACGTCCGCCGTGCCCGCCGGTGCGAACGCCGCCCTGACGACGAGCCTCTCCACCGGCTTCTTGGCCTTGAGGTCGACCTTGACCTCGGCCCTGACGTCTGCCTTGACGGCGGCGGGTTCGGCCTCGCTGGCGCCCGCGTTGGCGGCGGCGACAAGGCCACCCGCCGCCCCGGCCACGGCCGCGCCCACCGCGACGAACCGCTTGAACCTGCTGCTGAACTTGTGTCGTGCCATGAGAACTCTCGTCCCGTTCGTGGGGGGTGAAGGGGGGAGCGGTCGCACACACAGAATCCCCAACTACCGCGCGCACAGCGACAGTTGGGGCACCGGGCGACTTCGCCTCTCGACCCTACAACGCCCTTTTCAACGGAAGAGGCCCACTACCGCCGGGTACTGGGGAGACTTGGCGAAAGCCCCTCACGAGGTCCCCGGTGACGACGACGACGCCAACGCCCCTCAGATGCCCCACCGCGGCAAGCAGTCCCGTCCGGCGGGCAATCGTGCCACTGGGGCTACCGCCCACCCGCCGTAGCTGCGGGCAATCGTGCCGCTGGGCGGCACGGGTGGGCGCAGCGGCACCTCGTAACCGCCGGCCCGCCCGCCCGTCCGGCACCCGGCCCAGCCGGGACGGCTCGGCCCCGGTTGACCCAGGCCGCCCAGCCGAGGCCGCTCAGCTGAGGGTGTGCAAGGACTGTGCCTCGAACGGCTTCAGTTCTTCCGCACGCCCCGCGAGGACCTTCGCCGCCCACTCGGGGTCCTGGAGCAGCGCGCGGCCGACGGCGACGAGGTCGTACTCCTCGGCCTCCAGGCTGTCCAGCAGATCGTCGATGCCCTTGACCGGGGAGCCCTCGCCGGCGAAGCCGCGCAGGAAGTCACCGTCGAGGCCGACCGAGCCGACGGTGATGGTGGGCTTGCCGGTGACCTTCTTCGTCCAGCCGGCCAGATTGAGATCCGATCCCTCGAACTCGGGCAGCCAGTAGCGCCGGGTGGAGGCGTGGAAGGCGTCGACACCGGCGGCGGCGAGGGGCGCGAGGACGGCGTCCAGTTCCTCGGGCGTCTCGGCCAGCCGGGCGTCGTAGTTCTCGGACTTCCACTGCGAGTACCGGAAGATCACGGGGAACTCGGCCGACACGGACTCCCGCACGGCGGCCACGATCTCCGCCGCGAACCTGGTACGGGCGACCTGGTCACCCCCGTACGCGTCGGTGCGCCGGTTGGTGCCGGCCCAGAGGAACTGGTCGATGAGATAGCCGTGCGCGCCGTGCAGCTCGACCCCGTCGAACCCGATCCGCTCGGCAGCGGCGGCGGCCTCGGCGAACGCCCCGATGACATCATCGACATCCCGCTGGGTCATGGCCTTGCCGGTGCCCTCGGTGCCGTCCAGCCGAATCCCGGACGGCCCGACGGCGGGCGCGTCCTCGAACGGCGGCTGCCCCTGCTCCCGCACCATCCCGATGTGCCACAACTGCGGCACGATCTTCCCCCCGGCCGCGTGCACGGCCTCGGCGACCTTCGCCCACCCCGCGAGCTGCTCCTCCCCGTGGAACCGCGGAATGCTCGCACTCTGCCCCGCCGACTCATGCCCGACATACGTCCCCTCGGTCACGATCAGCCCCACCCCGGCCCCGGCCCGCCGCCCGTAGTAGGAGGCCACATCCGCCCCGGGCACACCCCCCGGCGAGAACTGACGCGTCATGGGCGCCATCACGATCCGATTGGGCACGGTCAGCCCGTTGATGACCACGGGCCGGGAAAGAACCTCAGCGGCACGGGAGGCGGAGGTGGTGGGGGTCGTGGCAGAGGTAGCGGTGGTGGGGGTGGTCACGCGGGGACTCCTCGCAGAGGTCGGCCGGACATCGAATAGGTGATCCATACGGCGGTACATGCACGCGCATGAACTGCCGTAGGGATCAACCTCCCCGGCCCGCACGGCATTCCACCGCCGGACCTCCCGCACTGTGACCCCGGACACGCACCCGCCCGGCCACACCTCCCGGCCCCGCACACGCCCGAGGGCGGCACCCCCCGTGTGAACAGGGGATGCCGCCCTCGGTACTGAAGACGTCGATCAACCGCCAGGTCGATCAGAAGTCCATGTCACCGCCCGGCATACCGCCACCGGCGGGCGCGGCGGCCTTCTCCGGCTTGTCGGCGATGACGGCCTCGGTGGTGAGGAAGAGCGCGGCGATGGAGGCGGCGTTCTGCAGAGCGGAGCGCGTGACCTTCGCCGGGTCGATGATGCCTTCCTTGACCAGGTCGACGTACTCACCGGTCGCGGCGTTGAGGCCGTGACCCGGGGTGAGGTTGCGGACCTTCTCCACCACGACGCCACCCTCAAGGCCGGCGTTCACGGCGATCTGCTTCAGCGGGGCCTCAAGCGCCAGCTTGACGGCGGCGGCACCGGTGGCCTCGTCGCCCTCCAGCTCCAGCTTCTCGAAGACCTGCGAGGCCTGCAGCAGGGCCACGCCACCACCGGCGACGATGCCCTCCTCGACGGCCGCCTTCGCGTTGCGAACGGCGTCCTCGATGCGGTGCTTGCGCTCCTTCAGCTCGACCTCGGTCGCGGCACCGGCCTTGATGACGGCCACGCCGCCCGCGAGCTTCGCCAGGCGCTCCTGGAGCTTCTCGCGGTCGTAGTCCGAGTCGCTGTTCTCGATCTCGGCGCGGATCTGGTTGACCCGGCCCTGAACCTGCTCGGAGGAGCCGGCACCGTCGACGACAGTGGTCTCGTCCTTGGTGATGACGATCTTGCGGGCACGGCCCAGGAGGTCCAGGGAGGTGTTCTCCAGCTTGAGACCGACCTCCTCGGAGATGACCTCGCCACCGGTGAGGATGGCGATGTCGTTCAGCATCGCCTTGCGGCGGTCACCGAAGCCCGGCGCCTTGACGGCGACGGAACGGAACGTGCCGCGGATCTTGTTGACGACCAGGGTCGACAGGGCCTCGCCCTCGACGTCCTCGGCGATGATCAGCAGCGGCTTGCCCGACTGCATGACCTTCTCCAGGAGCGGGAGCAGGTCCTTGACGTTGGAGATCTTGGAGTTGGCGATGAGGATGTAGGGGTCCTCAAGCACGGCCTCCATGCGCTCCATGTCGGTCGCGAAGTACGCCGAGATGTAGCCCTTGTCGAAGCGCATGCCCTCGGTGAGCTCAAGCTCCAGACCGAAGGTCTGCGACTCCTCGACGGTGATGACGCCTTCCTTGCCGACCTTGTCCATGGCCTCGGCGATCAGCTCGCCGATCTGGGTGTCGGCGGCGGAGATGGAGGCCGTGGAGGCGATCTGCTCCTTGGTCTCGACCTCCTTGGCCTGGTCGAGCAGCGCACCGGAGACGGCCTCGACGGCCTTCTCGATACCGCGCTTCAGAGCCATCGGGTTGGCACCGGCCGCGACGTTGCGCAGGCCCTCGCGTACCAGCGCCTGGGCGAGGACGGTCGCGGTGGTCGTACCGTCACCGGCGACGTCGTCCGTCTTCTTGGCGACTTCCTTGACCAGCTCGGCGCCGATCTTCTCGTACGGGTCTTCGAGCTCGATCTCCTTGGCGATGGAGACACCATCGTTGGTGATCGTGGGGGCGCCCCACTTCTTCTCAAGGACGACGTTGCGGCCCTTGGGGCCGAGGGTGACCTTGACGGCGTCGGCGAGCTGGTTCATACCGCGCTCAAGGCCGCGCCGCGCCTCCTCGTCGAACGCGATGATCTTGGCCATGTGAAGTGGTCCCTCCAGGACTGGGGGTGATTCCTTCGGACCGCGCCCGCGCCCGCGACGGACGGCTCGCACACCTCGTGGTTCCATGCCCCACCTGGCCTGCGGGCCTCACCGACCCGGTCCTTCTTTGTCACTCTCACCTTCAGAGTGCTAACGCCAATGATTAGCACTCGACCATGCCGAGTGCAAGCGCCTACCAATGATCCGCAGGTGAACGCGCCCGTGGACACCCGTGCGTACGCCCGCTGGGCACACATGCAGAAGGGCTCGCACCCCGTGCCCGGGATGCGAGCCCTCCGATGAAGAACGAAGAACGTCGCTGCGAAAGAACCGGCGCGTTGCTTCAGCCGGCCGCCACGCGGACCATGTCCGCCTGCGGCCCCTTCTGGCCCTGCGAGATCTCGAACTCGACCCGCTGACCCTCTTCCAGAGTGCGGTAGCCGTCCATCTGGATGGCGCTGTAGTGGACGAATACATCCGCACCACCGTCGACCGCGATGAAGCCGTACCCCTTCTCCGCGTTGAACCACTTGACGGTGCCCTGAGCCATGCCTAACTCCCCTATTACTGGCCCTTGCACAGATCCACACTTCGCGGACCCGGGTCAGACCTCACCCCCCAACGGTTGGGGGCGTGCGCCGGAACGCGTCGACCGCGGCTGAATGTATCTGTCCAACTGCCGTCTGCAACAGGTCAATTGGACGAGAAATCTGGACACGCCCAGTCGGGAATGTACGAACAATTCATCCGAATTCAGGGCAAGTCGGGCCACACAAAAGGAGCGAAATACGCAAATGCCGTGCACACTTTGGCTACTTCATATAGGGCGTGCGGCGCGATCAAATATGCGCCCGGCATGAAATCACTACGGGGAGCGATCCGGGTTCCCCAACTGTACCGCGCTCAATCATAGAGAATTGCCCCCTCCGCTTCTCTTACGGAGAGGGCAATTCGATGAACACCGAGTAACCGCTGTTACCGACGGTTACTACTCACGGGTGCGGTCAGCCTCCGGCGACGGCCGGGATGATCGACACGCCGGCCCCGTCCGGAGTGGCCGTCTCCAGCCCCTGCTCGAACCGCACGTCGTCGTCGTTCACGTACACGTTCACGAACCGCCGCAGCTTCCCCTGATCATCGAGAACCCGAGCGGCGATCCCCGCATGGTTCTTCTCAAGATCAGCGATGACCTCGGCAAGGGTGGCACCTTCGGCACTCACCTCGGCCTTCCCGCCGGTGTAGGTACGAAGGATGGTGGGGATGCGAACGTTGACGGACATGACGTGTGACCTCCGGTCAAGTACAGCGCCCTTAAGGGGCGCGGGGAACTGCGCGACCAGCCCCCACAGGCCGCAGACGAACAACTACCTAACGGGCCCTACACAAGCCCCGCTTCACGAAACGACTCAAGGCTGGGCCGAATCGTGGCCGTAAGCCCCGTACCGGCGACGGCGTCAAGCGTCTTGAGCCCATCCCCGGTGTTGAGCACAACGGTCGTGAGCGACGGGTCAAGAACCCCGTTCTCGATCAGCTTCCGAGTGACTCCGACCGTCACCCCCCCGGCGGTCTCCGCAAAGATCCCCTCGGTCCGCGCCAGCAACTTGATCGCATCCACGACCTGCTCATCGTTCACATCCTCGACAGCCCCACCGGTGCGCCGAGCGATATCGAGAACGTAAGGACCATCCGCGGGGTTGCCGATAGCGAGCGACTTCGCGATCGTGTTCGGCTTCTGCGGCCGTACGACATCGTGCCCCGCCTTGTAGGCGACCGACACCGGCGAACACCCCTCGGCCTGCGCACCGAAGATCTTGTACGGCTTGTCCTCGACGAGCCCGAGCTTGATCAGCTCCTGCAGCCCCTTGTCGATCTTCGTGAGCTGGGACCCGGAGGCGATGGGCACGACGATCTGGTCCGGCAGCTGCCAGCCGAGCTGCTCGCAGATCTCGTACGCGAGGGTCTTGGAGCCCTCGGCGTAGTACGGCCGGAGGTTGACGTTGACGAAGCCCCAGCCCTCGCCGGCGGGGTCGCCGATCAGCTCGGAGCAGAAGCGGTTGACGTCGTCGTAGTTGCCCTCGATGCCGACCAGCTCACCGCCGTAGACGGCGGCCATGACGACCTTGCCCTGCTCCAGGTCGTGCGGGATGAACACGCAGGAGCGGAAGCCGGCGCGGGCGGCGGCGGCGCCGACTGCACCGGCGAGGTTGCCGGTGGAGGAGCAGGAGAGAGTGGTGAAGCCGAAGGCGCGGGCGGCCTCCAGGGCCTGGGCGACGACGCGGTCCTTGAAGGAGTGCGTCGGGTTGCCGGAGTCGTCCTTGATGAACAGCTTGCCGGCGTCGACACCCAGCTCACGGGCGAGGTTGTCGGCCTTGACGAGCTGGGTCCAGCCGGGGTTGATGTTCGGCTTGTCGGCGACGTCGGCCGGGACGGGAAGGAGGGGCGCGTAACGCCAGATGTTGGCGGGCCCGGACTCGATCCGCTTCCGCAGCTCCTCCGTGTCGTACGCGGAGAAGTCGTACGCGATCTCCAGTGGCCCGAAACACTCCTCGCACGCGAAGACGGGGCCGAGCGGAACGCGGTGACCGCATTCGCGACAGGAGAGCGCGGCGGCGGCACCGAGGTTGACGGTCACGGAGTCGGTCGCGTTGGATTCGGTGGCGTCGGAAGCGGTCGTGTGGGAGTCGATCGCGTTGGATTCGCTTGCGACAGTCTGCGCAGCCATGTGAGGCGAGGCCCTTTCTCCTCATCTTCCTCACGACGCATCTCGCCGTGAGACGGATTTGGCACCTTCCCTAGCCGGGAGCCTCGCGATGTGATCGACGGTGATCGGTGATCGACGGTGATCAACTACGAGACCGGCTGGAGGGTTGCCGGGGCTTCATCGGGCCGTGTCCCTCTGCCCCTCTGGATGAGCGGTATTTGGTTGTATACGCAAACGACCCCCGACATGCGATGGTCACCAGCGTTGTTCAAGACTGTAACCGAAGGCCAGGACAGTTGAGGGAGCCGTCCGTACCGCGAGATGGCTGTGACATCAGCCACTCCGCCTCCATCGCCACTTCGCGGCGGACATACGGCTGCTGATCCCGTAACGCGCCGAGAGAACGCAGAGGAGCCTCGCACTGTGCTGAAGGAAGTCGAGCAGTGGCTGAGCACCCGCTCCTGGTCGGTGACCGATCGCCCGCTCCACAAGATCATGGCCGCGAAGCGTGCCACGGGCCGGACGGTGAGCGTGGTCCTGCCCGCGCTCAACGAGGAGGAGACGGTCGGCGAGATCGTCACGATCATCCGTCACGACCTCATGCTCCAGGTCCCGCTCGTCGACGAGATCGTGGTCGTCGACTCCGGTTCGACGGACCGTACGTCCCAGGTGGCGGCGGCGGCCGGGGCGAGGGTCGTCCACCGTGACGCGATCCTCCCGCGCGTCCCGGCGGTCCCCGGCAAGGGCGAGGTCCTGTGGCGCTCCCTGCTGGTGACGACCGGCGACATCGTCTGCTTCGTAGACGCGGACCTGAAGGAGTTCTCGTCCGACTTCGTCTCCGGCATCGTCGGCCCGCTCCTCACCGACCCGGACGTCGACCTGGTCAAGGCGATGTACGAACGCCCGCTGGGCTCCGCTCCCGGCCAGGGCGGCAGGGTGACGGAACTCATGGCCCGCCCCCTGCTGAACATGCACTGGCCCCAGCTGGCCGGTTTCGTCCAGCCGCTGGGCGGCGAGTACGCGGCCCGCCGCTCCCTGCTGGAACAGCTCCCGTTCCCGGTGGGCTACGGGGTGGAGCTGGGCATGCTGGTCGACGCCCTGCACCTGGTGGGGCTGGACGCCCTGGCCCAGGTGGATGTGGGCGTCCGCAAACACCGCCACCAGGACGGGGCGGCGCTGGGCCGCATGTCCGCGGCGATCTACCGCACCGCCCAGCTGAGGCTGGCCCGGGGCCACCTGATCCGTCCGGTGCTGACGCAGTTCGAACGGGGGGAGGAGGGCTTCGAGCCGCGTACGTACTCGGTGGACTTGGAGGAGAGGCCGCCGATGGTGGAGATCGCGGAGTATGTGAAGCGGAAGGCCGCGTGAGGGGTGGGGGCGGGGGGGTTGAGTGGCGGCTGCGGGCGGGTGGGGGCTGATCGCACAGTTCCCCGCGCCCCTGAAAAAAGCGGCCTGCGGCCTGCTTTTTTCATCGGCCCGGCGGGCCGATAAAGGCGGGGCGCAGCCCCAAGCCTTTAGGGGCGCGGGGAACTGCGCGAGAAACCCCCACCCACCCGCAGCCGCAAAAACCACACCGCCCCCGAGCTATTAGGCGCTCCGGCAGACAGCGCATCGCACGTTTGACCGCCGAACCCTCTGGCTAGATGGAGCCGTATGGCATCAACCCACGGCGCGGCCCACGTGCTGGTCGCCTCCAACCGAGGCCCTGTCACCTACACCGCGGACGACACGACCGGCGGCCTCACGGCGAAGCGCGGCGGCGGCGGCCTGGTCTCGGGCCTCTCCGCGATCGACCCGGAGTCCGGCGCGGTCTGGGTCTGCTCCGCACTGGGCGACGGCGACCGCGAGGCCGTACGACGCGGAGTCGGCGAGCCCGGCGTACGGATGCTCGACATCCCCGCCGACGTGCACCACGCCGCGTACAACGGCGTCGCCAACTCCACCCTCTGGTTCGTGCACCACATGCTGTACCAGACCCCGCTGGAACCGTCCTTCGACGCCGAGTTCCGCGAGCGCTGGGCGGCGTACGAGACGTACAACCACGCCTTCGCGGAGGCCCTGGCGGACGAGGCGGCCGAGAACGCGGCGGTCCTGGTGCAGGACTACCACCTCACCCTGGTCCCGAGGATGCTCCGCGAGCTGCGCCCCGACCTCCGTATCGGCCACTTCTCCCACACCCCCTGGGCCCCGCCGGACTACTTCCGCCTCCTCCCCGACGACATCGCCGCCCAGGTGCTGAGCGGAATCCTCGGCGCCGACCGGGCCGCGTTCCTGACCCGGCGCTGGGCGGACGCGTTCACGGAGTGCTGTCACGCGGTCCTGGGCCCCGGCATCCCCTCCGGCACCCGTATCGGCGTCCACGGCCTGGGCGCGGACGCGGACTTCCTGCGCCGCCGGGCCCACGAACCGGACGTGGCCGATCGCATGACGGCGCTCCGCGAGCAGATCGGCTCGTCCCCCGACGGCACCCCCCGCCGCACGATCGTCCGCGTCGACCGCACCGAACTCTCCAAGAACATCGTCCGGGGCCTCCTCGCCTACCGCCAGCTCCTCGACGACCACCCCAGCTGGCGCGAACGCGTCGTCCACGTGGCCTTCGCCTACCCCTCCCGCCAGGACCTCGCCGTCTACCGCGACTACACGGCCGAGGTCCAACGCCTCGCCGACGCGATCAACTCCGCGTACGGGACGCCGAGTTGGACCCCGGTCGTCCTCCACGTCAAGGACGACTTCGCCCGCTCCCTGGCCGCGTACCGCCTCGCCGACGTCGCCCTCGTCAACCCCATCCGCGACGGCATGAACCTCGTCGCCAAGGAGGTCCCGGTCGTCTCGGACGAGGGGTGCGTGCTCGTGCTGTCGCGTGAGGCCGGGGCGTACGAGGAGCTGGCCGACGACGCGCTGGTCGTGAACCCCTACGACATCGGGGGCACCGCGGCCGCGCTGCACCAGGGGTTGTCGATGGCGCCGCCGGAACGGGCCGAACGCACGAAGCGGCTGGCCGCCGCGGCGACGGCGCTGCCCCCGACCCGCTGGTTCCTGGACCAGCTTGCCGAGCTGCGGGGCGCCCAGTAGCTCGGGGAGCAGTGTGATTTCGGCGAGTGCGGGTGGGTGGGGGCTGGTCGCGCCCACGCGGCGGAGCCGCAAATGTCACAGCCCCGCGCCCCTAAAGGCTTGGGGCTGCGCCCCGCCTTTTTAGGGGCGCGGGGAACTGCGCGAGCAACCACACCGCACCCGCACTCGCCGTGACCACACCGCCCCCGAGCTATTGGGCGCTCTGCTGCTGCCGTCGCAGGAACTCCGCGATCGTCGCCAACAACCGCACGACCCCCGCCGGACCATCGACGACGACATCCGCCCTCTTCGCCAGCTCCGTCACCTCCGTGCTGCCGCTGCAGACCAGGAGACCGAACGTCCCCTCAGCCCGTAGCGTCTCGACCATGTCGAAGGCGGGGAGGTCACCGAGATCGTCCCCGGCGTAGAGAACCGCTTGGGCGTTCGTCGCGCGGACGTGGGCGCGCAGGGCCGCGCCCTTGTCCATGCCGGGGGGCCGGAGTTCGAGGACGAGGCGGCCCGGTTCGACGATCAGTCCGTGCTGAGCGGCCAGTTCGCCCAGCGGGGCGCGGAGGGAGTCCAGGGCGGCCTGGGGGTCGAGGGCCCGACGGGTGTGGACGGCGATCGCCCGGCCCTTCTCCTCCACCCACGTGCCCTCCGCCGCCCCGACGCGCTCCAGGATCGCGGGCAGCTCGGCACGGGCGGCGGCCACCCCGGGGTGCGGCGGCGGCGCGATCACCTCGCCGGTCGCGGCGTCCCAGCGCTCCGTGCCGTAGTGGCCCAGTACGACCAGGCGCTCCAGCCCGGGAACGCCCGCGAAACCGCCGTACTCGACCGCCACGGCCGGGGGGCGCCCGGTGATCACGGCCACGGAGGCGATCCGCGGGGCGAGGGCCGACAGCGCGGCCACCGCGTCGGGGTGGGCGCGGGCCTGTTCGGGGTCGGCCACGATCGGCGCCAGCGTCCCGTCGAAGTCGAGCCCCACCACCGTACGGCCGGGCCGCGCGAGGATCGCGTCCAGCGCGTCCCGCCCGGCCGGCGTAGCAGGCGTAGGCAAGGTGAAGTCCTTGCGGCCCTTGGGGTCCTCGGGGTCCTTGGAGTCCTTTTCGCTGCCCATGCCCCGACCCTAACCGCGCCCCTGCGGCACACGGAGGAGGACGACCCGAGTGGTCATCTCTCGGCCCGACGGCTGTCCCGTACTCTCCGCAGACGGTTCACCGTCACCGGGTCATGGGCGAGGGCACGCTCGTCGTCGAGCAGGGCATTGAGCAACTGGTAGTACCGCACCGGGGCGATACCCAGCCGCTCCCGTATCGCCCGCTCCTTGGCCCCGGGCCCGGCCCACCCCTGCCGCTCCACAGCAAGAATCGCCTGCTCACGCACACCAAGCTCATCCATGAGAAAACCGTAACGCCCCCCACCGACAACACCCCCGCCCCACAAGAGCCCCCGCCCCCACCACAACGGCGGGAAAGCCACGTACAAACGGAAGGCAACGCCCCCACCACAACGGCAGGGAAACCGCGTACGAACGGAAGGCGACGCCCCCCACCACGACGGCGGGGAAACCGCGTACGAACGGAAGGCAACGCCCCCACCACGACGGCGGGTTAGCCGCGTACGGACGGAAGGCACCGCCCCCACCACGACGGCGGGGAAGCCGCGTACGGACGGAAGGGGCCGGGCCGGTGTGTCCTATGTCCGTCGCGTACAGCCGGCTCAGCAAAGTTCACGCCATCCAACCCCCGAGCAGTACGTCCGCCTGCGACGGACTGACACACCGGCCCGGGCCCCCGCCCCCCCCCCCCCCCCCCCCCCCCCCCCCCCCCCCCCCCCCCCCCCCCCACCCCCCCCCCCCCCACG
>NZ_JBSFVY010000033.1:81835-93104 GCF_053592555.1 Streptomyces sp. NPDC002643
TTTAATTTGCCCTCCCCTTACCGCGCGACCATCAATTTCACCACAACACACCCCCCGACATTTCTGTCCGCCTGCGACGGGCTGACACACCGGCCCGGCCCCGACCCACCCCCACACCCCAGGCGCCCCACACCCCAGGCGCCCCACCCGCAGACGCCCCCCGCCTCAACCCACCCTCACTCCTCCTGATCCGCCACAGTCGCCACGTCCTGCAACCGCTCCAACACCTCCCCCGGCGAGCCCTCCGGCCCAACAGCCCGCCCGATGCGCCGCTTGAGCGCCACGCTCACCTCGGCCCACGACGTCTTCCCGGCAGGGTAGAGCCGGGCGGTGGGCAACTGGTCGAGAAACGGCGCGAGGGCGGCGTCGTCGGGCTCGCCGGCCATCGTCTGGGACGCGGAGACGGTCACCGGCAGCAGGTCGTACCGATGGGAGAAGGCGAGGACGTTCTTGTCGCTGTAGACGTAGTCGAGGAAGTCACCGATCTCCTCGCGGTGCCCGTTCTGCTTGAAGGCCATCATCCAGTCGGTGACGCCCAGGGTGGCAGCGGACCGCCCGTCGCGGCCCGGCATCGCGGCGGTGCCGTACTCGACCCCCTGCTCGGCGGCCATCCGCATCAGCCCGGGATGCCCGCTGACCATGCCGACCTCACCGCGCGCGAACGCGTCGAAGGCGTCGGCGCGGTTCAGCTTCGCGGGGGCGGTGGGCCCGGTGAGGCCCTTGCCGACGAGTTCGTCCTTGAGCCAGGTGAGGGTGCGCACGTTGTCGTCGGAGTCGAGCTGGTAGTTGCCGACGTCGTCGACGTATCCGGCGCCACCGCTGAGCATCCACTGCATGGTCTCGGCCTGGGCCTCCTCAGGCCCGAGCGGCAGGGCGTACGGGGTCGTCACACCGGCCTTGTCGAGGGCCTTGGCATCGGCGGCCAGCTCACTCCACGTACTCGGCGCACCATCGATGTCGGCCTCGGTGAAGAGTCGCTTGTTGTAGTAGAACAACCGCGTGGACGCCGCGAACGGCATCCCGTACGCCACCCGCCGCACCTTGCCCGCGTCCGCCAACTGGCCGAGGAAATTGGCCTGGACAGGAATGGAGAGCAGATCGTCGATCGGGTACAGCCTGCCCGCCGAGGCGTAGTCGGCGTACGTCCCGATCTGCGCGAGATCGGGCGCCTCACCGGCGTCGACCATCTCCTTCACCTCGCGGTCGACGTCGTTCCAGGACAGCACGGTGACATCGATCTCGACACCGGGATGGTCCTTCTCGTACGCCTTGACGAGCGCGCTCCAGTACTTCTGGGTGCCGTTCTTCCCGGAGTCCCCGTAGTCCGCGGCGACCAGCCGCAGCGTGACACCGGGCCCGGTGGCCTCGGCCCCCGCCCCACACCCGGCGAGGACCCCGGTCAACCCCAGGGCTAACAGCCCGGCCCCCCAGCCCTTACGCACCCCAGGCCCGACCTTCGCGCACTGCCACCCCTGCTGTCCCACTCGTACTGCCCCAACCTGTCGCATCGGCCCCGCACTCCCCACCTTGGGCCACGGCCTCACCCTCCGTACGCGGCAACCGCGAACCCTCTCGAACATCTCCATAGGGCCCACACCAAGACCCAGACCAAGACCCACAAGCCCCACACCAAGGCCCACCCCCATAAGTGGACTAGACCTCTCACGGGTATACGGGCCACACTGTCCCCGTGAGACATGTCATCGCCCTCGATGTGGGCGGCACCGGAATGAAGGCCGCACTGGTCGGGGCCGACGGCGAACTGCTCCACCAAGCGCGCCGCGCCACCGAGCGGGAGCGCGGCCCGGACGCGGTGGTCGGCTCCATCCTCGACTTCGCCGCCGAGCTGCGCGCCCACGGCGAGGACCGCTTCGGCGAGCCCGCGGCGGCGGCCGGCGTGGCCGTCCCCGGCATCGTCGACGCCGAGCACGGCCTCGCCGTCTACGCGGCGAACCTCGGCTGGCGCGACGTCCCGCTGCGCGCGCTCCTCGCCGAGCGCCTGGGCGGCACCCCGGTCGCCCTCGGCCACGACGTACGCACCGGAGGGCTGGCCGAGGGGCGCGTGGGCGCGGGCCGGGGCGCGGACCGCTTCCTCTTCGTGGCGCTGGGCACCGGGATCGCCGGGGCGATCGGGTTCGACGGCCGGGTGGAGGCGGGGGCGCACGGTTTCGCGGGCGAGATCGGCCATGTCGTCGTACGCCCCGGGGGCGACCCGTGCCCCTGCGGCCAGCGCGGCTGTCTGGAGCGTTTCGCGTCGGCGGCGGCGGTCAGCGCGGCCTGGGCGGAGGTCTCGGGCGACCCGGAGGCGGACGCGGCGGACTGCGCCAAGGCGGTGGACTCCGGCGACCCGCTGGCGGAGGCGGTCTGGCGCCGGGCGATCGACGCGCTGGCCGACGGCCTGGTCACCGCGCTCACCCTCCTGGACCCCCGCACCCTGATCATCGGCGGCGGCCTGGCGGAGGCGGGCGACACGCTCTTCACCCCCCTACGGGCAGCGGTCGAACGCCGGCTCACCTTCCAGAAACTCCCGTCGATCGTCCCGGCGGCCCTGGGCGACACAGCAGGCACAAGAGGCGCGGCCCTCCTGGCCTGGGACCTCCTGCCCCCACCCGCCACACCCCCCACAGCGCCGGAGGCAACCCCCTGATGCCAACAAACCAGGACCTCTCGACCTCCGGCAAGGGCGGCGATCCCCTCAAGGGGGCCGCACGTACAACTGCCGAGCAGGGCAACGTACCCAAAGGGGCGCGGGGCTGTGCTGAATCTGCGGCTACCGCCGCGCGGGCGCGAGCAACCACAAACAACCCGCACCCGCCCCTCAACGGCCCTTACTCCCTCGTAGGCGCCAACGTCGTCCTCCCCACCGGCACAGTCGCCAACGGCACCCTCCACATCAACGGCACCCAAATCACCGAGCACCCCCCAGCCGACACCCCCACCAACATCCCCACCCTCGACCTTGGCGGCAGCCACTGGCTGCTCCCCGGCTTCGTGGACCTCCACAACCACGGCGGAGGCGGAGCCTCCTTCTCCGGCCCCGCAGCCGACATCGAAAAAGCCATCCGCACGCACCGCGAACACGGCACCACCACCCTCGTCGCCTCCACGGTCACAGAAGACATCACCCGCCTCTCCCACCAGGCCGCCCTGCTGAGCGAGTTCGCGGAGCAGGGTGACATCGCCGGCATCCACTTCGAGGGCCCGTTCATCTCCCCGTGCCGCAAGGGCGCCCACGCGGAGTCGTTGCTGCGCGACCCGGACCCGGCGGAGGTGCGCAAGCTGCTGGACGCGGCGCGCGGCCACGCCAGGATGCTCACCCTCGCCACCGAACTCCCCGGCGGCCTGGACTCCGTACGCCTCCTCGTGGACCACGGCGTGATCGCGGCGATCGGCCACACGGACGCGACCTACGAACAAACAACTCAGGCCATCGACGCGGGCGCCACGGTCGCCACCCACCTCTTCAACGCGATGCCACCACTGGGCCACCGGGAGCCGGGCCCGATCGCGGCGCTGCTCGAAGACGACCGCGTCACGGTCGAGTTGATCAACGACGGCACCCATCTCCACCCGGCCGCCCTCCAGCTGGCGTTCCATCACGCGGGCGCGGAGCGGGTGGCGTTCATCACGGACGCCATGGACGCGGCCGGGGTGGGAGACGGCCGCTATCTGCTCGGCCCGCTGGAGGTCGAGGTCGCCGACGGCGTGGCCCGTCTGGTGGAAGGCGGTTCGATCGCCGGCTCGACCCTCACCCTGGACCGCGCGTTCAAGCGGGCGGTGACGATCGACGGGCTCTCCGTCGAGAACGCGGTCACAGCACTGTCCACCAACCCGGCCCGCCTCCTCGGCCTGGACGACCGCATCGGCTCCCTGGAGCCCGGCAAGGACGCCGATCTGGTCGTCCTGGACGAGAACTTCGACCTCAAGGGCGTGATGAGAAAGGGCGAATGGGTGGTGACCCCACCCCAACTGGCCTGATTCTCCCCCTCATTGGCAGGTAAGTACCCATTACGGCGGTTGGCCCGGAGGACTGGGCCGACCGCCGCACTTTTGGCATGATCGAGCATCAAATCGTCAAGCTTCGAGGGGGTACGACCAGGTGATCCTCACGGTCACGCTGAACACCGCTCTCGACATCACCCATCGCGTACGAGCCCTCAGGGCCCACACCACCCACCGGGTGACCGAGGTGACCGAACGCCCGGGCGGCAAGGGCCTGAACGTGGCCCGCGTACTGGCGGCGCTCGGCCACGAGGTCACGGCCACGGGCTTCATAGGCGGCACGACGGGCCGGGCGGTGCGGGAACATCTCACCCGCACCTCGGGGGTCGTGGACGCGCTGCTCCCGGTCGAGGGCTCGACGCGCCGGACCATCGCCGTGGTAGACGCCACGGGTGACACGACTCAACTCAACGAACCGGGCCCGCCGATCACACCCGCCGAGTGGGCGGCCTTCCAGGAAGCGTACGAGGATCTGCTGCGCTCCGCCTCGGCGGTGGCCCTGTGCGGCAGCCTGCCGCCGGGTGTACCGGTGGGGGCGTACGCGGGCCTGATCCGCACGGCGCGCACGCGGGGCGTACCCGTACTGCTGGACACGAGCGGGGAGCCGTTGCGGCGGGGGGTGGCGGCTCGCCCCGACATGGTGAAGCCGAACGCCGACGAACTGGCCGAGCTGACCGGTTCCCACGAGCCGTCCCGCGCCGCCCGCGACGTACGCCGCCGGGGCGCCCACGCGGTGATCGCCTCCCTGGGCCCCAAGGGCCTGCTGGCCCACACCCCGGAGGGCCAGTGGCGTGCCACCCCGCCGCACCCCCTCCGGGGCAACCCCACCGGCGCGGGTGACGCGGCGGTGGCCGGCCTGCTGTCGGCCCGCGTCGAGAACCTGCCCTGGCCGACCCGGCTGGCCCGGGCCACGGCCCTGTCGGCGGCGACCGTACTGGCCCCGGTGGCGGGCGAGTTCGACCGCGGGGTGTACGAGGAGCTGCTGAGGCAGGTGTCGGTCACGGGCGAGGCAACGACGGCGGCCTGAGCGGCCCCCTCCTCGGCGCGTCCTCAGTACGCGATCGGGCTCAGGACCCGACCGGGCTCAGGACCCGACCGGACTCAGGCCTTCTCCAGATACAGCTGGTCGATGTTGACGTCGCAGGAATTGCCCTGCTCGCAGGAGACCTTGACCTCGTTGGTGCCCTTGTTGAGCTGGACGGACGCCCAGGTGTACGTCCAGCCCTTCTCGTAGTCGCCCTCGGGGGCGTTGGCGAAGTTCTCCAGGTTGAGCGGGCGGGTCTGGACGGTGCCGTTGACCGTGAGGGTGGCGTCGGCATCCTTGCCCGGGACGCCGTAGACGACGTACAGCTTGTAGGTACCCGCCTTGGCGAAGTCCTCGATCTTCCAAGTCACCGACGATCCCACCGAGTTGAAGTTGGTGACATAGAAGCCACCCTCCGACTTGGCGCCCGGGACGTCCGACGCGGTGATGGCGTTGCCGCCGAGGACGAGGGTCTTGGCGTCGGCCTTGGGGAGTTCGCCGTTTTCCTCCGCCTCGGCGGACTTGCTCGGCGAGCTGCTGGGCTCGGTGCTGTCCTGGGCGGACGGGGTGGTGGAGGTGCCGCCGCTCGCGCTGTTGTCCGGGTCCTCGTCGCCGCCGAGCATGGCGACGCCGATGCCTATGATCACGGCCGCCACGACGGCGATCGCGCCGATGAGGAGCCCCTTGGTGTTGGGCCCACGGCCACGCCCGCCGCCCGAGCCGCCGTACGCCTGCTGACGGCTCGTCGGCCCGCCGCCGGGGCCGCCCGGCGCCTGCTGGGGCGCACCCGGCGGCCCGTACGCCCCCTGAGGCTGCCCGTACGCCTGCTGGGGCTGCCCGTACGCCTGCTGCTGCGGGACCTGCCCGTACTGCGCGGTCGGTGCCTGCGGCGCCTGCTGGGTCTGCTGCCCGTACTGGCGCTCACCGACCGGCCGCACCCGGTTGACGGCGTTCGGGTAGCCGTAGCTTCCCGTCGGCGGCTGGGCGCCACGGGCCTGACCGTCGGCGTAGAGATAGCCGAACGGGTCGTCGTCCTCGGGCGTGCTCGCGCCGTTGTTGCCGGGCGTCATCCCTTGGTCTCCTCAGCGGTGCGGTACAGATGCGAAACGGGGGGTGTAGAAGTGCGAGCCTACCCGGTCACGCTGCCCCAAACGGGTGACTGCGCTCTCATCGTCTCGCCGAACTGCGGCTGATCAGGGACTGATCAGGGGCTATCCGGCACGTCGATGCGCTCTGGGACGAGATCGTTTCTCGACGTACATCCGTTCGTCAGCTGATTTCAAGACTTCGTCCGCCGTCATGCCGCACTGTGCCCATCCGATGCCGAAACTGCCGCCGACGCGCATGGTGCGTCCGTCGACGCGGATCGGCTGGATGATCTCGTTGCGGAGGCGTACGGCGAGGTCCTGGGCGTCGGCGCGGCCGAGGCCGTCGGCGAGGACGACGAACTCGTCACCGCCGAGCCGCGCCACGGTGTCGCCGTCGCGCACGCCCCGGCTGAGCCGCCGGGCCACCTCGATGAGGACGGCGTCACCCGCGTTGTGCCCGAACCGGTCATTGATCGACTTGAAACCGTCGAGGTCGCAGAAGAGCACCGCGAGCCCCTTGGTCCCGTCGTCGCGCTCGCTCTCGGGCGCTACGACATGCACATGATGATCGAAGGCGTCGTATGGCCCGGCCACCGCGCGGAAGTCGAAGGTGTGCCCCCCGGTACCGGCCTCGTAGGCGTCGAAGGAGGGGTGCGGCTGCGGCGGGTGGGACTGCGGGTGCGGTGGATGCGGGTGGGCCTGCCCGGCGCCCGCGTGCTCGGCGCCACGTGCGAACTCACCACCGGCCTCACCCGCGAACCCGGCTGCGAACTCGCCCCCCGGCTCACTCGCGCCGAACTGCTGGTCGAACTGCTGGTCGAACTGCTCGCCGTACGGCGTGAACGTCGCGTCCATGGAGTCGGCCGGGGCTCCGGCGGGCAGGCTCTGCGGTCGCTGGCAGAGCCGGGCGGCGAGCCGGGAGCGCAGTTCGGCGGAGTTGGGCAGTCCGGTGAGGGCGTCGTGGGAGGCGCGGTGGGCGAGCTGGAGCTCGCGGCGCTTGCGCTCCTCGATGTCCTCGACGTGGGTGAGCAGAAAGCGGGGCCCGTCTGCGGCGTCGGCGACGACGGAGTTGCGCAGACTGACCCAGACGTACGTCCCGTCGCGCCGCCCGAGCCGCAGCTCGGCCCGGCCGCCCTCGGCGGAGGTGCGCAGCAGGGTGCCTATGTCCTCGGGGTGGACGAGGTCGGAGAACGCGTAGCGCCGCATGGCGGAGGCGGGCCGTCCGAGCAGCCGGCAGAGCGCGTCGTTGGTCCGGAGAATCCGCCCCTGCTGGTCCCCGCCCATCTCGGCGATGGCCATACCGCTCGGCGCGTACTCGAACGCCTGCCGGAAGGATTCCTCGCTGGCCCGCAGCGCCTGCTGTTCCCTTTCGAGCCGGACCAGGGCGCGCTGCATATTGGCCCGAAGCCGGGCGTTGCTGATCGCGATGGCGGCCTGGAAGGCGTACATCTGGAGCGCCTCACGCCCCCACGCGCCCGGGCGCCGCCCGTTGCGCGGCCGGTCGACGGAGATCACACCGAGCAGTTCGCCGCACGACCCGCCACTGGCCCCCGGCGTGTACATCGGCGCGAAGAGCCGGTCCGACGGATGCCACTCGTCCTCGAACCGGGGCGCGGGCCCGTCGGTGTACCACTGGGGAACGTCGTCCTCGTCCAGCACCCAGCCCTCGGTGTGCGGTATGAACCGCAGATCACCCCAGGCCTCGCCCATGGTGAGCCGGCGCTCCCATGACGCACGCGAACCGACTCTGCCCGTGATCAGGGCCTCGGCGGCGGAGTTCCCGGAGAGGGCGGCGACGACCAGGTCGCCGTCGGGGCGGACGAGGTTCACACAGGCCAGTTCGTAGCCAAGGCCGTTGACCACGCCGTCGGCGACGGTCTGCAGCGTGTCGGCCAGGCTGCGTGCGGTGTTCATGTCCGCCATCACCTGGTGCAACTGCCGCAGCGTCGTCAGACGGACGTAAGGCTCCGACTCGGTTTCCATTCGCCCTCCCCCCGAGATCTCGTGGCAGCTGGCGCAATCGCTGTAACCTACGTAACTCGCAGGCTTACTACCGCTTACAGTTCCCGCTTACAGCTTGCAGCGTCCCCGCCACTGAATCACAGCGCGGAGCCCACTCGGTACACAGGGTCAACAAAATCTGCCCCCTGTGACTCAAGTCACAACAAAACGTGAGCAATTGAGCACCGTTTCAACGTTTCCCGAGGCCGCAGGCTGAACAGGATTCAGGATTCTGTGGAGGGACTGTGACGGGGTCTGGGCGCGGCCCAGGAGTGGATCGGTCCCAGCGACAGGCCCTAGGTCTCCGGGTCGGGTGGGGTTCGGGCGCTGGTCCGATGTGGGGGCGAACGGGCGAGGGCTAGCGTTCGAACGTGCCGAAGACTCCTCTCGCGACGGGCCTCGCGACCACACCACCGGACGCGCGGGACTCGATGCGCCCAATGCACTCGACGGACTCGATGGACTCGGCGGGAACGACGGACTCGACGGGAACGACGGGAACGTTCGCGAGTGCGTCGGCGATGCCACTCGCGAATTCGCCCGCGTCACCCTCGCCGGCCTCGCCGGCCTCACCCTCGCCGGCCTCACCCACGGTGACCCTCGTTCCGACGGCCCCGCCGATCCCACCCACCCCGCCCACCCCTGTGCCGGTGCCCGGCGGGCATGCTGTGGGGGTGAGTGAAGACGAGTTCCGGGCGGCGCTGTCCCGGCTGGCGGCCGGGGTCGTGCTGGTGACCGCGTACGAACCCCCGCTGGACCCGGAGGGCCCGCGCGGCGAGGACGTCGGCATGACGGCGACGTCCTTCATGTCGGTCTCCCTGGACCCGCCCCTCGTCATGGTCAGCCTCCGCGAGGGCTCCCGTATGGACGACCTCCTCGCCGAGCAACCGCTGTGGGCCGTCTCGCTCCTCACCGAGAACCAGCGCACGATCGCCGCCCGCTTCGCCATGAAGGGCCGGGTCAGCGACCGCCTCCTGTTCGCCGACATCCCCCACACAAGAGGCGAGTCCACCAACGCCCTCCTGATCACCGGCGCCCTGGCCACCCTGGAGTGCCACACCGAACAACGGGTGACGGCGGGCGACCACACGCTGGTCATCGCCCGCGTACTGAAGGCAACCCTTCCGGGCCCGGAGGCGGGCCCACTGACGTATTTCCGGGGCAGATACCGCCAGTTGGGGTAAGGGCGGCGCCCCCGCTTTCAAGGGGCCGCAGGCCCTCTTGAAAGGGGCGCGGGGCTGTGTCGATTTGCGGCTCCGCCGCGTGGGCGCGACCAGCCCCCACGAACCCGCACCCGCCCCCGACAAACGCCCCCACCCCTTGAGGCGCAGGGGGTCAAAGGGGCACAGCCCCTGGGGACGGGACGGGACGGGACGGGTAGGGGCGGCGGGGGCGAATCCCCCAACCTCACCCCCTCCTGTGCGACCGCGAACGAAAGCAACCGCACACCCCACCCCCACCTCAGCCCCAGTCGCGCCCCTGCCGCCCCCTCTTGGTCTCGGACCGCTGCTTCTTCTGCCGCAACCGCCGCTCATTGATCCCCCTGGGGACACGGGTGGGCCGGCGGGGCTTGGGCGGCGGTGCGGTGGCCTCGGCGAGCAGCGCGGCGAGGCGCACGGCGGCGGTCTCCCGATTACGCCACTGCGACCGGTGCTCGGAGGCCCGGACGACGAGGACCCCGTCGACGAGCCGCGAGCCAAGCCGCTCGATCGCCCGCCGCTTCCACACCTCGGGAAGAGCCTCGGTCCCGGCCAGATCGAACCGCAGCTCGACCTGGGAGTCACTGGTGTTGACGTGCTGCCCGCCGGGCCCGGAGGACCGGGAGAAACGCCAGTTGAGCTCGGCCTCGGGAAGGGAGACAGAACCACGAATGACGTAAGGACCGGACATGGACACCATGTTCCCGCCCCTACCGACCCCGAGTCACCCCAATATTCACACCTCTGTACATCCCATCTGCTCATCCCGGAATCCCTCCCGGCGCATGATGGGTAAAGAAAGTAAAGACTCCCGGCGACACCTGGAACCTTCACCACCCCTGACGGCGTTCATAGGTGTAGCTGTAGCTTCGTGTCGCGCGAAGCGTCTACCGCAACGAGGGAAGGACTCCCAACCATGGCTGTAAGCCTGTCCAAGGGTGGCAACGTCTCGCTCACCAAGGAGGCTCCGGGCCTGACCGCCGTCACCGTGGGCCTCGGCTGGGACGTCCGCACCACCACCGGCACGGACTTCGACCTCGACGCCTCGGCGATCGCGGTCAACCCGACGGGCAAGGTCTACTCGGACGGTCACTTCGTCTTCTTCAACAACAAGCAGACCCCGGACAGCACGATCGTCCACACCGGTGACAACCGCACGGGTGAGGGCGCGGGCGACGACGAGGCGATCAACGTCAACCTGGCGGGGCTCCCGGCCGACGTCGACAAGATCGTCTTCCCGGTCTCCATCTACGACGCGGAGAACCGCTCGCAGAACTTCGGCCAGGTCCGCAACGCCTACATCCGCATCATCAACCAGGCCGGCGGCGCCGAGATCGCCCGCTACGACCTCTCCGAGGACGCCGCCACCGAAACGGCCATGGTCTTCGGCGAGCTCTACCGCAACGGCGCCGAGTGGAAGTTCCGCGCGGTAGGCCAGGGCTACGCCTCGGGCCTGGTCGGCATCGCCCAGGACTTCGGCGTGAACGTCTGAGGAGCTGACGGGCACATAGCCCGCCACCTCGGATAGGCGAGCAAAGCCCAGTCCAGGGGCCAGACCTTAGCGTCTGGCCCCTTCCTGTTTCACAGCTTGTTTCTGGTACCTGTGCCGACTTGGTGCTGACCCGCCGACCCTTCGCTGACCTGCGTACCCCACGGCCCTTGAAGCCGCGCCAGCGGCCTATCTGTGCGCGCCGCGCCCTGTCGCCCTGGGGTCGGGATCGCCAGGGAGGCGCCCGGCTGGGGTTCCGGTCAGGCCTCCCAGACGGGGACAACAGGTTTCCGCCCAACCTCCGGCCGCCCCGGTTTATGCGAGAACACGCATAGTCGCTTTCATGCATAGACACTGCACCCGGCCCCCTTCTACTGAGCTTGAACTCGTGGTGTCGGAGTGAGTTATCCGGGTCCGAGGGCGAGTCCAGTTTCTGCGAGGCAGCCGTCGAGTAGGGCGGGGCGGT
>NZ_JBSFVY010000034.1:0-90526 GCF_053592555.1 Streptomyces sp. NPDC002643
TCCGCCCTCCCGTCCGGGGCGTCCTGCTCCGCAGGAACGACGCGCCGACGCTACGCGTCGGATACCCGTCTCCGCTCCGCGGAGACGCCGGCCCCTCCGGGGCCGTGTGATCCGCTCCGCGGATCACTTGTTGGGTCGTCGGAGCGATGTCCCGCTCGCTCCGCGATCGGGCCTCCGCTCCGACTTCTCTGGGCTTACTCAGTACAAGTGGTTTCTTGCATAGGTGGGTTGAAGAGCCGGATCGCTCCGCGACCGGCTCAGATCAGCCAGCACGGCGGGGTGGGTTTCCGTCCTCTTGACTGTTCGTCAGATGTGATCGGCGCAGCTTGTTGAGGGGGTGTCAGGTTGGCGGGAGGTCGCTCTGCGTGGCTGCCGATGTTCGTGCTCAGCTTACAGGGTTGGCCTGCTTCCTTAGGGAAGAAACTATGGAAGGTTCGAATTAGAGGTCTTCCCTGTTGTTGGCTGAGCGACGGTCTTCTGTTCTGGTTGAGGGCTGGTCGGCTGGGAAGATCCCGTGCCCGCCGAGGGTCTCGGACAACAACTGGGCGTGTTTGCCGGGTAGTTGTCCGGCGTTGAGTTTGGTGCGGGCTTTGGCCAGCCAGGGTCCGATCATGACGCGCTCGCCGTCGACTTCGATCCACTCGCGGGCGCCGGGAGTGCGTCCCCATCGTTCGAGAAACAGGCTGAGGATGTGTGCAGTCTGCGCGAAGGTACGCCTCCGCGGGGTGGCGGCCGCGCCTGTTCCTTCCTGACGGTCTATCGGGATGCAGTCGGGGGTGAGCTCGAGGCAGGTGAGTAGGTCCCGCTGGCCGGGATCGAGTTGGTCCCAGGCCGTGAACTGGCGGTGCAGCCAGGTGCCCGCCTTCACTCCGTGGATCATTGTGTCGCGGGCCAGCGTGCTGGGGTGGTTGCCGGCTTCGATGTGGCGTCGCAGTACGTGGTATTTGCGGTGCCAGTCGGGGCCGTGCGGGAGTTTCCAGTCCGTGTCGAGGGCGGTGAGCCGGGCTTCGCGTTCGGGAGCGAGGCGGCCTTTGCGCGACAGTGCGCGCTGGTCGACGAGGAACTGGCCGCCGGGTTCTTGCGCAGGGATGGCGAGATGGCCCTGCTCAGCGCAGTAGGCCTCGACGGTGGCCATGTGGCCCTGCCAGGCGGCCTCATGCTCGTCCCAGATCATGCCGAGCGCCTGGAGTTCGGCGATCCAGCTCTCGTCCAGGGCGCTGGCCTGGTAGGCGGTGCGCTGGCCGGTGATGTAGGCGCCCAGACGGTAGCCGTAGGCGTCCTCGTAGTCGGATGGCACGCGCAGGTGGCCGTGCTCGGCTCGGTAGCGCAGGGCGGCGGCGAGCCCGGCACGGCGCGGGGCGGACAGGATGGCGCCGCCCGCGGGCCACACCAGCAGGTCCAGGGCGTGGGCGATCGCGGCGGGATCGAGGGTGAAGTCGAAGCGGAAGCGGCGGGTGATGTAGGTGTGGGAGTCCCGGGCGGGGTGGGTGTTCTTACCGCGCGGGGCGCGGGCGGCGATCGTCTGGTCGTGGTGGCGTAGGGCGGCGGTGACCAGCCAGAGCGCTTCGTACGGGGTGCCGAGCAGGTCGGTGGGATCAGCGCCGGGCGGGATGTAGGCGGGGATGACCAGGCTGGCCGTCTTAGCGGCGAGGGTGGGGGGTTTGCGCAGGGCACGGCCCAGGGCCTGGACGATGCGGCGAACGCTGCCGGTGCGGTCGGCGAAGACGACGGCGTCGACGGCCGGGAGGTCGACGCCCTCGCCGAGGACCTTGGCGTTGGCCAGCACGCCCCGCTCGGCGTCGGTGAAGCGGGCGAGGATGTCGGCGCGCTGGTGGGGGTTGTGGGTGCCGTCGATGGACTCAATGCTCAGCTGGTCGGCCCAGTCGGGGCGCTGGTCGTCGGGCAGGGTGCGCAGGGTGTGGCGGAGTTGGCGGGCGAAGTCGGCTGCGTCGGCGATCTGCTGGAAGTACACGAACACGTGCTTCAGGTCCTGCTCTTGCATGGCCTTGAGGATGGCGAGATGCAGGGCTGTGGTGCGGCGCGCGGTGGGCCCGGCTTCCGGATCGGTGAGCGCGGTACGCAGTTCAGTGTCAGTGACGGTGGGGACGACGAGCTGGTAGTCGGCCAGGACACCGTCATCGATGGCGTCGGCGTGGGAGTAGGTGTGCAGGCGGGGGCCGAAGATCTTCGGCTGGTCCATGGTCGCCAGCAGCGTGGGGTCGTCCCAGTGCGGGGCCGTCGCGGTCGTGCGCTTGGGCTGCGGGCCAGTGGTGGGTGGCTCGGCCAGGCGCGGTGCCTCCCACACGTAGGGGGTGGCGGTGAGATAGAGACGGCGGTCGGCCGGGATGCGGCTGTTGTCGTGCAGCACCGTCCAGTTCTTGGTCCAGGTGCCGGCCGTGGCGTGGGCCTCGTCGACGACCAGGAGGTCGAAGACGGGGGCGGGGAAGATGGCGGAGTGCTGGGCTTCCTCGATTTTGGACAGGGAGTCGAAGGTGAAGAACACCGTTGCTCGGGGGTGGCGGGCCAGCCAGTAGGCCAGGTACTCCCCCGCGTTGGTGGAATCGGCCTGGGCTGCGGCCAGGACCGGATGAGAGGCGGCGCGCAGCGACGAGACGGTGATCATCGGATCGCGGCGGAAGTCGGCGCGGGCAGCGGCCGCCCACTGGGCAACCAGGTCCAGGCTCGGCACTGCCACCGCCAGATGCCGCACTCCCAGCTCCTCAGAAGCGCGCAACGCCAGGAGGGTTTTGCCGGTGCCGCAGGCGGAGACGACGTGTCCGCGGGTGTGCGGGCGGCGCAGGTGACGGACCGTGTTGGCGATGCCCTCCTGCTGATCGGTACGCAAGGCCAGGCGGGCGGGGTGCTGGGGGTTTGCGGGGCTGGAGGGCGTCACCTGGGGGTCCTCGGCGTACGGCGCAGGCAGGGCAGGTGGCCATTCTGGCCTGACGGAGTGACTCCGTGCAGCACAACATTCCCGCGCTTGCGGGCGGTTGTCCAAGGCACGAGGTCCTGGATCGGTTTCACCGCAGTGGACACTGGTACGGCTCAACGAGCCTCTCGCCCACCGAGATCGAGCGCCGCAAGGTTGAGGCCGCCCATCCTCGACGCCGCCGCTCCCGGCAGCGTGGATCTTCATGTGGACCCCGAGGGCGTCTTCGACATGCTCCTCGGTGCGGTCCTCATCCACGTCATGCTGCCCAGTGCCAGCTCACGCCGCCGGTCTGTGGAGCACTCCGTGGACATGATCATGAGGCTGCTGCGTCCTTGACGGGGATGACGTCACCGCCCGTGGCAGCCGATCACGGATTGCCCCGCGACAAGAGTCGCCATGGAACAGAAAGAAGAACACTTGCCCATTTAGTAACACGTGTGCAGAATCTCGATATGCACTTGAGGGAGCCTGAGCCGGCGCGTGATCGCCGGGTACGTCGTTCACGTGCCGCCCTCATGCGGGCGGCGTTCGCCCTGGTGACCGAGCAGGGCACGGCGGCGGTCGCGCTCTCCGACATCGCCGAGGCGGCTGACGTAAGCCGCCGGTTGGTGTATGAGCACTTCGGCGACCGGGACACACTGTTGCTGGAGGCAGGCCTCGATCTCGCACGGCGGGAACTGCTGCCACGTCTCCAGGACGGCACCGATCAGCTCACCGCGCGCGAGCAGACGCTCGCGTTGTGCCAGCACTTCGCGGAACACCGGACGTTCTACCGCGCCCTGCTGACCAGCTCCTGCGGGGTCGCACTGAACCGTGGACTGATCAGCCTGTTGGTCCCGGTCAATCGGGAGAGCCTGCGACGGCTGTACGGCAACCGGCTCGCACCGGACACCGTCGACGATCTCGCCACCCTACTGTCCGGTGGCGGATCCGCGTTCTTCACGACCTGGGTGGTCGAAGGGGCCGATCCCCTCGACCCCGAGGCGTTCGCCGACCGGTTGCTGCGGGTGACGTCCGTCCTGATGTCCGACATCGCGCCGACCGCCGGCGCTCCCGACACGGAGAATCGTCCATGAGCCTGATCAGCCGCATCGTCCAGCGCCAACTGAAGCTGTCCCCGCCGGTGACCCGGAACGTCGTGGTCCAACGGGATCTACGGGTGCCGATGCCCGACGGGGCCGAACTCCTGGCCGACCGCTGGACACCACGGACCGGCGGTGAGGGCCTGCCGACCGCGCTGGTCCGCTCCCCGTACGGGCGGCGCGGGCCCATCGCCACGATGATGGCGCGGCCGCTGGCGGAGCGTGGCTACCAGGTCCTGTTCCAGAGCGTGCGCGGCACCTTCGGCTCCGGCGGGACGTTCGACCCGATGCGGCAGGAGGACGCGGACGGCTTGGCGACGCTCGACTGGCTGCTTGAGCAACCCTGGTGCGGCGATGCGCTCGTGCTGTACGGCATGAGCTATCTGGGATACGTGCAGTGGGCGGTCGCCGACCAACTCCCGCCCCAGGTCAAGGCCGTGATCCCGGTCATGAGCGAGTCGGCCCTGTCACTGGAGTTCGTGCGCCCTGACGGCCTGTCGCTGGAAGCGCCGTTCGTCTGGGGCGTGCACATCGGCACGCAGGAACGACTGCCCGTGCCACTGACCGTGCTCCGCCAGTCCGCCCAGGCGAGGAAGACCGCCCGGGCGCTGCGGACACTGCCGCTCGGCGGGGCGGACGTCGCCGCGCTCGGCGAGCGCTCCGCGTACATCCAGGACATCCTCGCCCATGACGCGCACGCCCCGCGCTGGGACGGCTTCGACCACCGTGACCGGGTGGCCAAGGTGACCGCGCCGGTCAGCTCGATCGGCGGCTGGTACGACATCTTCCTCCCCGGCCAACTGCGCGACTTCCGGATCCTCCAGGACGCGGGGCGTCCGGCGCGGCTGACCGTCGGACCTTGGACCCATATGCGGCTCGACAACGGAATGGCCGACGAGGCCATCCAGTTCGGACTCCCCCTCGCCCGCGGCGAACAGCCGCCCGAGCGGGCGCCGGTCCGGCTGTACGTCATGGGCGAGGAAGCCTGGCGCAACTTCGAGTCCTGGCCGCCCGCCGGCTATGAGCCACAACGCTTCCACCTGCACCCCGGCGGCACGCTGTCGAACGAGCAGCCCGCCAAATCCGAGCCCGACCACTACCGCTACGACCCCGCCGACCCCACGCCGGCCGTGGGCGGCGTCCGCATGGTCAAGGACTCCGGCCGCGTCGACAACACCGCGCTGGAGGCTCGCCCGGACGTCCTCACCTACACCACTCCCGCCCTCGACCAGGACGTCGAGGTCGTCGGTGAGGTCAGCGCCGAGATCTGGTTCCGCTCCAGCCTGCGTCACGCCGACGTGTTCGTCCGGCTCTGCGACATCGCCCCCGACGGGCGCTCCTGGAACGTGTGCGACGGCCTCGTCAGCCTGACCGGCGCCGAGCAGGAACAGTGCGCCGACGTCCAACTCTGGCCCACGGCCCATCGTTTCAAGCGCGGTCATCGCATCCGCGTCCAGGTCTCCAGCGGCGCCTTCCCGCGCTACAACCGCAACCCCGGCTCGGGCGAGCCGAGGGCGACGGCGACCGCCCTGATCCCCGCCGACCAACTGGTCTTCCATGACCCGTATCACCCCTCTGCGGTGATCCTGCCGATGCGGCGGGCAGACTGACGTGGCATCAGAAGTTGACGGCGGTCTTGGTCTCCTGCCGGATCTCCGGCACGTCGCCCGGCCAGCAGCCAGCCCCGGCGCTCCAGCCGGTTCGCCTCACGGACGACCCTCTTCACGTACGACGCCTTGCTGCCCTGCAAGAAGGGCTCCCGGTCGTCGGCGCTGCTGGGAAGGCGGCGAGGTTTCGCGCTTCCCGGACCAGTTCTCCAGGCGGGTTCGAGAGGACTGGAAGGTCTGGTTGAAGGAGAAGCGGCCGACGTCGTAGTCGCAGGCGAAGGAACCGGTGGTGAGGAAAGCGTCCGGGGTCTGGCCGTAGGCGCGGGGCGCCCGCGACCTCCCTAGACACTGTAGTAGGGGCCGTCCGGGCGGCGCGGCGGTACTCCTCCTGGGGGCCGGTGAGCAGCACGATGACCGGGACGTCGAGATCGCGGACCCCTCTGGCGCGGGTCGTTTTTCGCGACGGCCGGGGGAGTCAGGTCCGGTTCCTCAGAAGCCGTGCTGACAGCGGAAGGTGCCGCCGGTCATCGCGAAGGCCACTCCCGGTCCGGAGCAGCTCCCGGTGTCGGCGTCGTGGGTCGCGATGGCGCTCACCCCTCACTTTCCACCGTCCCCGCCGAGATCGGAACAGGGCTGGACCGAGACGGCGCCCGAAATGGCACAGACCTCCGCCTAGCCGGACACTGTTGCCGTCTTGGTGCGGCTTTCGTTCCACAGGGCGGCGCAGGTGCTGCCTGTGGTCCAGCCCACGCAGCACTCCGTGAATCTGACAACTCGACTGCTGAGAGCGGGAGTTCAGGCTTCCATGGGATCTCCGTCGGAAACTCGTATGACAACGCCCTCGCGGAGAACCTCTGGATGCTCATCCAAACCGAATGCGTCCGCGGCCGCACCTTCACCACCCGGGCCGAGGCCAACCTCGCGCTCTTCGAGTACATCGACGGCTTCTACAACAGCCGGCGCATCCAGAAGCGGCTCGGCTACCTCAGCCGCGTCGAGTTCCAGGAGAGAGCCTGTACGCGAGAGCATCAACGCGCGGAGCCGCAAGGCCGTCCGGGCCCGGGGGCGCTTCCCCACCGACCAGGCCGCCCTCAAGTGCGTCTGTCTGGCCGTCATGAGCCTGGACCAGACCGGCACCGGATGCAAACGCTGGATCATGCGCTGCAAGGCCGCACTCCAAGCCTTCGGCATCGCCTTCGAGGGCTGGCTCATCGCCGGACGCCTCTGAACGAAACCCACTGGGTTTACCGTTCACTACACAGACCCAGCCTTTGCTGCTCTGGCGTCGGACGTGCACTGGCACTGCGCGTTTCCCAGCTGGCCGGCCCCCATGCGTCCCCCAAGAGCCTGCTGATGTATCAGCAACATCGAAGCATGCATGTCACCACACTTGCGGGAGCACAGAGCAGGCGCGCCATCAAAGCGGCTGCTCTGTTGCGTGCTTCGCTGACCGCACTGTGTCGTGGTCAGAAACTGGATGATTCCGGGCGTACGAGTCCGGTCTGGTAGGCGATGACCACGAGTTGGGCCCGGTCGCGGGCGCCGAGCTTGGCCAGGGAACGCTGGATGTGCGTGCGGACGGTGAGGACGCTCAGGACGAGTTCGGCGGCGATCTCGTCGTTGGACATGCCCTGGGCGGCCAGCGCGGTGACTTCCCGTTCGCGGGGTGTGAGGTCGCTCAGGCGCTCCGGGGGCGCGAGGAAAGCGCCCTGGACCGGGGTGGCGAGAAAGCGGTTGACGAGGGCTCGTGTCGCCCCCGGCGACAGCAGGGCCTCACCGGAGGCGACCGTGCGGATTCCATCGAGAAGTGCGTCTGTGGTGACGTATTTGCCAAGGAAGCCGCTGGCGCCCACGCGCAGCGCCTTGGCGACGTACTCCTCGGTCTCGAACATGGTCAGTACGAGGACCCGGGTCCCGGTGAGGTCGGGGTCGTCGCAGATGGTGGCGGTGGCGGCCAGTCCGTCCGTCCCGGGCATGCGGATGTCCATGAGCACCACGTCGGGGCGGTGGGTGCGGGCGAGGTGCACCGCTTGCTCACCGTTGGCGGCCTCGCCGACCACCTCCATGTCGGCGCAGGAGTCGATCAGGAGCCGGAAAGTGCCGCGCAACAGGGCTTGGTCGTCGGCGAGCAGGACGCGGGTGGTCACTGGGGGGCCTCTTGTGGTTGTGCCAGGGTCTCTTCCTGGGCGTGGGTGTGGAGCGGCAGTGCGGTGGTGACTTCGAAGCCGCCTTGGGGGCGGGGGCCGGCGCGCAGTTCGCCGCCGACGGAGTGGGCGCGTTCGCGCATGCCCATCAGGCCGTAGCCGCCGCCCGGGACCGCCGGAGCCACGGCGGTCCCGTCGTTGGTGACCGTGATGAGCAGGCGGGAGCCCGAGTAGGTGAGACGGACCTGGGCCGCGCGGTCAGCGGCGTGTTTGGTGGCGTTGGTGAGGGCCTCCTGGATGATCCGGTACGCCGTCAGGTCGACACCAGGTGACAGTGGCTGCGGTTCGCCTTCTGTGGTGACGGTGACGGCGAGGCCGGCCGACTCGCACGCGGAGATGAGCTCGGGGAGGCGGTGCAGGCCGGGGGCCGGTTCCAGGCAGTCGGATTCGGGGTCGTCGGCCTGGCGCAGGACACCGACCGTGGCGCGGAGTTCGAGCAGCGCGGACGATGTGGTGCGGGCCAGGTCGGCGAGGATCTTCTGGGCCTGCTCGGGGTGGGTGGGGGCGAGGTGGGCGGCGGTGCCGGCCTGGGCGTTGGCCACGGCCATGTGGTGGGCGACGACGTCGTGGAGTTCGCGGGCGATGCGCATGCGTTCCTCTGCTACGCGCAGGCGGGCCTCCTCCTCGCGGGTGCGCTCGGCGTGCGCGGCGCGCGCCTGGACGGACTCCGTGTAGGCGTGCCGCAGGCGAGACCTGCCGCCGCCGACCATGGGCAGGAGCAGCCACAGGACGGGGCCGAGGGTGCGGAGCAGGAGCATGTCGGTCGTGGGTTTGTCGAGCAGTGTCGTGATCACCACCATGGCCATGACCGTCACGCCGTACATGCGCGTGGTCCTGGGATCGGTGCTGAGAGCCAGCCAGTACAGCGCCATCATCAGGGGCGCCAGCAGCAGAGGGGTGAGCAGGTAGCCCAGGGCGCCGGTGGCCACCGTGCAGGTCGTGGCCACGGCGAGGGCGCTGCGCGGGTGGATGCGTGCCTTCAGCAGCCCGAGGCAGGAGATCCCGGCCAGGAGTACGGCAGGCCAGTCCTTCTTCGGCAGGTCCATCCCGGGGAAATCGAGCGAGGCGCCAAGGGCCACGCAGCCGAACAGTGCCAGGTACATCACCGTGTCCACGACGCGCGGACGACGTTCCGAGTGACGCTCGAGGTTGCTCGTCATCGTGTCTCTCCCTGCACGGATTCTCCCGGTGGGGGTGCTAGGTCCATGATCGCCGACTTCCCGGGACGACGGTCCCCGGGCCGCCCGAGGTACTTGCCTCGGGCGGCCCGGGGACGCGTGGATGCCGGGTCAGACACCCGCACCGACCGGCTCGTCCGGCGTCGGGTCCAGGTCCGGGGCAGGGCTCTGGGCGTCGGCCGGTCGGCGGCTGAGGGCCTCACCCTCCACATCGACGTGGGGCAGCACGCGGTCCAGCCGCTTAGGCAGCCACCACGCCTTGTCGCCGAGCAGCGCGAGCACGGCGGGCACGATCGCCATCCGGACGACGAACGCGTCGAGCAGGACGGCGGAGGCGAGCCCGAACCCGATCATCTTGATCATGGAGTCGCTCTCGCCGACGAACCCGGCGAACACCGCGATCATGATCAGCGCTGCGGCCGCCACCACCCGGGCGCTGTGGCGGAACCCGGACACCACTGCCTGACTGGCCGTCTCGCCGTGGGTGTACGCCTCCCGCATACGCGAGACGAGGAAGACCTCGTAGTCCATCGCCAAGCCGAAGACGATGCCTACCAGGAAGATCGGCATCATGCTCATGATCGGGCCGGTGGTCTCCGCACCCAACAGTTCCGCACCGTGCCCTTGCTGGAAGACCAGGACGACCACACCGATGGACGCCAGCACCGACAGCAGGAAACCCAGGGCCGCCTTCAGTGGGACGAGCACCGACCGGAAGACCACCAACAGCAGCACGACCGCGAGACCGACCACCACGATCAGGTACGGGACCAGCGCCGCCTGGACCTTCTCGGCGATGTCGATGTTCAGCGCGGTGGTACCGGTGACCTCGAAGGAGGCGTCCGTCGCCGACTCGACGGCGGGACGTTCGTCACGGATGGTCGTGACCAGGGTCTTGGTCTTCTCGTCGGTCGGGCTGGTGGACGGGGTGGCCATGAACACCGCGGTGTCACCGGCCTCGTTGAAGCGCGCCTGCGAGACGGAAACGATCCCCTTCGTGGCGCCGATCTCCTCGCCGATCGTGCTCACGGCGGCCTTCGGGTCCTCGGCTCCCCTGGCGTCCACGACGATGGTCAACGGTCCGTTGAAGCCGGGGCCGAAGCCCTCGGCGAGTGCGTTGTAGGCGCGGCGCTCGGTGGTGGAGGTGGACTTGGCCTCGTCGCCTGGCATGCCCAGCTGCAGACCCGTCGCCGGAAGGGCGAGGCCACCGAGTCCCACGACACCGAGGATCAGCACGGGAAGCGGGCGGCGCAGGACGAAGCGGGCCCAGCGGGTACCCAGGTTGTCCCGCTGCTTCTTGTCCGTCTCCCCGCCCCTGAGGGCCACGACGGCGTCGTCTCCGGAGTTGCTGGGGGCCACGGCCTGCTTCTTTCGCCGCAGGGGCCTCCTGCCGCGCAGGGTCCTCCCGCGCGTTTCGGCCTTGTCGTCCGGCTCGGTTCCCTTGCGTGTACGACGTGACATCACCGCGTTCGGCCAGAACCCCAGGAATGCCGGGACGAGGGTCAGGGCGATCAGCACGGCGACGACCACCGCGCCCGCCGCGGCCAGGCCCATCTTCGCCAGCATCGGAATGCCGACCACCGAGAGGCCCGCCAGCGCGATGACCACGGTCAGTCCGGCGAAGACGACCGCCGACCCGGCGGTGCCCACGGCCAGCCCGGCCGCCTCCTCGGGCGTACGGCCCCGGTCGCGCTCCTCGCGGTAGCGGGAGACGACGAACAGCGCGTAGTCGATACCGACCGCCAGGCCCAGCATCATCGCCAAGGTGCCGGTGCTGGTGGAAAGCCCGAGCGGGTCGGCCAGGGTCAGGATCGCGAACAAGCTGATACCGACGCCGACGATCGCGGTCAGCAACGGCAGCCCGGCGGCGGCAAGTGACCCGAAGGTGAGCAGCAGCACGAGAGCGGCCACCGAGATGCCGATGATCTCGGCCACCCCGCCGGGGCCCTCGCCGCTGTCCATCGCGGACCCGCCCGCCTCGACGGTCAGGCCGGCCTCCCGCGCCTGGTCGGCGGCCTTCTCCACCGCCGTGCGGCTGGCGTCGGTGACACCGTCCGACGTCACCTTGTAGGTAACGGTCGCGTACGCCGTCGAGCCGTCCTCGCTGACCGCCCGCGACTCGAACGGGTCCGCCACATCGGCGACCTGCGCGCCGCTGGCCAGGGAGTCCATCGTCTCCTCGACGGCCTTCCTGTTGTCGGTGGCGGTCACCTTCTGCCCGTCGGGGGCGACGAAGACGACCCGCGCGGTGGCGCCGTCGGCCGCCGCTCCGGGGAAACGCTCCTCCATGAGGTCGAACGCCTTCTGGGATTCGATCCCCGGCATCGAGAACTCCTCGTCGGAGCCTCCCGGCGCCTGCAGCGCGCTCAACCCGACGGCGGCCAGGACGGCCACCCACATCAAAACGGCGTAGCCGCGCCGCCGGAAGGCCAGACGGCCCAGCCGATAGAGAAAAGTAGCCACGTCGGGAACTCCACATCCTTCTCGATTGCCCGCCCAGGCTGTCTTGTCAGTGCCGGTCCCGTCGTCGTGCGGCTGTTGGCACTGCCGCCTACCGAAATCGGACGACCTAGTACTGAAATTGCAGTACGCGTGCAGGCCAGGGTGGAGGTGTCGACGTGACGAAGCCGACTGTCCCGCGGCTTTGTGCCTGTGCCGTGCGGCAAGGGCTCGTGTCCCGCGCCACCGCCGACGACGGGCACCGCCCACGTCGGCTTGCAGCGAGGTGCACGGCAGACGTGGCCTCACCGCACGCGCTCGCCCGCCTCCGCCAGCCGCTCGAGCTCCTTCTCGGTGAGCGTCAGGGCCATCGCGGCGGCGGCTTCCTCGGCCTGGCGTGGCCGGGAGGCGCCGGGGATCGCGACGACCGTGTCGCCGTAGTAGGTGATCAGCCAGTTCAGAGCGATCTGGGCGACGCTCGCGCCGTGGGCGTGCGCGATCGCGCGCATCTCGTCGATCAGCGGCGCGGTCCGGGCCAGGTCATGTCCTCGCAGATGAGGGTTGCGTCGGCGCCGACTGCTCGACTGCGTTCGCAGCCGTTCCGGGTCCTCGTGGAGCTTTCCGGTGAGCACGCCGCGGCACAGTGGCGAGTAGGCGATCAGGGTGATGCCGAGGTCACGGGCGGCCCGCAGGACGCCGTTGTGCTCGATGTCGCGGTCCAACAGGCTGATCCGGGTCTGGTTGGCGGCGAGGGTGACGCCTTCCTGGCGGAGGATCTCGGCGGCCTCGCGCAGCTGCGGTGCCGAGAAGTCGCTGACCCCGATCGCCCCGATGCGGTGCTTCCGGGCGAGCCGGGCCATAGCCTGTAGCTGCGCCCGCATCGATGGCAGGCTGCCGCGGGGGCCGTGGATCTGGTGAAGGCCGATCGGGTAGCCCTGCAGCGCCTGGAACCGGTCGGCGAGCGTGCGCTCGATGCTGGCCCCCCCGCCCCCAGGGGGCCCACTTCGTGGCGACCAGGACCTCCCCCGGCTCCACCCCGTTGTCGCGGAGCCCTGCGGTCAGGGCCTGTTCGGATGCGCCGCGGCCGTACATCTCGGCGGTGTCGAACCAGTTCACCCCGTCGGCGAGTGCGGCGCCGACGATCCCGGCGGTGGTCGCCGGGTCCAGCGGGGAGAAGATCCGGCCCGCCACGCCCTGGCCTTGAGCGAACTGCAGACAGCCCAGTCCTATGGGGCTGATCTCGTGGTCGGTCGAACCGAGTCTGCGCCCGTTCCTCACGGCTGGGTCACCTCGGCGGGCTCACGGTCGGCCTCCGCGGCCGCGGCCTCCTGCTTGCGGCGGCCGAAGCGCCTGACCAGAGGGAGGCCGACGATCGCGGCGGCGGCCCGCTGCTTACGACGGCTGCGTCGCCGTGCGGGAGAGGACTCCACGACCCCAGCCACGGCCCCCTGCCTGCGGCGGCCAAGACGCTTGACCGGGGAGAAACCGGCGATCGCGGCCGCGGCCCGCTGCCTGCGACCACCACGGCGCCCACTGGAAGAAGACTCGACGACCTCCGCCACGGCCTGCTCCATCCCGCCTCGGCCGCGGCGCTTGATGACGTAGCGCACCGCGAACAGCACGAGCGCGACGCCCAGGACATAGGGGATGTAGCTGAGCGCGTCGGTCACCCTGTGCCAGTTCTCACCGAGCAGGTATCCGCAGAGAAGCAACACGGAGTTCCACATCAGACCACCCAGCGCGCTGAGCGCCACGTACTTCGGCAGCGGCATCCGCTCCACTCCGGCTGGTATGGAAATGAAGCAACGGACACCAGGCATCATCCGCCCGAAAATCACCGCCTTCGCACCGTGACGGGCGAACCACGCCTCGGCGCGGTCGACTGCTTCCGCCTTGATGCCCGGGATCTTCGTGACCAATACGCGTGCACGCTCGCGGCCGAGTCGCGCCCCGACGAGGTACAGGCCGAGATAACCCACAGCCGATCCCATGGTGGCGGCGGCAATGGCGGCACCGATGTGCATTCCGCCCTGGGTGGCGGAGTACCCGACCAGCGGGAGCAACATGTCGACGGGCAGGATCGAGGTCATGCTGTCCAGGGCGGTGAGCAGGAAGAGTCCCAGCGCGCCGACCGAATCGATCAGGTCGAGGGCCCAGCCGGCCACACCGCCTGTCGGTTCGTTCGCGGCCTGGGCAAGGAAGAACTGCATGCTTCTCCTCCGGGAGACGTTCGGGTCAGGTGTGGGGGCCGCGTGAGGGGGGGCTTCGCGGCACCTAATCGGCGTCGGCGGCGCGCTTGGCGGCCGCCGCTGTCTCCGCGAGCGCGGAAGGTTCTTCGAGAGGGGCGGCCGGACTCCGGCGGGGGATGCAGACCGCAACGGCGAACGCGACGGCGGCGCCGCTGGCACCGATGGCCAGGACGGCACGCAGGCCGTCCTCGGAAGGCAGGACGGCATCGCCGGATCCGACGGTCATGTGGGCGAGGACCACACCCACCACTGCGCTGGAGACGGTGTTGCCCATGGAGCGCATCAGGGCGTTGAGGCTGTTGGCGGAGGCGGTCTCGGCCACCGGTACGACGTCCATGAGGAGCCCGGGCAGCGCGCCGAGGGCGAAGGCGAGCCCCATGGCAACGACACAGGAGGCCACAATCAGCTGCCAGGCCTCGGACATCATCACCATGACCAGCAGATATCCGGCCCCCGTGATCACGGCACCGGCCATGAGGGTGACCTTCGGCCCCCTCGCCCCGATGAGCCGGGCGGACAGCGGAGAGGCCGCCATCATGACCAGGCCCTGCGGAGCCATGATCAGGCCGGCGACGACCAGGGACGCGCCCAGCCCGTATCCGGTGGACTTCGGCGCCTGGAGCAGCTGCGGCAGGACCAGGCTCAGCACGAACAGCACGAATCCGAGTGCCAGCGAGGCGAGGTGGGTGAGCAGGACCGGGGGGCGAGCGGTCGTGCGCAGTTCCACCAGAGGCTGTGGGGAACGTAGTTGGGACCAGCCCCACACCGGCAGGACGAGCGCTGCCGCCCCGAACAGGCCGAGGGTGCTGCCACTGGCCCATCCCCAGTCCTCGCCTTTGGAGACCGCGATCAGCAGGCAGACCAGGCCGGCCCCCAGACCGACGGCACCGGTGAGATCGAAGTGTCCGCCCGTGCGTACCCTCGACTCGGGCACCAGCAGCACCACAAGCACGGTGACGACGGCACCGAACGCGGCGGCGGCCCAGAACAGCACATGCCAGTCGAAGTTGTCGACGATCAGCGCGGAGACGGGCAGGCCCACGGCACCGCCGACACCGAGCGAGCCGGACATGACGGCGCCGGCTCCCGGGGCCCGCTCGGCGGGCAGCAGGTCACGCATGGTGCTGATGCCGAGCGGGACGACCCCGGCCGCCGCGCCCTGCAGCGCGCGGCCGACGATCAGCAGGGCCAGGGAACCGCTCAGCGCGCATACCACCGACCCGGCCACCAGCAGAACCATCCCGAGCAGGAGCAGGCGCCGCTTGCCGTACATGTCGGCCAGACGGCCCATCACCGGCGTGGCGACGGCGCCGCACAGCAGTGTGGCGGTGATCGCCCACGCGGTGTCCGCCGGAGCCGCGTCCAGCAGCCCAGGCAGCAGAGGAACGATCGGGAACACCATGCTCTGCGTGAACGCGACCGCGATCCCGGCAAGCGTCAGGAGGAAGACGACGAGACCCGGCCGCGGGAGGCGGGAGTTCTCGGCGTCGGGCGTGGGCGGAGGTGTCGGATGCATGACCGGTCTCTTTGTGGGGCGGCCGGTGACGACGGCTGCGGGGGAAACGGACGGCCGCGGGCCGTAGGGGGCTGCAAGGCGCCTGGACGCCTTGCAGCTGTGCGTGAGCGTGGCGGCTCAGCCGGCCGCTACCGACCAGCCCGGTACGGCATCGCGCCAGGCCGCGCGTACGGCGATGGTCTGACGCCACTGCCGGATGGCCTTGGGCGGCATGCCGACCGCCAGGACGCCGGTGAGCCGGTCGCCGGTGCGATAGACGGCCAGGAACCGGCGGTCCGCCAAGTCGCCTTCCACCACGGCGACTTCGTCGTGACCACGGAGGTAGCCGTACGCCTGGATTTTCATGTCGTACTGGTCGGACCAGAAGTACGGCACCGGCGCGAAGGGCTTGCGTGCCTCGGGCGCCGCCAGCAGGTTGCGGGCGACGGCCATACCCTGTTCGGCGGCATTGGTACGGTGCTCGATGCGCATCTGGGTGCCGAAGAGGGGATTGTGCCAGCGGGCAACGTCCCCGGCGGCGTACACCCCCGGTGCGGCCTGGCAGTACTCGTCGCAGACCACGCCGTCACCGACGGTCAAGCCGCTGCCCTCCAGCCACTCGGTGTTGGGCAGCGAGCCGACGGCTACCAACACCCCGTCGGCGGCGATGAGTTCGCCGTTGGAGAGCCGTACGCCGCGCTCGGTCACCTTGGTGACCGTGACCCCGCAGCGCAGGCTCACGCCGTGCTCCAGGTGGGCACGCGTCAGCACCCGGCCGACCTCGTCGCCGACGGCGTGCGCCAGCGGCACGGGGGCCGGTTCGAGAAGGGTCACCGCGCAGCCGCGCTGGATCGCGACCGCGGCGACCTCGGCACCCAGGAATCCGGCGCCGACCACGACCAGCCGCCGGCCCGGCTTGAGCACGTCACGCAGGGCGAGGGCGTCGTCCAGGGTGCGCAGGATGTGCGCGCCCTCGCCGGGCAGGCGGCGCGGGCGTACGCCGGTGGCGATGACCAGTCCGTCGTATGACACCGTCGAGCCGTCCGCCAGCGCCACGGTGCGCTGCGCGGGGTCGAGGCCGGTGGCCGCCGCGCCCAGGAGCAGGTCGAGGTGGAGAGCGTTGATGTCGTCGGGGGTGCGGAGGGTGAGCCGGTCCGCGTCCCAGGCTCCGGTCAGGAGTTGCTTGGACAGAGGCGGGCGGTCGTAGGGCAGGTATGGTTCGTCGCCGATCAGGGTGAGTGTGCCGCCGAAGCCCTCCCGGCGGAGCGTCTCGGCCGCGGCGAGTCCGGCGGCCGAGGCACCGACGATGACGACGCGCCTCACCGCTCGACCAGGTGGATCGCGGCGGCGGGGCAGATCGCGGCTGCCTCCCGCACGCCCTCGTGCAGTTCCGCACTGGGGTGAGCCTCCAGCAGGATCGCGACACCGTCGTCCTCGCGCTGGTCGAACACGTCGGGGGCGACCATGACGCACTGCCCGGCGGCGACGCACTTGGGCTCGTCCAGTTCCACATGCATGGTTGTTGTCCTCAGATCCTCTGTATGTGTAGGGGGAAGGGGAGTTACCAGGTAACGGGCAACGCGTACAGGCCGTAGACGCTCATGTCGTTGCGGAAGCTCAGTTCCTCGGCCGGCACCGCCAGACGCAACTCCGGCAGCCGGCGCAGCAAGGTGGGCAGGGCGATCTGCAGTTCCGCCCGCGCCGACATCCGGCCCAGGCGCTGGTGGGTGCCGTGGCCGAAGACGATGCGGCCTCATGTGTCACGGTCCAGGTCGAAGGTGCCGGGATCCTCGGTGTAGGCCGGGTCCCAGTTGCCGGCGGGCAGGTTCATCGTCACGACCTCGCCGGCCCTGATCCGCTGCCCGCCAAGGGTGAGGTCCTCTGTGGCGACCCGGTGCACGATGGAGTGCACGATCGTCAGGTAGCGCAGCAGTTCCTCGACCGCGTTCGCCACCAGCGCGGGATCGTCGGCGTCGCGTATCCGGGCGAGGTGGCCGGGATGCCGGAGCAGGGCCAGCGTGCTCAACGTACCGGCTCACCACCCACACCGGGGGGGTGCCATCGGCCAGCACGGCCCGCTGCATGCCCTCCTTTGCCGACCACTCGGCGTAGCCGGGACCCGGCTGCAGCAGACGGTCCGCGGGGCGGGCAAGAGAGAATACGGGAGGCAGTATCTCTGCGGCAGGAGACATGGTCATGCTTGCTCCTCGGGGCGTGGGGGGCCGCCGTGTCAGGCGAACGTGGGGCTTGTGGCACCAGCGACGCGCTCACCACACAACGGGGATACGGCCCACACCGCCGCTCGTCCTCTGGTCGTGGAGGACCTCGATCTCGTCGAGGTCGGTGGCCAGCCGCAGGGTGGGGAAGCGGCGCAGCAACGCTGGGAAGACGACGCGTAGTTCGGTTCGGGCCAGGCTGGAGCCGATGCAGACACGCGGCCCGTATCCGAAGGTGAGGTGCGCGTTCGGCCGACGGTCCGGCTGAAACTCGTCGGGGCCGGTGAACTGGCGGGTGTCCCGGTTGGCCGCGTCATTGGAGATGAGGACCGCGTCGCCGCGGGCGATGGTGACGCCCGCGATCTCGACGTCGTCGTGCGCGTAGCGCAGGATGCCGAAGCCGCCCGGAGCGGCCATCCGCAGGATCTCCTCGACCGTCGACTGCACCCGGGCATCCGGGTCGGCCGCCAGCCAGTCCCGCCGACTGGGGTCGGACAGCAGCCACAGCGTGCCGAACCCGATCCGGCCCGCGGTCGTCTCGTGCCCGGCCAGCAGCAGAACCGCGGCCACCTTCATCACGTCCTGATCGGTGAAGGTGGAATCCACCGCCTGCATGGCCAGGATGTCGGAGATGACATCCGTGCCCGGGTTCTCGCGCCGCAGGGCGGCCAGTTGGCCCGTGTAGGCCATGAACTCCCCCATCGCCGCCCCCGCGTCCTCGCCGCCGTGCACGGAGCTGATCCGGTCGGACCATCCCCGCAAAAGCTCCCGGTCTTCCACAGGCGCCCCGAGTAGCTCGCAGATCACCAGCGCGGGGAGGGAGAAGGCCAGCAGGTCGTTCAGGTCGACGGGCTCGTCGGGACGGGCCTTGCGGGCCGCCTCCATCTCGTCCAGGCAGCCTTCGGTCAGCTCCAGGAGCCGGTCGGTGAGCCGCCGCATGCGGGGCGCCGAGAAGGCCGGCACCAGCATCTTGCGCAGGCGCTCGTGCTCGTGCTCCTCGCGGCCGTAGTTGTTCGTCGGGCCCGCCATCAGCGCGGCACGGGTGATCCGGGACGCGGTCTCGGGCGCGAAGTGCGACCGCCGGAAGCCCTCTGCGTCCTCGTAGATCCTGCGGGCCTCCTCATACCCGGTCACCAGCCAGGCGGGGTCACCGACGGGAGTCGTCACACGCGTCACCGGGCACTTGCCGCGAAGTTCCGCGTACATCGGCCCCGGGTCGAGGGCACCGGTGCGTTCGAAAGGCATGGCAGGGGCGGTGTGCTCCGTATGGGCCATGAGTGTTCCTCACAGGTCGTGGGGGGGGAGCCGCCGGGTCCGGCGGACGTGGGGATCGGAACGACCCGAGCCGGGGAAGGCGACGAGCCGAAGGGCGTCTGTCGCCCCGGCAAGGGACTCGGTGTCCGGTCCCGCTCACGTCCTCAGACTTTCGCGAATCCCGCTCGCGGTCGTCCTGCTGTTGCGGTCAGTCGGCACTACTGCAACCACAGCAGCTTCTACTGAAACTGCGGTACGGCATCACTGCAGACGCTGCGAGAGGTGATCGCCCGCCGCCACTGGCAGCTGGACTCGGGGCGGCATGCCGCTGGCCACGGCGCGCCGGTGAGCCGGTGGCCGATCGCCCGGTACGGCAGACAGTCCGTGACCGGCGACCCGCCAAGTACCCCTCCGCCACAACCAGTTCGTCGTGGCGTCGCAGGCAGCCATACGTCTGGATCCTCATGTCGTACCGGTCGGCCGGCGGCCCCTTCACGAGCATCGCATCGACCGGTTCGCCGGCGATCTGCTGCGCGCGGGCCCGTAGTGCTTCGACGCGGCGAATGGTGAACGCCTGTGCCACCAGCCTGCGCAGCCGACTGTGCGCGGGCTGGTCGTAGCTCATTATCGTGCTCGGTCCGGCCTGATACGTCCGGGTGCGGGGTTCGTCCCGGCCTGCGGCGGCGGCCCGGCTGAACCTCGGGTCGGCGAGAACGGTCCTCATGTCCTCGTAGCGCGTGGCCGGCCAGGCAGCTTCGCCGTACGGGAGTTGGACCCGGCGCAGCGGCCCTTTACGCAGCTGGACATACGCCGGGTCGACGGTCAGCTACTGGGCAGCGAACGGGGACTTGATCGTGTCGGTCATCAATTCCCCTTGAGCTGTTTCACCAGGTGACGGGCAGTTCGTGGACGCCGTAGATGTTCATGTCGTGCCGGAAGTTCAGCTCCTCGAACGGGACGGCGAGCCGCAGTTCGGGCAGCCGGCGCAGCAGCACGGGTAGCGCGACCTCCATTTCGGCGCGGGCGAGGGATTGACCGAGGCACTGGTGGATGCCGTAGCCGAACCCAAGGTGGCCTCGGGCATTACGGTCGAGGCCGAGGGTGTCGGGGTCGCTGGCGAACGCCGAGTCGCGGTTGCCGGCGGGCAGGTTCATCAGCAGAATCTCGCCGGCGCGGACGAGTTGGCCGGCGATCTCGACGTCCGCTTTGGCCACGCGGGCGACCAGGGCGTGCACGATGGTCAGGTACCGAAAGAGTTCCTCGACCGCAGCGGCGATCACGGCAGGGTCGCCGCTGTCGCGGATCCGGGCGGCCTGGTCAGGATTGCGGAGCAGGGCGAGGGTGCCGAGGGCGATCGCGTTGGCAGTGGTCTCGTGCCCGGCGAACAGCAGGATGATGCTGTTCATCACCAGGGTCATGCGGTCGAGCTCACCGGTGTCCACGTGCTCGCGCAGGACGCGGCTGATCAGGTCGTCGCCCGGTTCGGCTTCCTTGCGAGCCACCAGCTCCTGCAGGTAGCCGAACAGCGCGAGCGTGGCCTTGGCCTTCTCCTCCTGAGAGGCATTGATCGTGGACATGGTCGTGCTGTGCCGCTGGAAGAACTCGTGGTCGACGTAGGGCACGCCGAGCATCAGCGAGATCACCAGCGAGGGAATGGGCAACGCGTACGCGCGCACGAGGTCGGCAGACTGTCCGCCCGCGATCATCTCGTCGATGAACTCGTTCGCCAGGTTCTCGATCTCGGGGCGCATCGCGTTGATCCGCCTGACCGTGAAGTCCTTGGTGAGCATGCGGCGCAGCCGGGCGTGCTCCGGGTCGTCCATACGCGGGAAATTCGGGGGCGGGCTGTCGAACCCGCCGAACGTCTGGAGCTCGCCCATGTCGGCGCTGATCCGCGGGTCGGCCAGCGCGGTCCTGATGTCCTCGTACCGGCTGACGACCCAGACCGCGCGGTCCTTCCACACAGCCCGCCGCAACCCGGTCGACTCTCGCCACTGCGTGTACTCGGCTGGTGGATCGAACGGGCAGCGGGTGTTGTGGTTCCCAGGGAACGAAGGCAGCCCTGCCGTGTCTTTGGTCACGGTACTCATCGAATTGAACCTCCGGCAGTGGTAAACGAATGTTGAGATCTTCGAGGCCAGGGAGCATCAGCCCCCTTTGTGAACAGTTGCTTATATGACTCTCAGCGAGGAGGCGGAGGGGAGGCGCTTGCGGGCAGGCTCTGTCGCTCGGTATCAGCACTGCCCGTTTCGGCTGATGGAGGGCCGCCCCTGTCACAGGATGGCGGCGAGGCGCCGCCACTGCGCACGCGGAAAGGCCATCATCCCCTCGGCCGTGAGCAGTTGCAGCGCGACATGGTCGGCGCCGGCGGCGACGTGCTCGTCCACCCGGCGCCTGATCGCCTCCTCATCACCCCAGGCGATCAGTGCGTCGAACAGCCGGTCACTCACCCCGGTGATGTCGTCGGCGGTGAAGCCGAGGCGCCGTACGCTGTTGGCGTAGTTGGGCAGAGCGAGGTACCCCCGCAACCAGTCCTCGCCGATCGCGCGCGCCTCCTCCCTGTTCACACAGAGGATGACCGTCTGCTCCGGAAGCACGAGCCCATCGCCCACTGCGTCGCGGGCATCCCGAGTGTGTTCCGGCGTGACGAGGTAGGGGTGGACGCCGCAGGCCCGCTTGGCCGCAATTTCGAGCATTCTGGGACCGAGCGCGGCGAGAACACGACCGCCGACGGGCACTGGCGGCTCCACCGCGTCCAAGCCGTCGAGGAACGTCGCCATCGCCGTGAGCGGCCTGCGGTAGCGCCCGGTCTCGGTGGCGTCCACCACTTGGGCATGGCTCACCCCGATACCCAGCAGGAACCGGTCGGAGTACGCCGCGGACAGCGACGCGTACGCCGCGGCGGTATCCGTCGGCGTATGCCGCCACAAGCTCAGCACACCCGTCGCGACGATCATCCGGCGGGTTGCCGCCAGCAGCCGGTCGACCGCCTCGAACAGCGGCCCACCGCCGTCCGGGATCCATACCGCGCTGAACCCCAACTCCTCGAGTTCCGCCGCCGCTTCGGCTGCCTCATTCGGGGCCCGGTAGCCGCCCAGCGGGACGCTCCATACACCGACACCGGAAAGATCCATGACTTTTCCTCCCCATCTTCGGACGGTGACCAGGTCCTCGTCCTCGTTACGCCGTTCCACACGCAGCAACCCGGCACGCTTCGCCCACCCAACGACGAGGCAGACCACAGCCAAGACGACGGCACCGCAGACCACGTGGACGAACACACCGTCGAAGTCGGCCGTCAGGTGCCGATTCGCTCGTCCAGCCCGACCAGGTGGATCGCGGCGGCGGGGCAGATCGCGGCTGCCTCCCGCACGCCCTCGTGCAGTTCCGCACTGGGGTGAGCCTCCAGCAGGATCGCGACACCGTCGTCCTCGCGCTGGTCGAACACGTCGGGGGCGACCATGACGCACTGCCCGGCGGCGACGCACTTGGGCTCGTCCAGTTCCACATGCATGGTTGTTGTCCGGCCGGCACCGCCAGACGCAACTCCGGCAGCCGGCGCAGCAAGGTGGGCAGGGCGATCTGCGGCGAGCGCCTCCTTGATGCCGGCGTACGGGCTCACGCTCCACACGGGCGGGCCGTCGGCCGGCACGGCCCGCTGCAAGCCCTCCTGCGCGGACCACTCGGCGTAGTCCGGAGCCGGCTGCGGCGGACAGCCCGCAGGGCGGGCGGGCGAGAATGCGGGAGGTAACGTCTCCGCGGCAGGAGACATGGTCATGGGTGCTCCTCGGAACGTGGGGGGCTGAGACGCACACGGTCGTAGGACCTGCTATGCACTCACGACGGGGAAACGGCCCACGTCGCCGCTCACGTTCGGAGAAGACCTCGATCTCATCGATGTCGGTGGCCAAACGCAGGGTGGGTAAGCAGCGCAGCAGGGCCGGGAACACGACGCGCAGTTCGGTGCGGGCCAGGCTGGAGCCGATACAGACACGCGGCCCGTAACCGAAGGAGATGTGCGCGTTCTGCCGATGGTCCTGCTGGAACTCGTCGAGACCGGTGAACTGGCGGGCGTTCCGGTTGGCCGCGTCGTTGGCCACGGGCACCGCGTCGCCGCGGGCGATGGTGACGCCCGCGATCTCGACGTCGTCGTGCGCGCAGCACAGGATGCCGAAGCCGCCCGGAGCGGCCATCCGCAGGATCTCCTCGACCGTCGACTGCACCCGGGCATCCGGGTCGGCCGCCAGCCAGTCCCGCCGACTGGGGTCGGACAGCAGCCACAGCGTGCCGAACCCGATCCGGCCCGCGGTCGTCTCGTGCCCGGCCAGCAGTGGACCATGTGTGTTCCTCACGGTCGTGGGGGGCCGCCGTGTCCGGCGGACGTGGGGATCGAACGACGCGAGCCGGGGAAGGCGACCGAGCCGAAGGGCGCCTGTCGCCACGACAAGGGACTCCTTGTCCGGTCCCGCGTACGTCCTCAGACTTTCGCGGAACCCTCCTCGCAGTCGTCCTACTGGTGCGGTCAGTCGGCACTACAGCAACCGCAGGAGCTTGTACTGAAACTGCGGTACGGCATCGCGCCAGGCGGCGCGAAAGGCGACCGTCTCACGCCGCCGGCGGATGATGTCCCGCCAAGTGGTGTAGCGGCGATCACCGCGAAAGTGCAGGTGGTAGGCCAGATGGAGGCAATCACCAATCGACAGATCTGACGCTATGTCAGTTGTTGCCGTCTATGGCACGGCGCCGCGGACCTTGACGCGTCCTTCTCCGAGACCACGGCCCTCCGGTGACGATCGCGACGTCATCTCCTTTTCCTGATCCATCCCTGTGCCGCTGGTCCAAACTCGTCTCGAACGAGTGCGTCTCTCTCCAGATGGACGAGGAGCGCTGCGAGCCGGTGCGTGCGCACAGCCACCGCGCTTCGACACAGCGCGGCGGCGCAGCGCAGCACCCGGCGCTCCTCGTCGATCTTGTGTACGGCCCCAGCCCGTCCTGCGAGGGTCGCCCACCTTCATCCTGCCGCTGCCTGTTCCGCGTACTGAAACCGCAGGATCCGGTGCCGCGTTCGCCGTGCGCGCGAAACCCGGCTGTCGTCGGGGCGTCCGGCAACCTGCAGGTACGTTCCGTCGACTGCGCTCGCCCGGTGCCCGCAGTGCACGGGGTCGCTCGGGCGGCAGCCGGGTGGGCTCGGACCGGTACACACTCAGAGCCGCTGTAAGGCATCACGGCGCGGGAGTTGCGGGCTCGGCGGCAAGCTGGGACGTCAGGTAGGCGAACCAGGCCGCGCTGTGCTCGGCCGCAGGGCAGGCGAAGGCGGCCAGTTCTTCGGGGCCGCGTATCGGCACCACACAGCTGTCGCGGTGACCGAATCGTGGCCCACGGGTGTCGCAGGCCACCAGGGCAGGGGCAGGCCGGAGAATCAGCGACGCATCCGCTGGTTCCGGGCGGATCGGTAAGTGACTCCAACTGGGCGATCCGGCTGGGGAGGACCTGGTCCCGCGCTGCGCCCTCCCGCAGGGCTTGCAGGTTCGGATGAGCCGAGCAGACGCCGGTGCCCTGTCGCTCACTGAGCCAGACGAAAGATGACCAGACGGGTCCTCAGACTGGCCTCGTGCAGTTCCTCCGGCGTGGGTTGACGATCGCCGGGCAGATCGAGCATCAGCGCCTTGGCCGCCTTCGGGCCCTTGCGGCGGGCGAACTCGGCAAGCAGACCGGCGATCGCGGCGCGGTCTTCGAACACCGTGGGGACCGCGTCGAGTTCACGCCCGCGGATACGCAACCGCACGGTAGGGCCGGTGCGTAGGTTCGGGATCCAGCTCAGCACACTCGACATGGCCAGGACGGTCCCGGGATCCCACTCAAAATAGGCGATCGGGACGGTGATGTGGCGTCCGGTCTTCCTCCCGGTGTAACTCAGCAGCATCGTGCGTCCACTGAGCAAGCGGTGCAGACGCGAGGCGAGCAGCGGGCGTATCACGCGGTTCAACACCCGGACGATGCGAAGGGAGGGGAGATTGGGATTCGTGCTCTTGGTCTGGCTCACCGTACCTCCGAATGTGAGGGGAGCCTCATGTTGGGCCGAACAGTACCACTGAACATGAGGATGCCCTCCGGTTGGCCGGTCCGCCGTACATCTCCGTGACGACCGGATCGCGGAACGCTCGGCGTCTGCCGTGATCCACGTCAAGGAGCTCGTTGCCCTACTGGCGCCATGCCTACGACTGGTGGGCGCAGGAGAAGCTGCTCACCTCCTTCCCGCAGTTCACCACGGAGATCGACGGACAGAAACGTCCACTTCCTGCATGTCCGATCCGCGAATCCGGACGCGCTGCCGTTGATCATCACGCACGGCTGGCCCGGGTCCTTCGCGGAGTTCCTGAAGATCATCGAGCCGCTGAGTGAGGACTTCCATCCAGCCATCCCCTCCCTGCCGGGTTTCGGCTTCTCCGGTCCCACCCGGGAGCGCGGGTGGAACTCCCAACGCATCGCCCGCGCATGGGCGGAGCTGATGCGCGGGCTCGGATACGAGCGCTGCGGAGCGCACTGCAGCGACTTCGGATCGGCCCTCTCCCGCGAACTGGGCAGGATCGACAGCGAGCACATCATCGGGGTGCACCTGGTCAACATCTACGCGATACCGCCCAGAACGCCGTCCTGACCGACGAGGAGAAGGAGATGCTGCAACGACAGCGGCAGCCATGGCATTGTGGGGCTGCTATCAGGCCATCCAGAGCACACGGCCGCAGACCATTGCCTACGGGCTCGTCGACTCGCCGGTCGGGCAACTTGCCTGGATCGTCGAGACGTTCAAGGATTGGATGGACTGCGCCGAGGCGCCCGAAGGAGGCGGTGGACCGGGACCAGATGCTGACCAACGTGATGCTGTACTGGCTCACGGGGACGGCGGGTTCGGCGGCGCGGCTCTACCGCGAGGGCCCCAGCCCCGAAGGACCGAATCAACCGTCGACGACGTCGGCTTCCGGGCACCCCGGCGGTACGCCGAAATCCTGAACAACATCACAGTCTGGTCAGAGTTCGACCGCGGCGGCCACTTCCCCGCCATGGAGGAGCCGGACCTGCTCAGCGCCGACATCGGCGGGTTCTTCAAGCGACTCGCGTAGCTCCTGAACCGCGTTCAGCGGGGTGCGGTCCCCCTCCGACCGCACCCCGCTGAGGCGGACTAGGCCCGGCTCCACCTCTGGGTGGCGTTGCCGAGAGCCGTCCACAGTTGCACCTTCGACCCGTTGGCGGTCCCCCAGTTGGTGACGTCGATCGCCAGGCCGTTGGAGCGGTTGATGACGGAGCCGTCCAGACGGAACCACCACTTCTGGCTGGACTTGCCGTTGCAGGTCCACAGGATCACCTGGGTGCCCGCGGTGGTGCCGTCACCGGCGGCGGCCAGGCACTTGCCGGCGACGCGGAGTTCGCCCGCGGTGGTCTGCGTGATGGTCTGGTTCGCGTTGCCCGAGCAGTCCCAGATCTGGACCTGCACGCCCGTCTGGCCGTTGGGGACATCGAGGCAGCGGCCGGAGTTGGCGCCCTTGAGGGTGAAGGTGCCGTCCGTCGGCAGCGGGTCCTGGACCAGCTGCCACTCCTGCGAGTCGTCGGCCACGGCGTTCGTCGAGGCGTCGATCGCCGTGCCCAGGGTGACGGAGCCGCCCGCCGTCGCGCCCGTCATGAAGAGACTCGTGTTACGGACCGACCGGAGCTTGTAGTAGCCGTCGGTCGAGGCCACGAGGGTCCACTGCTTGTCGGTGGCGCCGTCGTCGACCCACTGGGCGAGCTTCTGTCCGGCTGTCGCGCTGCCGGTCCAGATGGCGACCGAGCGGCCACCGGCCTTGTTGAGCAGGGTGACGTTGCCGCCCTTGGCCGTGGTGTGCCAGCGCTGCAGGTCGTCGGCCGTGTTCCGGTCCTTCAGGACGAGGTCGGGGACGTCTCCGGTGAGGTTCGCGTCCTGCGTCTTGCCGGCGTCGGGGCTGAGGGCCTGACCGGTGGCGCGGTTGACGAGGGTGTAGTAGGCGGACTGGGTGGACCGCCCGAGGTCGACCTCGCCGTAACGGATGGGCCCGTAGCCGGTACTGAAGTCGGCCTGGAGGATGAGGACGCGTCCCGTGCCCTCCACGTACTGGAGATTGCGGCTGTAACCATTGGTGACCGGCGTCTGGTACTCCTTCCAGGTGCCGTCGCTCTTACCGGACTCGTTCACCCAGACACTGCCCCTGCCGTTGGCGTTGTAGGCGATCCGTCCGTCCGGGAGCTGGACGAGCACCGGGCTGCCGCCCGTCGACAGCGTGCGTCCCCCGGAGGGCACGGGCAGATTGGTGACCGGCTGGTCCGTCACAGTGTTCGGATAGAACTTCAGCGGGTCGTCCGCAAGCCGGTACCGGGTGTCCGTTCCACCGCCCCAGTACTCGTAGGTGAGCAGCCATTTCCCGTCGGTCGTCTCGGCGATCGTCGTCATGCCCGGACGTCCGTTGCCGATCAGCGTCTTGCCACCCACGGTCGCGGTCGTGCCCGGGACGTCGACGACCGGCTGGGTCCAGGATGTGCTGCCGCCGTCCCAGGTCCGGTGCACGAGGATCTGGAACCCGGGGTCCGTGGCCGTGTCGTCATCAGGGTCACGGTTCGGTACGCCGGTGGTGGCGTCGAAGCCGAGGTACTCCTGCTCGTCGGAGTAGTAGGCGACGAGCTTTCCGTTGCGGGCCACCAGGTACGGCTCCCAGACAGGGTCCCTCTGCCGGTTCGTGTTGGCGCTCGAGGGGTTGATGCCCTGCCAGCCGCCGGTGGCGATGATGTTCTGGAAGTCCCACGTCGCACCGTCGTCCGTGCTGGAGTACAGGGCGATCGCGATGTCCTTGCGGTCACCGTCGGCGGTGGGCGTCCAGTTCGGGTCGGCGGCCTTGCGCTCCTTGTAGTAGTAGTCGTCCCCCGAGACGGCGCTCGCGAGAAGCAGCGTGCCGGCCTGCAGCGTTCCGACGTCCTGCGGGAGCACATAGAGGTAGGGGTTGGTCCAGTTGCTGGTGTACTTCGCGTACTGCGAGTCACTGGACAGATACGCGGGAGCCTTGACATCGGACAGCTTCTGCCACGTCGTACCGTCGTCGTCACTCTTGTAGACCGGCAGCGTCTGGCCCACCGGGTCGCCCTTGCTGTTCTCGAACGACGCGACGATCCGGCCGCTCGGCAGCTGAGCCGTCTTCGGGTACAGAACACAGGGCTTCTTGTTGCACGTGGCGGAATCCTGCGACACGTACAGGTTCGTCTGGCTCGGCTGATACGCCGACGCGCTGCCCGTGGAGGCGAGGGCGAGTCCCACGCCGACGCCGAAGGCTGTCGCTGTCGCGAGAACCCTCCGTGCCCATGTTTGTCTCACTGCGGCTCCTCTGAACGTACGGGGTGGCGGCCACGGCAATGGAGAGGACAAACTCCGTGACCGACGGGGAATGACCGCAGAGCCGGACGTGAATACCGAACTGTCGACTGCGGCATGCGGCCCGCGGCGATACCCATCGATGCATTCCGGTCGATGAGACGTAAGCCGGGTGGGGAAAAGTATTGGGACGGGATACCGCTTTGTCACCGGTACGTTTCCGAAAGTGTTTCGCACGCTGCCCCTCATTCGATATTGACAGGGCGGAATCACGAGCACTATTCAGTAGCCGGGAGATGCGGGGGGGTGGCCGGCAGGCACGCCGGTTCTGTTCAGACCTCGGCCGCGCAGGTCGTGCCAGAGATCTTCCGGGAGTTCGCATACCGAGGGTGACGTTGATGACGCTGGGGTGGGTGAAGGGGAAGGCGATCGCCGCGGCGGGCAGGGTCGTGCCGTGCCGTTCACAGACATCGGCGATGGCCCGGGCACGGGCGACGAGTTCCAGCGGTGCGTCCCAGTAGTCGTACCTCATGCCGTGTGCGGGCCGGTCCCCGGAGAGCAGACCTGAGTTGAACACCCCGGCCGCCACGACGCTCTTGCCGAGCACAAGTGCGGTGGGGAGGACGTCGTCCAGCGCCGACTGATCCAGCAGGGTGCAGCGTCCGGCCACCATCACCACATCGGCGGATATCTCCCGGAGGAAACTGGCGAGCATGGCGGCCTGGTTCATGCCCGCGCCGATGGCCCCGACGACCCCCTGGTCGCGAAGTTCCGCCAAGGCGGGCATGGCTTCCGCCGCGGCCTGACGCCCATGGTCGCCGGAGTCGTGCAGGTACACGATGTCCAGGCGGTCCAGGCCCCGTGCGCTCCAGTGTGTCCTCGATGGAGCGGAGCACGCCGTCGCGGCTGAAGTCCCATCTCCTACGCAGGTCGTCGCGTACGACGAAGCCCTCGCCGTCGACTCCACGTGGCCACTCGTGGGGAACGAGCAGCCGGCCCACCTTCGAGGAGACGACGCACTGCTGCGTGGACGGTCCCTCAGGGCCGCTCCCAGGCGGCGCTCGGACAGCCCGAGGCGTAGTGCGGGGCGGTGTCGAAGTACCGGATACCGGCCTCCCAGGCCGCCTCGACGGCCGCCGTCGCTTCATCGGCGGGTGTGACCTGGTAGAGATTGCCAATGGCCGAGGCTCCGAAGCCGAGTTCGGTGAGCTCGGCCGGGGTGTTCGCGATCTTCCGGCGGCGCAAGGCCCCTCCTCGGGGAAGTGATGGGTCCGGGCGGGGCCCGGTCAGCGTCTGACATGGGGCGAACCGCCCGCCGTGAGCGCCTCGACCTCGGCGAGCGAGGCCATGGAGACGTCGCCGGGCGTGGTCATGGTGAGCGCGCCGTGGGCCGTGCCGTAGGCGAGCGCGCGTTCCAAGCGGGTGCCGGTCAGCAGGCCGTGGATCACGCCGACGGCGAAGGCGTCGCCGGAGCCGATGCGGTCCATGACGTGCAGGCCGGGCATCCGCGGGCCTGTGACGAAGCCGCTCTCGGGCAACCAGGCCGCCGAGGACCAGTCGTTCAGCCCTGCCGAGGGCACGGCGCGCACGGTGGTCGCCGGTACCCTGGCCTGCGGCACCCGGCTAGCCACCTCGGCGAGCGCGTCCGGCACCCCGTCCGCGTCGATGTGCGCCGCCCCGGGGCGGTCACCGGCCAGGGCCAGGGCGCCCACGACGACGTCGGCATGCCTGGCGAGCCGGAGGTCGACCTCGCGTGCCCTTTTGGCGCCGCCCCGGCCAGCCCACAGGCTGGGGCCGCAGACCTGGAAAGTGCGGGCGGTGCTAATGCGTCCCTCGCCCAGGTCGAAGCGCAGCATCACTTCACCAAGAGCGATCACCTCGGGCCCGGTCACCGTGTGCTCCTCGCCACGGCCTCGGCGGTCAGCCGTCGGATGTCCGCGTACGCGTCGCGCTCCGGATGACCGGCGGTCGCCATCCAGCTGCCGCCCACGGCGAGGACCGCCGGGTGGGACAGGTGGTCGGGCAGGAGGGCGGGGCCGATGCCGCCGGCCGGCACGAATCGGGCCTGCGGGAAGGGAGCGCTCAGCGCCCGAAGCATTCCGACGCCGCCGAGAGGTTCGGCCGGGAACAGCTTGGCCGTGTCGAGGCCCGCCCGCAGCGCCCGCATCAGCTCGGTCGCGGTGGCGACACCCGGCACGACGGGTACCCCCAGCCCCCGGCACCTCGCGATGACCGTCGCGTCGAATCCGGGTGACACGACGAAGCGGGCCCCCGCCGCCACGGCACGCTCCGCCTGCTCGGCGGTAAGCACAGTGCCCGCGCCGAAAGCCAACCCGCCGTGCGCCGCCATCGCCGGACCCGCTCGACCTCCGGGGTACGGAAGGTGGCCTCGGCGCATCGCGCACCACCCGCCGCGAGCGCCTCGGCCAGTTGCGAGGCCGAGTCCGGGGAGGGCACGGTCAGTACGGGCAGTATCCGGGTGCCGGACAGGGCGAAGGCGAGATCGGTGGCATCTGCCGAGCCATCCGCCGTCGACCGGAAGGATCGTGCCGTGGACGTAGGCGGCGGCCGAGGCCAGGTACGGCGGATCGGTTCATGGCCGGGCTCGTCCATCCAGGTCTGGGAACGGTGGTCGAGGTCCCACACATGGTGGTGGGCATCCACCAGTTCGAGACGGTCAGACACGCGCGGTCCAGACCGGGCCGTCGGGGTAGGCGTACTTCTTCAGGGACTCCGGGTGCATCTGCGCGCTCAGCCCCGGCACGGTCGGCGCGAGGTAGTGGCCGTCGGCGATGCGTACCGGGTCGACGAAGTGCTCGTGCAGGTGGTCGACGTACTCGATGACGCGGTCCTCGACGGTGCCGGAGACGGCGACGTAGTCGAACATCGACAGGTGCTGCACCATCTCGCACAGGCCCACGCCGCCCGCGTGCGGGCAGACCGGCACGCCGAACTTCGCGGCGAGCAGCAGGATCGCGATGTTCTCGTTGACGCCGCCGACCCGCGCGGAGTCGATCTGCGCGATGTCGATCGCGCCCGCCTGCAACAGCTGTTTGAAGACGACCCGGTTGGCGATGTGCTCGCCGGTGGCGACCTTGATGGGCGTGACGGCCTTGCGGACGGCGGCGTGGCCGAGGATGTCGTCCGGGGAGGTGGGCTCCTCGATCCAGTAGGGGTCGTAGGGGGCCAGTGCGCGCATCCAGTCGATGGCGGGCTGGACGTCCCATCTCTGGTTGGCGTCGACGGCGATACGGATGGAGTCGCCGACCGTCGCGCGGGCGGTGCGCATGCGCCGTACGTCGTCCTCCAGATCGGCGCCGACCTTCAGCTTGATCTGGGTGAACCCGTCGGCGACGGCTTCCCGGGCCAGGCGGGCCAGCTTCTCGTCGGAGTAGCCGAGCCAGCCGGGAGTGGTGGTGTAGGCCGGGTAGCCGCGCTCCAGGAGACGGGCGATGCGCTCCTCGCGGCCGGGCTCGGCGCGGCGGAGGATCTGAAGCGCGTCCTCGGGGGTGAGGGCGTCGCTGAGCCAGCGGAAGTCGACCTGGGCGACCAGCTCCTCCGGGGACATCTCGGCCAGGAAGCGCCAGACGGGCTTGCCCGCGCGCTTGGCGGCCAGGTCCCAGGCGGCGTTGACGACCGCGCCGGTGGCCATGTGGATGGCGCCCTTCTCCGGTCCCAGCCAGCGCAGTTGGGGGTCGTGGACCAGGGAACGGGAGAAGGCGCCGAGGTCGCCGCAGACCTCCTCGACGGACCGGCCCACCACGTACGGGGCGAGCGTGGCGATGGCGGCGGCCTGGGCGTCGTTGCCGCGTCCGGTGGTGAAGGCCAGGGCGTGGCCCTCCAGTTCGTCGCCGGCGTCGGTGCGCAGGACCACGTAGGCGGCCGAGTAGTCGGGCTCGGGGTTCATCGCGTCCGACCCGTCCAGGTGCTCGGAGGTCGGGAACCGCACGTCCAGGACGTCCAGGGCGGTGATGCGGGCGGATGCGGGCATGGCGGCGGTCCAGCTCAGCTCGGGAGGATCGTGACTTCTGTGGTCATGGTCCGGGTGTGGTCGACGATGCGGGTGCCACCGTGCAGTACCACCTCCACGGACCGGCCCGGATCTCCCGCCGACTGCGCGACGGTCAGCACGACTTGGCCAGGCTCGACACGGCGGCGTAGGTCCTGCCCGGTGAAGCTGGTCAGATCCGCGTGGAGCTCGAACTGAACGGTGCGGGTCTCACCGGCGGCCAGCTCGATGCGGGTGAAGCCGATCAGCTGGCGAACGGGCCGGGTGACGGAGGCGACCGGGTCGGTGAGGTACAGCTGGGGGACCGAAGTGCCCGCCCGGGGGCCGGTGTTGGTGATCGTGGCCTGTACGGTCACCGTCCCGTCGACCGCGATGGTCTCCGCATCGGCGCGCACGTCCTCGATGGTGAAGTCGGTGTAGGACAGGCCGTGGCCGAAGGGGAACGCCGGGGTGGGGTCGATGTTGCTCACTCCGTCGCTCTTGAGGGCGAGCGGGGGCGCGAGGTAGGTGCCCGGCTGGCCGGCCGTGTCGCCGGGGATCTGCACGGGCAGGTGTCCGGAGGGGTTGATCCGGCCGGAGAGGACGCCGGCGATCGCCGCCGATCCTTCCTCGCCGGGGAAGAAGGCCTGGAGGGTCGCGTCCGCCGCCTGGGCGTGCCGGCCGATCGCGTACGGGCGGCCCGAGACGAGGACGAGGACGGTCTGGTTCGCCGCGTCGAGGACGGCGTCCACCAGGTCCTCCTGCCCTCCGGGGAGCGTCAGCGTGCCGACGTCACAGCCTTCGCCGGAGGTGCCCTCACCGAACATGCCGGAGCGGTCGCCGACGACGAGGATCGTCAGGTCGGCCGCCGAGGCAGCCGCCACCGCGGCTTCGATGCCGCCGCGGTCGTCCCCGGTGAAGGAGCAGCCGGTCTCGTGGTGCACCGAGGCGTCGGGGAACTCCTGTCGGATGGCGTCGAGGACCGTCGGCGCCTCGACGCCCAGCGGGGTCTCGGGGTGGTGGGGCAGGACGTGGTTGGGGAAGGAGTAGCAGCCGAACAGGCAGCGGGCATCGTCGGCGGCGGGGCCGATCACAGCGATGGAGCGCGGGGCGGCGAGCGGCAGTGCGCCGGAGGGGTTGTCGAGGAGCACGACGGACTGTTCGGCCAGGTCGCGGGCGATGCCGCGGTTGCGGGGCGAGTCGAGGTCCGCCGGGGCGGTGTACTGCCCCGGCTTCCAGTCGGGGTCGAGCAGACCGAGTTCGGCCTTCTGCGTCAGGACCCGCAGCACCGCGCGGTCGAGGAGGTCCGTGGGGACACCGTCGTTCAGGAGCGCTTCCCCGTAGCCGGAGGTGTGCGGCAGTTCGACGTCGATACCGGCCCGGAGTGCGACGCGGGCCGCGCCCGTGACATCGTTCGCCACGTGATGCATGGAGGCGAGGAACGCGACGGCCCAGTAGTCAGAGACCACCGTGCCCTCGAAGCCCCAGGTGTCACGCAGAAGCCCGGTGAGCAGGGCCTCGTCCGCGCCGCAGGGCACGCCGTCGATGTCGTTGTAGGCGTTCATCACCGACCGGACGCCGCCGGCGACCACGGCCTTCTCGAAGGGCACGAGGATCACGTCGGCGAGTTCGCGGGGGCCGAGGACGGCCGGAGCGTGGTTGCGGGCAGCGCGGGAGGCGGAGTAGCCCGCGAAGTGCTTCAGCGTGGCGACCACACCGGCCGACTCCAGGCCCCGCACATAGGACAGTCCGAGCTCCGAGACGAGGTAGGGGTCCTCGCCGAGGGTCTCCTCCACCCGGCCCCACCGGTAGTCGCGTACAACGTCCAGGACGGGGGCCAGGCCTTGGTGGACGCCGACAGCCGCCATGTCCGAGCCGATGGCCTCGGCCATCCGCCCGACGAGGTCGGGATTGAAGGTGGCCGCCCAGGCCAGCGGTGTCGGGTAGACGGTGGCCTGCCAGGTGAAGAATCCGGTCAGGCATTCCTCGTGGGCGACGGCGGGGATGCCGAACCGGTTCGCCGCCACGACCTGCTCCTGCAGCGCCGTCAGCCGCCTGCGGCCGGCCTCCGGATCGATCGGGGCCGTGCCGAACACCCGGGTCAGCTGTCCCAGGCCGTCGACGATGGCCTCCTCGAAGCGGTCGGCGCCGCGGAAGGTCTCCTGCATGGGTGCCACGTCGCCGCCGTCGTCGTGATCCGGCCAGGTGCTGCCGAGTTGCGCGATCTTCTCGGCGTCGGTCATCACGTCCAGCAGGGCCCGCGCGCGGACAGGCGCCGGCAGGGCGGGGTCGTTCCACAGCCCGGTCGTCGGGCGCTCGTCGCTGATCGTCAAGGTCTTGTCCGTTTCTGTCTTCGGGCGCGCGAGAGCCGCGCGAGTGGTCCAGGAAGTCGAGGAAGCACGCCGACGGGGGCGGGCAGCCGGGCCCGGGCACCGGTCCGGCTATCGCGGGGAGGCAGACAGACCGGACGGCATCATGGGGAGGTGGTGATCGACGCTTGTCGGTGCACGGGCCCCGAATCGGGCGGCGTCCTGCCTCATCCGCCCTGGCAGGAAGCCGGTATTGTCACTTGCCGCCGGCTCCCATGAGGCCGGCGACAAGGGCCCGGCGGGCGAAGAGGTAGACGACGAGGATGGGGACCGCGGACAGCAGTACCGCGGCCAGCAGGGCCGGCACGTTCGCCGAGTACTCGGAGACGAAGTTGTACAGGCCTGGCGTGACCAGCTTGGTGTCCTCGGACTGGGTCATGATCAGCGGGAACAGGAAGCCGTTCCACGCCTGCAGGGCCGTGAAGACGGAGGTGGTCGCGATGGCGGACTTCGACATCGGGACGACCAGCGTCAGCAGGGTTCGGGCCGGGCTCGCGCCGTCCAGCGCCATCGCCTCGTACAGCTCGCTGGAGATGTCCCGCATCCCGCCGCTGAGGACCAGCACGCTCACCGGCAGCGCGAACGCGGCGGTGGGCAGGATGACCCCCCACAGGGTGTCGTAGAAACCGAGATCGTTCATCATGAGGAACAGAGGGATGATCACGGCCTGCGACGGGATCGCCAGCCCCAGGAGGAACAGACGGAACACGCCCTTGGCCATCCAGCCCCGGCCGCGGATGACGGCGTAACTGACCGGGATCGCGAGCGCCAGCACGATGGCGACGGTGGCCACCGCCACGACGAGGGTGTTCCAGATGTACTGCGGGAAGCCGCTGTCCAAAACCGTGCGGAAGTTGTCCATCGTCACGGTGTCGGGGATCGAGACCGGTCCCTTGTCGGTGTACGCCGTCTGCGGTTGCACCGCCGTGTTCACCAGCGCGTACAGCGGAATCCCGATGATCAGGAGCCAGACGAAGGCCGCGGCACCGGCCGCGTAGTTGGGGCGGGTTCTCACACTCCCTCCAGGGTGCTCGTCATCTTGTCGTAGCCACTCAGCTTCGTGAGGAGGACCGAGGCCGCGGTGGCGAGCAGGAGCAGGAAGCTCGCGATGGCGCTGGCGTAGCCGTAGTCGTAGGTGCGGAACGCGGTCTGGTACATGGAGAAGGGCAGGATCGAGGTGTCGGTGCCGGGGCCGCCGTTGGTCAGCAACAGGACGATGTCGAAGGCCGTGAGCCCGCCGACGACCATGAAGATCGTCGAGGTGATCATGGTGTTGCGCAGCTGCGGCAGCGTGATGTGGAAGAACTGCCGCACCCTCCCCGCCCCGTCGATCGAGGCCGCCTGATACAGCGTGTGCGGGATGGCACGGGCGGCCCCCTGGTAGAGCAGGCTGTGGAAGGGGACGAACTGCCAGCTGGTCACCAGGACCAGACAGGCGATCGCGCCGCTCTGGGTGCCGAGCGGATTGGCGCCGAAGAGCCACTCGACCTTCGACGGCAGGCCGAAGTTCGGGTCGAGCAGTTGGCGCCACATGATGGCCGTGGCGGCCGTGGACAGCAGCAGCGGCAGGAAGAAGATCGCCGACAGTACAGCCCGGTTGCGCTGAGGGCCGGCCGACCAGACGCCCAGCAGGATGCTGACCGGCGCCTGGACCGCGATGTTCCCCACCAGCAGAACGCCGGTGACCAGGGTGGACTGCCAGACCTGGCTGTCTCCGAAGAACCGCGACCAGTTCTCCAGGCCGGTGAACTGCGGGGTGTTGAGACCGTCCCATTGGGTGAAGGACAAGTAGAGCACCCCCGCCATCGGCGCGACGGCGAAGACGAGGAAGAACAGCAGGCCTGGGACCGCCCAGGCCACGCCCGGCCGCTCCAGGGTGGGAGGAGCGGCCCGGTCGCGGACGGGGTGCCTGCTCACGGACCGCGAAGTCGTTGCGGAGACCACGTGGACGAGCCCTTCCTACTTCTTGATCGCCAGCACCGAGCTGACGAACTGCTCCGGCGAGCTCTGCCCGTTGAACAGCTTCTGGATCTCGGTCAGCAGCGGGGTACCCAGGGTGAGGCCGAGCGCCTGGTCCCAGGACTGGGTGAAGTAGGGAGCCTGCTGCACCAGGTCGAACTGGAACTTCGCGTACGCCGGGTCGGCCGCCTTGGCGAGGAACTGCTCGGCGTTCGACGTGACCGGTACCTCGCCCTTCTCGACCAGTCCCTGCACGTAGGCGTCGCTGTAGGTGGTCTTGAGGAACTCCGCCGCGGTCTTTGCCGGAGCGGCGGTGGTCACCGAGATGTAGTTGGTGGGGTTGCCCACCACGTTCTTCGGGTCACCCTTGCCTCCCTCCACCGAGGGGAAGGCCACGTAGCCGAGGTCGTTCTTGGCGAAGTCCCGGTCCTCGCCCTGCTGGACGGCGTACTCCCACGAGCCCATCAGCACCATCGCGGCTTTGCCCTTGTTGAGCAGGGTGGAGGTGCCGCCGGCGCCGTAGTTGACCGATCCGAAGCTCTTGCCGAAGGCGCCGTCGTCCACGAGGTCCTTGATCATCTGCGCGGTCTTGAGAACCGCCGGGTCCCCCCACTTCTCCCAGTCGCCGTCCTGGATCCTCTGGAAGAGTCCTTCGCCCGCGAGGCGGTCGACGAGGTACTCGACCCACATCAGCTCGGTCCACGAGAAGCTGGCGTTGCCCGCGAGCGCGAACGGCGTGATGCCCTTGCCCTTGAACACCTTCACGAGCTTCGTCAGGTCGTCCCAGGTCTTCGGCGGCTCGACGCCGGCGTCGGCGAAGACCTTCTTGTTGTAGAAGAGGAACACCGGCTGGGTGCCGCGGCACGGAACGCCGACCAGCTTGCCGTCGACCTTGCCGGCCTCCAGCGCGGAGGGCAGGTAGTGCGTCTCCAGCATCTTGTCGAGTTCGACCAGCTTGCCCGCCTTGACGTAGTCGTCGAGGCTGCCGCCGCCCCAGTTGAAGAACATCCCGGGCATCTTCGAGGAGCCCATCCCGGTGCGCAGCTTGTCCTTGTACCCGTCCGAGGCGATGACGGTCATGCTGACCTTGCCCTTGCCGGTGGAGTTGAACTCCTCCACCGCCGCCTTCTGGACCGGGTTGGTCGGGTCCTGCAGCGTCCAGAAGTCCGCGTTGCCCGTGGGCGAGGCCGCAGTGTCGGACTTGCCGCAGCCGACCACAGTGACACCCAGCGTGGTCGCAGCCGTCGCGGTGAGGAACCACCGTCGGGACACTCTGTTCATCGTTGAACACCTTTCGAGTCGGCAGTATCCCTTTCGCGGGTGGGCTTCACCGCACAGGCCGTCCCGGGCCCGTCCGCGCTGAGGGATGTGAGTCGATGGCCACGGCCGTCAGGTGCTGTCGCGCAAGGTTTGCGTCCCGTTGCTCCTGCGGTTGAGCTGGCGTCGGTCACGCTAAGCGGCGGAATTCGGCCACGGCAATATCGGAGAGGAATCACTTCCGAAAGACTTTCGCAGTCCGAGGGCTTGCGGAATCGAAGTCAAGGGCGGCCGGCTCTCCCGGGCACTGTCGGCATGCACACGATCAATTCGGTACGGAAACGCGGTCACGCGCGCTCGTCTTTCCCGGCTCCGGGCGGCGCTGTCGACATACGCATGACCAATTCCGTCGCGAGTTCCCTGCGGATCGTCGCGGGAGGCCGGCCGTCGGCGAGGTGCAGCAGGACACGCGTTGCCTCCTGACCGAGCTCACGGAACGGCTGCCGTACGGCGCTCAGCGGCGGCGAGGCCATGGCGGCGACCAGGGTGTCGTCGAACGACATCACCGACAGCTCGCTCGGCACCGCGATGCCGAGCTGCCGCGCGGCTTCCAGGGCGCCGAGGGCCTGGGCGTCGCTCGCAGCGAACAGAGCCGACGGCCGTTCGCACCGGCCCAGGATGCCGCGGGCGGCGCACAGGGCCTCGCCGTAGTCGAAGTCCGTCGACCGGACGAGCGCCGGGTCGTACGGGATCCCGGCCTCCGCCAGAGCGGCACGGTAGCCGTGCAGACGTGCCGCCCCGGCCAGCGAGTGCGAACGGCCGGCCAGCATGCCGATGCGGCGGTGCCCGAGCTCGATCAGGTGCTGGACGGCGGTCGTCGCACCGTGCCAGTTCGTCACCCCGACGCTCGGGATGTCCACGGACGGCGCGTTCAGGGGATCGACGAGCACCACCGGCAGCCGCTGGTCCACGATCCGGTGCTGGTCCTGCTCGGCGAGAGCGGAGATCACGATGACGACCCCCACGGCGCCCAGCGCACCGGACTCCTGAAGCCACTGGGCGATCGAGCGCCGGCTCGTCGTGCCGACGGTCGTGTGGACTCCCATCCCGGCCGCCGACTCCACGATGCCGCGCACCACTTCCAGGGTGTACGGGCCGGCCAGGTCCCGGAACACGGCCAGGATCTGCCGCGGCCGGCGCGCGTCGCCCTCCCAGGCACGGACGTAGCCGCGCTCGGCCAGCAGCGCCTCGATACGTGTCCGCGTCGCCTCCGACACGTCGCGCCGCCGGTGGACGACTTTCGAAACGGTCGCGAGCGAGACACCGACCTCGCTGGCTATGGACGTGAGAAGCCCGTACTGGGCGTTCCCGCGCGATCTCGCTGAGCCCTTCACTTCCGCGTGGACCTCCCCGTCGACCTCCGCTGACCGTGCGCGCAGTGAAGGTACCTGCCAGTTCGATGACCGACGCGGCGGCAAAGGGGGCGACAACCCCTTTCACCTGCGGAGATTCGATGACCTTCAGCCTGCGAAAGTCTTTCGCGATCCGAGTGGCGAACTCTTGTAGGCTCCCGGCACCCTGTTCGGGCCAGTCGGACACATCACTTTCGGGGAGGCCGGGAAATGCCGGCGCACAGCATCCACGACACCCAGCCCGCCGACCGCTGGGAGGACGCTTTCCTCTCCGGCAACGGCGAGTACGGGATCATGGTGTTCGGGCATCCCCACCGGGAGCGGATCGTTCACAACCACCACCGTTACGTCCTCCCCAACGGCTCCCTCGCGATGCGCCCGCCGGTCGTCGCCGACCGTCTGGAGCACGTCCGCGATCTGATCCTGGCCGGAGACCGGGAACGGGCTCAGCGCGAGTTCTCCGACGGCAGGGCGATGGCCTGGACCCAGTCCTTCCACCCCGGGCACGTGCTCCACCTGGACGCCCAAGCGGAGGCGGGCCCGGTGGATGGTTACCGCCGCGTCACGGACTTCACCACCGGCGAGGTACGGGTCACCTGGTCCGACGGGGACCGGGTATGGCAGCGGCGTGCGTTCGTCTCGCGGACCGACGCCGTCGCGGTCGTCGAGATCACCGGTCCGCGGCTCGACCTGGTCGTCCGGCTCTCCGGAGAGCTTCCCGCCCGCCCGCCCGAGGTCACCTTCTCGTCGTCCGCCGAGGTCACCGGATACGGTGAGGCGTGCCTCGCCGTGGTGGGGGCGTATCCGCCCGGACCCGGTGCAGCGGAGTTCGCCGGCGTGGCCCGGGCCGTGGTCACCGGCGGCAGTGTCACCGCGGAGGGGGACGCGGCCCGCGTCGAGGGAGCGACGCGCGTGGTGGTGCTGACCCGGATGGACCGGTCGCCTACTCCGGTGGACATCACGGGGCTACGCACGGCCCTGCTCGAACTACCCGCCGACTACGACGAGTTGCTTACCCGGCACGCTCCCGTTCACGGCGAGCTCTACGGCCGGGCCGAACTGGACCTGGGCGTGTCCGACAGCGACAGGCAGCTGCCTGTGGGCGAACTGCTCGCCCGCAACGACCCCGACACGCTGGACCCCGCCCTGGTCGAAACACTGTTCCACTCCGGCCGCTACCTCCTGCTCAGCTCCAGCGGAGTCCTCCCGCCCCGGCTGACCGGACTGTGGCTGGGGGCCTGGGGCGCCGCCTGGTCCGGCGACTACACCACCGACGCCAACATCAACCTCCAGATGGCCGGGGCGGTCCTCACCGGCATGCCCGAGCTGATCGCGCCGTACGCCGCGTTGATCGGAGCGCAGATCGAGGACTGGCGCACCAACGCCCGCACGATCTACGGTGCCCGCGGCATCCTCGCGCCCAGCCGGACCGACGGCGAGCACGGACTGCTGTTCCATCTCGACGACGACTGGCCCTGGACGATGTGGCTGGCGGGCGCGGACTGGCTGCTGTACCCGCTGTACGAGTACTGGCAGGCGACCGGCGACGACGTCTTCCTCGCCGACACGCTCGCACCGTGGCTCGTCGAGGCCGCCGTCTTCTTCGAGGACTTCCTCACCCGCGAGGACGACGACGGGCATGTCGTCCTCGTCCCGTCCTACTCCCCCGAGGTCGGCCCGAAGCACGGACCGGGCGTGGCCGGAGTCAACGCGACCATGGATGTCGCCGCGGCCCGGCACGCGCTCACCACCGCCGCCGACGTCTGCGCGCATCTCGGCGTCGAGCAGGAAGCGGCCGACCGCTGGCGCGCACTGGCCGAACGGCTGCCGCCGTACCGCGTCGACGACCACGGGGCACTCGCCGAGTGGGCGTGGCCCCGACTGGCGACCGCCGACGATCACCGGCACATCAGCCACCTCTACCCGGTGTGGCCCCTACACGACATCTCCCCGGACGACAGCCCCGATCTGGCCGCAGCCGCCCGCGAAGCGCTGCTGCGGCGCGGCGACGAGAACATGTCCGCGCACGGCAGCCTGCACCGCGCCCTGGTCGCCGCGCGGCTGAAGGACGGCGGGACGGCGAAGGCCAACGTCCTCAAGATCCTTGGGCGGAACATGGTCTTCCGGTCCCTGATGACCTCGCACAACCCCGATCTGGAGATCTACAACGCGGACGCCGCCCACTGTCTGCCCGCCGTCGTCACGGAGATGCTGGTGGACTCCAGGCCGGGGATCGTCGAGGTGCTTCCGGCGCTGCCCCCGGAATGGCCAAGCGGCAGTCTGCGCGGTATCGAGACCCGGGCCGGGGTGCGCGTCGAGGAGCTGAGCTGGGACGTACGGGAGGGCCTCGTCCGGATGGTGCTGGCATCGCCGCGCGAGCGGGATGTCGCCCTCGTGTGCCGTGGTGCCGTGGACCGGCGACGGACCCTGCGCCTGCTCCCCCACTCCCCCACCAGGGTGGTCGTCCCGCTCGCCTGACAGAGCGGGGGCGAGCACCTGTCAGCGTCACGGGGTGGCGACGACCCGCCAACGTACGGATGTCGAGGTGCGCAGGACGAGTTCCGTCGCGAGCTCGATCCGCGACGACGCCGGCGGCGTGCCCTCGGCGAGCCGCATCAGCACACGGGTCGCCTCACTGCCCAGTTCCTCGAAGGGCTGACGTACCGCACTCAGCGGCGGGCAGGCCATGGCCGCCACGTGCGTGTCGTCGAAGGACATGACCGCCAGATCATCGGGGACGGCGAACCCCGCTTGACGGGCGGCTTCCAGGACACCGAGCGCCTGGGCGTCGCTGGCCGCGAAGACCGCCGTGGGCGGGTCGGCCGAGCGCAGGATCTGCAGGCTGGCGGCGAGGGACTCGCCGTAGTCGAAGTCGGTCGAGCGCACGAGCGCGGGGTCGTAGGGGATACCGGCCTCCTCCAGCGCGGCCCGGTAGCCATGCAGACGCGCAGACCCGGCCAGCGAGTGCGAGCGGCCCGCGACCATGCCGATCCGGGTGTGCCCGAGCCCCAGCAGGTGCTGCACCGCGTCCTTCGCCCCACTCCAGTTCGTGACCCCGATGCTCGGAATGTCCTGGCTCGGCGCGCTGAGCGGATCGATCAGCACCACCGGCAGGCGCTGTTCGACAATGCGGCGCTGGTCGTCCTCAGCCAGCATCGAGATCACGATGATCATCCCGGCCGCGCCGAGCGCCACGCACTCCTGAAGCCACTGGGAGATCGAGCGATGGGCGGTCGTTCCCGTCACCACGTCGATGCCGAGATCGTCCGCCGCGTCCACGATCCCGCGGACGACCTCCAGGGTGTACGGCCCGGACAGGTCACGGAACACCGCGAAGATCTGGCGCGGCACCGCAGGGTCCGGCTCTCCCGGGCGGACGTACCCATACCGCGTCAGCAGCTCCTCGACCCGAGTGCGGGTCGCGACACCGACGTCAGGACGCCGGTGCACCACCTTGGACACCGTGCTGAGTGACACCCCGGCCTCGCCGGCGATGCTGGTCAGCAGGCCGTACTGCGCCTCCCGGTGTGTCCTGCCCTGACCTGCCACTGGTACGCCTCGCCTCGAGCTGTCCTCCGATACCCGCCGCAAGCTAACGGGACGAGTCACCCGGGGACAAGGCCGTGGTGCGGCTCCCGCACACCATGACAGAGGCGAGGGCACGGGCCGGGCGGTGCGCTGATCGCGGACAGGGTGGGGCGGGACCAGGCCCATGCCGCCGGCGGAGATCAATGTCGAGTACGGCCAAGTCCGCCATCAGGTGAGGCGCCCTGACCGTGTCCGATACTCCGCCGTGCTGCGGTTGCAGTAATCGCCCCTCCGGTTTCAGTATCCCGAACTCATCCAACCGCACGACGACTTGGCAACACTGCGCGGTCGGCCTGAGCACCCCCCTCGCCGCGAGCACCCAGGTCTCCGAGGCCGCACGGCATCTCCCAGCAGATCTACGTCCAGGTCAACGGTCTGCTGCAGTGGGGACACGGCGGAGCCATGGGGGTCGTCCTGCTCGGTGTGACGCTCGCTCTTCTCGCACTCGCCGCGCTGACCCTGCGCCGGACCGGAAAGCAGGTGCTGTCATGAGCGGTATGAAGAGCGGCAGGCTCGGCCGTGTCGCCCTGTGGGGATTCTGCGCGCTGGTGGGCGCCTGGCTGATCGCTCCGGCGCTCATCGTGGTGCCCCTGTCCTTCACCGGCGAGGCGTCCCTGGTCTTTCCGCCCCGTAGCTGGTCGACCCGCTGGTACGCCAACTTCTTCACCGACCCGGACTGGACGAACGCGCTGCTGAACTCCCTTCAGATCGGCCTCATCGTCACCGTCGTCGCCACCGTTCTCGCCGCCGCCGGCCTGCACTGCGCCCTGGTGCCGGAGCGCTTCGCCCGCGCTACGGTCCGCAGTGGCCGGCTCGCTCTTGCCCACAACCGGCTCGTCCCGATGCGCCAGGCGCACTACCTTCTGCGCAGCGAAGACACACCACAACTGTTCCCCGAGGCCCGGGCGTTCACGCAGTGGTTGATCCAGAAGGACATCGAGGACGGGCCTCTCGGCTCCCCCTGAGGTCCGAACACTTCGGGCGGCCCGCACACGCTCGCGCAGGTGCGGGCCGCCCTCCGTTACCAGTGGGCCCAAGGCCAGAGCCGAGGCTCAGCAGTAGCTTCCAACAGCCGTTCCGCCGACGTGACCGTCGAAGAGGTTCTCGCGAGCCTTTGTCAGGCGGGCCGGGTTGCTGGTCTGCTGACTGTCGAAATCTCGGTTCAGTTCCATCTCCTCGCTGAGTCGGACGTCAGGCTGCCGCCCGCGTCTCGCGCATCCGGTACCCGCTCGGACTGACTCCGTGTCGCCCTTTGAACGCGGCTCTGAGGGCGAGGCGTTGGCGAATCCGACGCGGTCCGTCACCACTGCGAGCGTGGCGTCGGGCTGGTGCAGCAGGTCGGCGGCCAGGGCGAGTCGTCGTTCCCGTAGGCAGGTCATGGGTGGCCGGCCGACGAGCGTGGTGAAGCGCCGGGCCAGGCTGCCCGGGACACGCCGGTCTTCGCCGCCAGGACCGGCAGGGTCCATGGGTGGGGGGGGTCGGTTTGCAGCGTGCGCAGGGCAGGGCCGACCACGGGGGCGCTGGGGGCCCGGTACCAGGCGGGGACCTGGCTCGCCGCCCGCGCCCTCGGCTACCGCCTTGTCTTCGACTACCGCCGAGACCAGCTCAGCATCCAGGCCGGCACCGCCGGAGCCCAGCTCACCGAAGGCACCTGGTACTGCCCCCGTCCTCCCCTCAGCTCTGATCACCGCCACCAGCGACCTCCACCGTGAGGCCATCGACCGGGAGACATGGGCCCGCCGGATCGCCGCCCGCCCCCATGCCGACGCGGGGAGCACCCAGCGTCATTCCTGCCGGTACGGTACTTCTCGGTGAAACCGAGCGCGTCACGATAGAGCCCGACCTACTCGAAACTCTCATGGAGGACGGCAACAGCCTGGTGGATGAGCGCCGTGGTGTCCTGCTCGGGATCCACGGTGAACCTGTGCAGCACCACGCGCAGGGTGGCGAGGAACGCCGTGGCCAGGACCTGGGTCCGCAGGGGCCGGTCTGCCGACGCCGGCAGACGCTCCTCCAGTGCAGCGGCAAGGTCCTGTTCGGCGGCTGAGTAGACCGCGTTGAATTCGCGGGCCAACGCGGGGTGCGTGCGCAGGTCTCGGTAGCGCGCGTGCTCGGCCGGGTCACTGAACATCGCGCCGAGCTGGGAGGCGGCGTTGACGAGGGCCACGCCAGGAGGCTCCTCGGGCGGGCGGGCGCGCACCAGGTTGACCAGGTGCGCCACATGTGTCCGGTCGTGGTACAGGAGCGCTTGCTCCTTGCCCGTGAAGTAGTTGGAGAAGGTGCGCCGGGAGACCATGGCCGCCTCGGAGATGGCCTCGACAGTGACGCCCTCGACACCGTGCTCCAGGGCGAGGCGCACAGCAGCGTGGTGCAGCGCCTGTCGAGTTGCCTCCTTCTTGCGTTCACGCAGGTCACTTGTCATGGCCGATGAGCATACGGGATGTTGGCAAAAATTCCCCCCGAGAAAGTTTGCCCATCGCGAATGTTTTCTGCAAGTCTTGAACGCACCGGATCCCGGATCTGGAGCCCCGGGCGACGCCATGTCCGGGACGAGCACGGAACAGCACGAAACGAGCACGGAAAGAGACGAGGATGACCAGTACGGACACGCGGACCCACCAGGACAGTGCTCGGGTGCCCGACTACCCGATGGCCAGGGCGGAGGGCTGCCCGTTCGACCCGCCACCGGGTCTGCGGCCGTTACAGCAGGAAGGGCCGCTGGCGCGGGTCCGGATATGGGACGGAAGCACCCCGTGGGTGGTGACCCGCTACGCCGATCAGCGAGCCCTGCTGGCCGACCCCAGGGTCAGCGCCGACCACACCCGCCCGGGATTCCCGAACAACGGCCCGAGCGGCGAGACCGCCCAGTCCTTCCTCCGCATGGACGACCCCGAGCACAGCAGGTTCCGCCGCATGGTGCAGTCCGCGTTCACCATGAAACGGGTCGCGGCCATGCGGCCGCTCGTCCAGCGGATGGTCGACGGGCTCATCGACGACCTGCTGGCCGGTCCCAAGCCGGCCGACCTGGTGACGGCGCTCGCGCTGCCCGTCCCCTCGCAGGTCATCTGTCTGCTGCTGGGCGTGCCCTATGAGGACCGCGCCTTCTTCCAGGACAACGCCACACTGCTGGTCTCCCGGGAGACCACACGGGAGGACGGTGCGGCGGCCTACGGCCGACTCCAGGACTATCTCCGCGGGCTCATCGACGCGAAGACGACCGACCCCGACGATGCGGTGCTGTCCACCCTGGCGGCGCGGGTCGCGGCAGGCGACATCACTCGCGACGAAGCCGTCCTGATGGGCATCCTGCTGCTGATCGCCGGATTCGAGACCACCGCCAACATGATCGCCCTGGGCACCATGGCTCTGCTGGAACACCCCGACCAGCTCACCAGGATGCGCGCCGCCGACGACGCTCCCGAGAAGGTCGCTGCGGCCGTGGACGAGCTGCTGCGCTTTCTGACGGTCAACCACGTCGGACTGCGCCGTGTCGCGGCGGAGGACATCGAGTACGGCGGCCATACGATCCGATCCGGTGAGGGCGTCATCCTCCTCAACGACATCGGCAATCGCGAACCCGACGTCTTCACCGGCGACCCCGACCAGCTCGATCTGAGCCGTGACGCCCGCCGTCACATCGCGTTCGGCTACGGAATCCACCAGTGCCTGGGCCAGGGACTGGCCCGGATGGAACTCCAGGTCGTGTATCCCACACTGTTGCGCCGCGTGCCCACGTTGAAGCTCGCCGCCGCGGCGGACGACATCCCGCTCAAGCACAAGGCGATCTTCTACGGCACCTACGAGCTGCCCGTGACCTGGTGAGGCGGCAGGCTCGGCACCCAGGCCAAGCGGTGTCCCGGACGCACCGAGAGCTCGCCCCCGGAAGCCACGCGGGTACGCGGAAGCGCCCGTGCCAGGGCTGCACACCTGTTTGGCAGGAGTCGGCCCGCCGCCTGATGACGGCGAACCGTACGACGGACAGAGACAAGAACGCTCAAGAAGGAGGAGAAGATCTTGCGTATCGAGCTGGATGAGCCGAAGTGCGTGGCGTCGGGACAGTGTGTCGTCGCCGCCCCCGAGGTGTTCGACCAGCGGGACGAGGATGGCATCGCGCTCCTGCTGGACAACCAGCCGACGGCTGAACTCCTCGACAGGGTGCGAGAGGCCGCCGCGGTCTGCCCGGCGGCCGCGATCCGGATGGTGCAGACGTGAAACGCATCGTCGGCGCCCCGTTATCCGGACTCGCGGCGGCCGAACCGCTGCGCCCCGAGGGCTGACGGCTCAGTCACCCTCCCCTTCCCCCTCCGCCGCCCGCATCGGGCGACCAGCACAAGCAAGGAAAGAACATGAGTGACGTACGGTTCGACGGTCAGGTCGTCATCGTGACGGGCGCCGGACGCGGCCTGGGCCGCGCCTACGCCCTGCTGCTCGCCGAGCGCGGTGCCACCGTCGTCGTCAACGACCTCGGCGGCGGCCTGCACGGCGGCGGAGCCGACGCGAGTCCGGCCGAGCAGGTCGTCGACGAGATCCGCAAGGCCGGCGGTACCGCCCTGGCCAACACCCAGGACGTCAGCACCTCCCGTGGCTGCAACGCCCTGGTCTCCGCCGCGGTCGCCGAGTTCGGCCGCGTGGACGGCATCATCCACAGCGCCGGCCATTCGGGCTTCACCCCGATCCCCGAACTCCACGACGGCGCCTGGGAGGCCATGCTCGCCGTCCACCTCGACGCGGCTTTCCACCTCACCCGTGCCGCCTGGCCGCACTTCGTCCGCCAGGGCGGCGGCAATCTCCTCTACATCACCTCCAGCGGCGGGCTGTTCGGCTCGAAGGGCCTCGCCCACTACGGAACCGCCAAGACCGGCCTGCTCGGCCTGGCGCGCGTGGTCTCGGTGGACGGCGCGGAGCACCACATCCGCGCCAACGTGCTCGCCGTCGAGGCGTACACACGGCTCACCGCCGACGCCCTCCGCGACACCCCGAACCTGGCGAAGTTCTTCGCCGACAACTTCAAGGCCGAACACGTCAGCCCCGCCGCAGCCTGGCTTCTGCACCCCACCTGCCCGGCCAACGGCCACTTCTTCCACTCGCAGGGCGCCCGCTTCGCCCGCATCGCCGTCGTCGAAGCCCACGGTTACTGGAAACTCGACCCGACCATCGAGGACTTGCGGGACAACTTCGCCACCGTCGCGGACTTCGGCGACCTCGGCGACAGCCGGATCTTCGAGAGCATCGAGGAGTACTCCGCCTACGCGGCCGGCGTCCAACTCGGCCTGGGAGCCACGCCACCCGAGCCGGACACCGTCCTCCCGGCCTGACACCCCCGCACACAATCCGCTGAACTCCCGCACCAGGATTCAGCGCCGCTTCTTCTCCACCCGACGGACGGTCGCCGGGCTTCGACTCGCCCGGTCCATCGCCCCTCAGGTTGCCTGAGGCGACCACCGTGTTTACCCCCCACGAAGGATGGTTGACATGCAAGACCGTATCGATGCCGAAAAGCTGCTGACGACTTCCGATCTGCACATACGCGCGGGACAGGCCGCGTGGCGGCACCTGCACGCCGAATACCGTGACGTCGTCGACGAGATCCTGGACACGCTTGCCCCCAGCGGGCCCTACGCGTACACCCTCTCCCCGGTCACCGAGGAGAACAGGGCGGTCCCGGTCCAGCGGATCACCACGACCTACGACGGGATCGCCCAGACCTACCGCGACGTGCACCGCTTCGCCGCGGTGGTCGGACTGCGCCCGCTGACGGAGATCACGGGCTCTTGGTACACCTTCGTCTACGGCGCTGCCCTGGGACGGGCCAAGGAGGTCGACGGCCAGCGGCCGGTCGCCGTTCTGGACGGTGAGAGCGAGGTCATCGTCCTGTTCCCGACCATGGGTTCCGAGGGCATCACCGGCGAGCTGTACTGGGCCCGGACCAAGGGGCAGGAGGCTCTGACCGGTAACCCGGCCGACGGCCCACGGGCGAGCCGGCACGCCGTGGAGCAGGTGCACGCGGGCCTCGTCGAGGCCCACCGCAAGGGGGACATCGACACGCTCATCGAGATGGCCCACCCCGAGACGCAGACAGCGCTGAGGGACTACGTGGGCCAGACCGGCACCCTCGTCGAACTCGACGGCCGGAACGAACTGCGGGAGTTCCTCCGAGACTTCCACGCGCAGTACACCGTCCGGGACATCGAGATCGTCCACCGCCACTTCGACGACTGGTTCTTCTTCCACGAGCTGCGCTGGACGCTGGAAGTACGGCGCGGACCGGACTCGGGCAGCATCCTGCGCCACCACACCGCCGAGTACGGCGAGGTCGCGGAGCCCGGCGTCGTCGTCTCCCGCATCGGCCACGGCACGGACCAGATCAAGATCGGCTGAGCCGAGGAGGGGCTGCCGCCTCCCGGCGGCAGCCCCTCCGTCCCACCGACGTCCTCCTCCTGCCCACCCCTCCCACTCGGAGGAGATCCCTCCAGATGCCCGATGTATCCGCCGCCCGCCCGAATGACGACGACACCGGCGCTTCCTCCCCGTCGCGGCCCAACGCGATCGTGGCCGTGCTGGCCTTCGCCGGCATCACCGTCGCACTGATGCAGACGCTGGTGCTTCCGATCGTCCCGACCCTGCCCCGGCTGCTGAACGCCTCGGCCTCGGACACCACCTGGGCCGTCACCGCCACCCTGCTCGCCGGAGCCGTCGCCACCCCGGTGGCAGGGCGCCTGGGCGACATGTACGGCAAACGCCGAGCGCTGCTGACCAGCCTGACCGTCATGTGCGCCGGATCGGTGCTGTGCGCCCTCAGTGACACCCTCGCCCCGTTGATCGTGGGGCGGGCGCTGCAGGGACTCGCGGCCGGAGTGATCCCGCTCGGCATCAGCATCATGCGCGACGAGTTGCCCGCCGAACGCCTCACCTCCGCCACCGCCATGATGAGCGCTTCCCTCGGCGTCGGCGTCGCCCTCGGCCTGCCCGCCGCCGCGCTCATCGCGGACAACGCCTCCTGGCACGCCCTCTTCTGGACCGCGGCCACGATCTGTGCCGTCGTCACCGTGCTCGTTCTGCTGTTCGTCCCCGCGTCGCAGGTGCGCACGGGCGGCCGGTTCGACACGCCCGGCGCTCTCGGTCTCTCCACGGCTCTGGTGTGCCTGCTCCTTGCGGTCTCCAAGGGCGCCTTCTGGGGCTGGAGCAGCGCCACGACGCTCGGCTTGTTCGCCGCCGGCACCGTCGTCCTGCTGCTGTGGGGCCGGTACGAACTTCGAGCCGCCCAGCCACTGGTGGATCTGCGCGCCACGGCGCGCCGTCAGGTACTGCTGGCCAATGTCACCGCGCTGGTCTTCGGATTCTCGCTGTACGCGATGATGCTGGTCATCCCCCAGCTGATGCAGCTACCCGCCGCCACCGGATACGGCATGGGCGAGTCGCTGCTGGTCGTAGGTCTGGTCATGGCTCCGCAGGGCCTGGTGATGATGGTGGTGTCAGGGGCGTCGGCCCGCGTGTCCAGCAGATGGGGACCGAAGGCCACACTGATGCTGGGCGCCTTCGTCGTCGCCACCAGCTACGCGCTCAACCTCGTGCTGATGTCCGAGATCTGGCACCTGGTACTGGTCTCCTGCGTCGTCGGTGCCGGCGTCGGCTTCGCCTACGGCTCGATACCCTCCCTGATCATGGCCGCGGTGCCACCGTCCCAGACCGCCGCGGCCAACAGTCTCAACACCCTCGCCCGGACCATCGGCTCATCCCTCTCAAGCGCTGTGGCGGGGGTGATCTTCTCTCAAATGACGACCCCGCTCGGCCCCACCGCCGTGCCGTCCGAAAGCGCCTTCAGGACCGTCATGGCCATCGGCTGTGGCGCAGCGCTCTTCGCCGTCGCCCTCGCGGCGCTCATCCCCCGGCCATCCAGGCCAACAGGTACAGAGGTACCAGCAACCGCACATGCGGCCGGGGGGAGCAGCACGGGTGTCACCGCAGTGGACAGGCGCCCGCCATGACGGCCGCTGTCACCACTCATCAGAGCTTCCTGCTCATGGGCACGTTGTCACAGGCGACCGGAGAGTACCGAAGCGGACTCCTGCTGCCGAATACAGACCGGAAGCCGGAGGTTCCCCTGTGCTGCGAGGGGGACGGCGAGCAGGGTTCGTCCCGGCGCCTTCCGCCCTGCGCACGGTGGCTCGCTGTCAGGGAGTGCGGCCCATCAGATCACCCGGGCGCGCCATGGCCTCGTACAACTGCTCCGGAGTCAGTGACGGTACGGGCAGTGGATGGACGCGTCCGGCGCGGAACCCCTCGAGCAGCAAGTACAGATGGCGTCGCCACACCTCCGGGGCCACGTCCTGGGTCGCCTCGGAGACCCGGCCCACGGACCAGATCACGAAGGCCACATCCTCGGGTGTGACGTCCGGGCGCAGCGTGCCCTGCTCCTGGGCGCGCTCGACGATGCGGATACCGAGCTCATGGATGCGGGTCTGGGTTCCGGCCAGGCAGGCGACCTCCGGCAGCCGGGTTCCTGCCAGGCCGCTGAACCCCCGGTCGCCCGACTGGAGTTCGCACATCGTCTCCAGGAAGAAGCAGAAGCCCTCCCAGGTGTCGTCCATGACGACGGCCCGCTCCGCCGCCCCGTACCAGACGCCGAGCTTGTCGGCGAAGACCGCCTGGACCAGATCGAGCCGGGTGGGGAAGTGTCGGTACAGCGTGCCGATGGCCAGCCCGGCCTGTTTCGCCACCTGTTCCAGGGACGCCCCCAGCCCCTCCTCCGCGAAGGCGCGACGAGCCGCCGCGAGGAGGGTGTCGCGGTTGCGCTGGGCGTCGCGTCGCAACGGCCGGGCGGGCGGGGGCCCCGCGGTGACGGAGGGCGGATCGGTGGCCATATCCGCAGCCTATCAACGTGAGGGGGTTCTCATGTTACCGTTGACCCCGGAACATGAGGGACCCCTCCTTTTTTCTTCACTGTTGACAGGAGTGCTGTTCATGCCAGTGATCGCCATCGTCGGAGCCGGCCCTGGAATGGGTCTGGCCATCGCACGCCGCTTCGGATCCGAGGGGTTCCAGGTCGCCCTCCTCGCCCGCTCCCAGGACAAGCTCGACGACCTTGTCGCGCGGCTTGCCGACGAAGGCATTCAGGCGGCCGGTTTCACCGCGGACGTGACCCGCCCGGACACTCTGCGCGAGGCGCTGGCCGCCACCGAGAGCCGTTTCGGACCGATCGACGTCCTGGAGTACTCCCCGGCCAACCACGCCCTCGGCGGCGTCAGCGTCCTGGAGACCGCCCGCGAGGACCTTCAGCCGCAGTTCGAGCACTACGTCTACGGCGCCCTCGCCGCCGTCGGCCAGGTACTGCCCGGCATGCTCAGCCGTGGCAGCGGCACACTCATGCTGACCACTGGGGCGTCGTCGGTCCGGCCGCTGGGCGGGACATTCGGCTCCATCGGAATCGCCGCGGCGGCACTGCGTAACTACGCCCTGGCACTCAATATCGATCTGGCCGAACACGGTGTCCACGCCACCCATGTGGCCATCGGCGTCATGATCGGTTCGGGCCCCGGCACGGAGGCGGCCACCATCGCCGAGCACTACTGGCAGGCGCACACCAAGCGCGACCAGGCGGAGATCGTGCACGCGATGCCGGGCGGGCCATGGTGAGCGCATGTGCGCGGATCATGGCCTGATCGCCACGAGCCGGAGAATGCGAGGAGCCCCGGGGCCGAAGCCCCGGGGCTCCTCGCAAGCACATGCCGAAATCGAACGACATCCTGCTGGTACGGCGGCACATGCCGGACCGTCCGCCGGCTGTCCCGGCACCTTCGTTCAGACCATGGCAGCACACACCACGATGCCGCGGCCGATCCGGTGATCCCGGCCGCTGGCGGGCCACCACCCCATGAGTCCGGACGGTCCCCCGCCCAGACGGATGAAGGAGACAGCATGCACCAGGGCCATCAACAAGGAACCCGGTCAACAGGGCCAGAACAAAGAGCCCTGCCGGCGACGCGCCATGCGAGTGACCGGCCAACCGCGTGACGGTCACCAACACGTTCGCGCTCCGCCTCCACTCGAAGCCCGACCAAGGGCGCCGCGCCGGGCGGGCCGCCCCTCCCGACTCCCGTCCGCCCGACCACTGGCCGCGCCACCGGGATGCTGCGGCCTTGATCTCGAAACCGTGCACGGACTCGGGCTGCGCCCGGGCGAGCACATGAGCGCTGCGCCGCCGGTCGGACGCTGTGAGCACAGGTCGCCCGCGGACGTGGTTGATGATCAGGTCCGCATTCATCAGAAGGCGGCCCTCGTTCGGCACCGAGAACACCATCCGGGTCGAGGCCCGTGCGCACCGCGACTCCCGGTGGTACACCGGCCTGGGCATCCACCGGAACGTCTGGCTGCACTGTGGTCCACGCGTTCACGTGCCGGTCGACGGGGTGCGCGTGACGACCCCCGGAAGTCGACAGTTCCGCTTCCCTCGTGGAAGTGGAGGCAAAGGTCCGCAACGCGTCCCTGCACACGCGGACGGTCGCGGTCTCGGTGGTGATCTGCGAACCGGACGGAACAACCCTGGCCCAGGAGCAGGTGCCCATAAGCCTGATCGCGGGTGAGACGGGAGTGGTCCGAAGGCGCCTGTATGTGGAGAACGCCGCGCTGTGGAGCACGGACCAGCCGAACCTGCACAACGTCCGGGTCACCGTCGAGGACGGCGGGACCACCGACGAGCATACGGTGACGTTCGGAATCCGCCGGCTCCAGCTGGACCCCCGCCACGGACTGCGCATCAACGGCGAATCTGTCAAGCTCCGTGGCGCGTGCGTCCACCACGACAACGGTGTGATCGGCTCGCGCTCGATCGCCAGGGCCGAGGAACGGCGTGTCGAACTGCTCAAGTCGGCCGGTTTCAACGCCATCAGGAGCGCACACAACACGATGAGCCCGGAACTGCTCGATGCGTGTGACCGGCTCGGCATGCTCGTGATGGACGAGGCCTTCGACGTGTGGACGGAGTCGAAGACACCGTTCGACTACTCGATCGCCTTCCCCGAGTGGTGGGAGCGGGACCTGGAGGAAATGGTCGCGAAGGACTTCAACCACCCCTCCGTCGTCTTCTACTCGATCGGCAACGAGATTCCCGAGACCGCGCGCAGCCTGGGCGCGCGCATCGGCCGCCCTGCTCGCGCAGAAACTGCACGACCTCGATCCCACCCGGTTCACGACCAACAGCGTGAACCCTCTGTTCGCCGTCATGGACCAGCTCCCGCCGATGGATCCCGCTCAGGCACAGGACGGCAACGGCGCGCTGGCGGAGATGGTTGCCATGCTCGACCACGTCTCGGCCTCCGATCTGGTCAGCACACGCACCGCGGAGACGTTCGGGTCGGTGGACGTTGCGGGGCTGAACTACGGTGACGGCCGCTACGCCATGGAGCGCACCGAGTTCCCGAACCGCGTCATCGTCGGCACGGAGACCTTCAGCACCCGGATCGACGTGAACTGGCCGAAGGTGCTGGAGAACGATCACGTGATCGGCGACTTCACCTGGACAGGCTGGGACTACCTGGGTGAAGCGGGAATCGGCCGGACCGAGTACAGCGGCGAAGCTGTCTTCCCGGGAAGCAGCGGCGCCTTTCCATGGATGCTCGCCTCGGTCGGCGGCATCGACATCACGGGCTTCCGCCGCCCGGCCTCCTACTTCCGGGAAATTGTCTTCGGACTGCGCCGCAACCCCTATATCGCGGTACACCGTCCACACCCTCCGGAGCTGCGGCCGGTGGGCGGACCGTGGTCGTGGGAGGACGTGGTCTCGTCGTGGTCCTGGGACCTTCCGCCGGGGCACCCCCTCAAGGTCACCGTCTACAGCGGAGCCGACGAAGTCGAGCTGAGCCTGAACGGCCGCTGTCTCGGGACGTCCCCGGCAGGCCCTGCCCACCGATGCCGCGCCACGTTCGCAGTGCCCTTCGAGCCGGGAGAACTCATTGCCACGGCCCGGTCAGACGGGAAGGAGGTCGGCCAAGAGGTCCTGCGATCGGCCGAAGGTCCCGTCCGCGTCGCCGTGGCTTCGGACCGTACGACGATTCGCGCGACCGCTGACGACCTGGCGTTCATCACGATCCGCCTGGAAGGCGGCAACGGTGTGACCCGTCTTGGAACCGACCGTCCCTTCACCGTCGATGTGAACGGACCCGGAACCGTCCTCGGAGTAGGCACGGCTCGACCGGCAACGGAGGAGACGTTCTCCGCCAAGGGGGCACACACGACCTTTGGCGGACGGGCCCTCGCGGTGATCCGCCCCACGGGCGCCGGAGAGATCGTGGTGACCGTCAGCGCGGAGGACTGCCCGACCGCTCAGGTCCGGCTGAACGCCGAGCCTCCGGCCTGACGACGAGGTCTGCGGGAGGGCCACCCTCGGGGGCCCTCCCGCAGGCCGACGCAGACCAACCACCACGCACGCTTCTGGGAAGGGACCACGTGGATGCAACGCCCACCGTACGACCGTGAACTGCTCGCCGCGCTGGACCTGATCGGCCTCCCTGGCCCGTCCGTCACCATGGACATGATCCCCGCGCTGCGGGCCGATCCCCTCGCCACGCTGACCGACCACGACTTCTCGACCGCGCGGGTGGAGCGCCGGGACGTTCACCTCACCAGTTTCGACGGCGCGACCATAGTGATGTCGGTCCTGCGGCCCGAGGGGCACAAAGGCACCGGTCCGGGCTTGTACCACATCCACGGCGGCGGAAATGATCAGCGGCGACCGCTGGCTCGGCACTCCCATGCTCTTCGACTGGCTGCATCGCTTCAACGCGGTGGCGGTCACCGTGGAATACCGGCTGGCGCCGGAGAACCCTGACCCGACGCCCGTCGAGGACTGTTTCGCCGGTCTGAAGTGGACGGCTGCCCACGCACGCGAACTGAACATCGATCCGAGCCAGTTGATCATTGTCGGTGGCAGCGCGGGAGGGGGACTCGCGGCAGGGGTGACACTGCTCGCTCGCGACAGGAACGGGCCGCCGGTACGCGGACAGATGCTCATGTATCCGATGCTCGACGACCGCGACCAGACCGTCTCCGCCAGGCAGTTCGAGGACACGGGACTATGGGATCGCCGGAGCAACGAAACCGGTTGGACGGCGCTGCTGGGAGAGCGCAGGGGCACAGCGGACGTCTCTCCCTATGCGGCACCGGCTCGCGCGGAGGACCTTTCCGGACTGCCCCCGACGTTCATCGACTGCGGCAGCTCGGAAGTGTTCCGCGACGAAGACGTGGCCTTCGCGAGCGCGCTCTGGGCAGCTGGCGGAGAGGCCGAACTGCACGTCTGGCCAGGCGGATACCACTCGTTCGAGTGGATAGCGCCGAAGGCCGACATCTCGCACGACATGATCGCAGCTCGCGAAAACTGGTTGACACGGATCCTCGGCCAGCGTGGGCGTCAGCGGGCGTCGTAGTGACGGCGGGTAGCTTCGATCTCGTCGTTGTGGCCGGTGACCCACTGGGCGTTGGGCACGGATGTTTCACGCAGGTTCTCCCCGAGCGCGGTCAGCGCGTATTCGACACGTGGGGGACCTCGGCGTGGGCGGTGCGGGAGACGATGCCGTCACGTTCCAGGTGGCGCAGCGTGAGGGTGAGCATCCGCTGGGAGACGCCCGGTACCCGTTGGTGCAGGGCGCCGAAGCGGAGCGGGCCATGGCTGAGGATACCGATGACCAGGACCGACCACGTGTCACCGATCCGATCGAGGGTTTCTCGGAATCCGCGTCCGCCGTCCGGCCAGGACTCGCACGGACTTGGGACGTCACCGGCCATGTGGTCAGACTCCCGGGCAGGAGGTGGCAGGCCGGCCGAGTCGGCGGGCGAGATGTGCATGGTGACCGCGGAGTGACTCGCCCACCGGGTCGTCGAGTGTGACGGCGTCGCGGTTCGCCATCGTGCTGCGCCTCTCATGGTGTACGGGGAAGCCAGTCGACCGGGGCAATGCCACTCGCTGCCGGAGGGGACACGCGACATACGAACTTACAGGAGGTCAGGCAGCGAAGCCGATGTTGGTGACGTACTCGTACTGGCCCCATTGCGATCCGAGGTCGACGATCTGCTCGATCCAGGCGTCATCCAGGGCCCGGTCGTCGCCGGTGGACCAGGCCGCGACGAGAGCGTCCCAGCGGCGGATGTTGAGGGTGCGGAATTCCACGACCCGCTGGTGGGAGGGACGCACGCCGGACTGGTTGAGCGGGTGGATCTCGACATGGGTGCCCCGGCCGGCGCGGTTGAGGCGGGCCAAGAGGTAGCGGGCGACATTGCGGCGGCGGACGGTGCGGTAGGCGTCGTCGATCCGGGCGAGGTTCTGCTTCGTCGGGCTGCGGGTGCCGGCCAGCCATGCCTTCAGGGTGCGGCCGGTGACGGTCAGGCCCGCGTCGTAGGCGGCGACGCGGGCGTGGGCGGTGCGGGTCAGATAGTGCAGGCGGGCCATTAGGCCCCGCCGGGTGGTGACAGGGGTGGTGATGAAGTCGGCGAGGGCGTCGAGCCGGCGTGCGATGGCCTCGTGGCCCTTGATTCCGCTGGCGCCGTACTTGCCGAACTCCGCTGTGCGCTCGGGCACTTGAAGGTCCTTCTTCTCTGTCGGTTCTCAGTCCGCGGCTTCGTGGGCGGCGGCCGGGTCTGCGGGTGCGGCGCCGACGGTGTAGACGTCCTTGACCTTCACCTCGAAGACCCCGCGGCCCTCGGGGAAGACCGTCCTCCAGGTGCCGATGACGTGGAGTTCGTCGGTGCCCATCGCGCGGACGACCGTCAGGCCCTCGTCGTGCGCCTTGTGCGCTTTCATCCAGAGGTTGGCGAAGGCCTGGGAGCGGATGAGGTGCATCCAGTCGGGGCGGTACAGCTCCCGGTTGTAGTTCGACTCCCCCATCGTGGAGACGAACTTGGAGTACATCGCCTTCACATACTCCAGCGTCACCTCGTCGCCCTCGGCGAGCGCCCGTTCCCGGGCGTCCTTCAGCGCGATACGGAACTTCTCCAGCAGGCTCTCGGTCGCGCCCGAGGTGAACGACTCGTGGATCTGCGGCGGTTCACACAGACCGTACCTGGGGCCGGACAGGCGCAGCAGCAGGCGCAGGGTGGGTTCGGTGACCCAGAGCGGGCCGGGCTCGTCCCGCTGGCCGATCGGGTTGGGCAGATAGGCGTCGTGCTCCCATGCGGGCGGGGTGATCAGGTGGACGCCGGCGCGGCGGCGGTCATGGTGGTTGCCGGCTGTGTGTTCCAGCTGGCCGATCGGCAGGTGCGTCTTGAGCGCGCTGAGATAGGCGCCGTTGATGTCCAGGGCCGTCACCTCGTGCGTGCCGGAAGGCAGTTCGGGGCGGGTCCACTTGGGGCGGGCCTCCCAGATCTGGTCGGCACCGCGGGCGGAGGGCTTGCGCAGGATGTCCGGGATCCAGGGGTGGGCGACGATGGCGTAGCGGCCGCCCCTGCGGCAGTCGTCCAGCAGGGCCATCGCGTCCGGGATCGCCCGCTTGACCAGTGCTGCCGTCGCCGCCTCCACATCGCCCTCGTGCGTTGCGAGCGCCTCGGCCACGGCCGCCGCGATCGGATCCGGCAGGTCGGATACGGCCTGCACACGGCGGGCGACAGACACCGTTCTCACCGGCGCGGCGGGGCGGGACGGACGGCTCGCCGGGACATTCGCAGCTGGCGGAGCCGGTTGCGGCGCGCACGCGGCGGGGTCCAGGTGCTGCGGGAATCCGGCGACCTGGTGGCGGGCGGGCTGCCCGCACAGGACGCACGGCCGGGGCACTCCCAGGTCCTCGACGTCGTCGGCTTCCGGCGCCGGGTACGGCTGATCTGCCGTACCCGGCTGCTCCGCGGCCGTCGCAGCGTCGCCGCCCGACGTGGCGGGCCCGGCTTGAGGGAGGTCGGCGTGAACAGCGGTTTCGGCCTGCCGGGCGGCATCCAGGCCGGCGAGCTTGGCCTGAGCGCCATTGAGGAAGTAGGCGTAGCGCTCACGGATGTCACCGGCCGGGTCGCGGCCCGTTTCCCAGCCGCCGACCGTGGAGGGACTCACCCCCAGCGCCCGGGCCACCTGCGCGCGGGAGAGGTCCAGCGCTTCACGCAGGGCGCGGCGCTGCTCGGCCGGGGGCAGTTCGGCCTCTTTGCGGGCCGCGGCCAGCAGAGCATCGATCGCCTCGAACTGCGGCTTCACCGCGCCTCTCCCTTCACGGGCGGCCGTCGCCGTCCGGCGCGGCGCGCGTCGGGCAGTGCCTCGCATGCCCGGGTCGGGCCCGCCAGGAAGTCCAGGACATCCATGCCGTAGTGCATGGCCAGCGCCTCGCAATCGGCCAGAGTCCAGGCCGCGGCCCCGGACTGACGGCGGCTCACCTGCGCCTGCGTCACCCCCAGCGCCTCGGCCAGTCTCGCCTGCGACTCGCCCGAGGCGTGCATCAGTGCCGCCACCACCAGCCGCACCCGTTCCGGCAAGGACATTCCCATGACCCCACCCTATCAGATTCATGCGATTCATACATTATTTATGAGTGATCCGCATAGCTTTCTTGTAGTGTCCCGCAGTCCTGGAGGGTGGGTTACGGCCGGACTGCGGCTGGCGGGCGACGCGGTGCATCGAGTCTCCGCACCGGGCCCACCGCCGCGGCCACGTGTCCGAGAGCGGAGACCATCCCCGGCCGTGATCGCGTGATGCGGGTCAGGGCACCAGCGGATTGTCCCGGGTGAGCTCGGTGGTGTGCATCTGGCGGCGCATCTGCGCGGGCAGGGACGGCAGGTCGTTGTCGACGATGATGACCTGGTGCGGGCGCGTGTGCGGCGTGCCGCTGCGGGCGCCGGTGACGTGGTCGAGGAAGTGCGCGTACAGCCGTGCGATCAGTCGAAATGTTGCCGGGCTCTGGAATGTACATTCGGGATATTCGGGGACGTCCGGGAGGGGTGGCGTGCTGTAGACCGTTCGGGCGACGCCAGGTGCTAGCGTCACATGTCCATCTGCACCCGCCCGCACGCCCGTTCCCTCTCCTGAGGCCGGCCCGCGTGCATGACCGAGGAGACGCGGTGGCTTCCATCCGACGCATGCCCGAGCGCACGATCGCCTTCTTCGAGATCGTCGCGGGCGCTTCCGGGGAACAGGTGCGGGTGCCTCCCATGGAGTGGGACAGGGCTCTGAGTGATCTGGCCACAGCCACCCTGCAGGAGCGGATGGTCGACAAGGAGGTGACCTTGGTCGGCTCGGTGGCCACTGTGCGCGAACAGGATCATCTGCTGTTGCACCGGGTCAAGGACGCCACGGAGTGGCTGAGCATGATGGATTGGAGCACCGGCCAGTGGCGCGAGCTTGAGCAGAACGCCAGCCGCGGCTTTGTGGACACTTCTGCGATCTGTTTCCTGCCGTTCGGGAATGTGGTGGGCATCATGCAGGGTTCCGTTTCGGCCCCCACGCATAAAGGACTGGAGACCTGGCTCAACGAGCTGCACCTGTTTCCCGACGCACGGCTGGCGATCCGTCCGGTGCTGTCGAAGGCCGAGGTCGAACGGTTGGGGACTGCGCACGGGGCGTCTCGTATCGAGATCAAGATCGGAAACCACAAGGCATCGGCGCTGCGTAACCGCACCGGGCGGCTGGCGAGCTTCCTGCGGCTGGCGCACGAGGCCTACGGCGACATCAACGTCACGATGATCATCAGTGTGCCGCGGGGCAAGGGCCGGGACGAGGACCGTCAGGCGCTGCTGGACGATCTGAGGGACATCGCGCCGGTGGCCCCCGGGGCCGCTGACCGTGCTCGGGCCAAGCTGGTGTTCGCGGAGGCGGACGGTGTAGAGCGCAGCCGCCTCGTGGAGTTGACGGAGCATCACATCACGGCGAAGCGGCGGGTCTCAGCGGTCGACGACGAGGGGAACTCCATCCGGATCTTGTCAGCGGTGGATGCGATCCTTGACGTAGCGGCCGAGCACGAGGGCGAGCTGCGGGCGGCTGTGGGGGCTGACCTGCGCTGACATGTGATAGGGGGCGGTGCGTGAGCGTACGGGAGTCTCTCGTCGACCGATGGTCAGAGGCCGTGTGGTGGGACTACGTGATCGCCCTTCTGCTGGTGTCAGGGCACGTCGCAACTGTGCAGATTTCAGGGAGAGGCGACTGGCTGTCCTGGATCGAGTCCGAACAGCGTGTCTCTCTGTACGGGACCGCCGCCGGCGTCGTCTCCGCGATCGGAGGGCTGAGCTCGATCGCGATCTCCATCTACCTCTCCAGCAACGGGGAACGAATCCGCGCCGCGCGGCGCCACTACCAAAACGAACTGCGACGCAACTGGAAGGCGCTGCTCGTCGCCACCGCCGTGATCTGTGTGGGCTGCCTCGCCGCTCAGGGGCTGGACAACAAGACCGATGCGCATTCGGCACGCTATCTCTTCGAGGCAGTCATGTCGTTCGCGCTGATCCGCTTCCTGCGCATGCTGTGGCTGCTTGACAACATGATGAAGATCAACGACCGCGACCAGAGCGACCCTCCGCCTCAGCCGGCGCCCCGATTCGACCCCGGCTGGCGCCAGCGTCGCAGCAACCGCACGGCGTAGACCGATGCGATGTCGTGGATCGCCCGGCCCTCGGCACGCGGACATGTTGTCCGATCTGGCAGGTGACCTGGCCCGAACAGACGGGCAGGATGCGGCATGGCGGAGCGAACGAGCAATCGGTCCACGAGGGTCCGGCTCAGCCGCCTCCAGAAAGCGGGGCGGCACGTACCTCACCAAGCCTTTCTCCGCCCATCTCTGCTCCGCCCTCGGCTTCCCCTTCACTGCGGAGCCCTCATGACCCAGCCAAGATCTTCCGTATCAGCGGTGATGCGCCACGAGTTCAGCAGCCCCAACGCAGCCAACTGCTCTAGCACGTGAGGCAGTTCTGCGGGTTGGATACCGCACTCGCGCGCTGTCCGGTCAGCTTCATTCAGTCCCTGGCCGGTCTCGGGGTGGCTGTGTGACGTGAGGTAGACACTCACCACTTGCAGGAGCGGACCGAGCACCCCGGCCCGGCTCGGACAACCGGCGCGCAGCGCCCAGTCCGCCGCATGGCAGCGGTCGGGGCGGGTGGGTGCCTGGCCGAGAAGCGCGGCGTCCAGCAGTACGGCGGCCACCTCGCCGGTCTCGCGATCGGGGAGGTGGCACAGCCATCGCGCCTGTTCCAGTTCCTGCCAGGGGCTCGGGTTGCCGCCTAGCCGAAGGCTGCGCAGCAGGCCCAGGGGGAGGCTCACCCGCATGCTGGCGTTCATACGCAAAGCGCACTGAAGGGCGATCAGTCGGGTGGCGGGCGAGGCTCCAGCCGGGAGCGCGGCAGCCAGATAGCTGAACATTTCCCGGACCCTGGTCCGCCCGTCCGGTTCATTGCGCCGACGCTGTCGGCGGGATGTGGCCGGTGTCAGCCGCGGGATGAGCAGGGCGGTGTCGGGGACCACTGCGGCGTTGGCTGTTGCCGCGGCGCAGGCGGTGCAGGCGTCGGCGAGCCGCCACACCCGGCCCCCGCGCTCGCAGGCGAGAAGCAGCCGGACGGGGCCGGAGCAGCCGCGGTGGCGGCGGCGGTGCCAACGGCAGCCTCGTTCGTGGCACTGACAGGTCCTCAGGTGGGGCGCGAGTACTTCGCTGCGGGCGTGCCGGGCGAGATGAGTGAGGGCGGCCGCGCGAGCGGATGGTGCTGCGACTGGGCCGCCGCCGAGGCACTGCTGGCAGACGAAGGTGAGCCCGCCTGTGTGTGAACGCAGTTCCACGGTCCAGGCCCGTGATGTCGCGGGGCATAGCGCGCGCAGCCTCATGGGCGGGTGCCCTCCTCTCGATGCCTGACCGCTGTCTGCCGGGGAACGGGCGGCGGCGGACACCGTAGTGCAGACCTCTGCACTTCAGTCGCCGCCACCACCTGGGCAAATAGGGCAGAGGTCTGCACTGACAGGGCAGGGGTCTGCACCGTCGGATGGACAGGTGACGATCTTGCCGCCCGATCCGGACCTCAACGCGCTGCGGCTGGAGCTCGCGCGTCTGCGGGCCGTGCGCGGGTGGACGTACGACGAGCTCGCCGCCCGCAGCGGCCTGGCCAGGCGCACGGTCATCGAGATCGAGCAGGGCCGCACCATCGGCACCCTGAAGACCTGGCACGCCCTCTCGCATGCCCTGGGAACCCCGTTCGAGCAGCTCTTCGCCACGCTGTGCCACGGCCACGATCAGCCCGGCTCCGTCGGCGGCTGACGTCCGGCGCAAGGCCGTCGCAGATCACCTGAAACGGCGACGCCGCACCGAACACCCGAACCCCTCTTCGCACACCCGTCGCCCCGCAGAGGGCCGACCGGGCGACGCCGCGGCGCCAGTTCCGCGCGGGCGGCGTGTTGGCTGGCAGGTTCGCCCTCATGCGCTCCTTTCCTTCGTCTTCCGGGCGGAACTGGGACGGCAGTCCCGTTGCCGTCCCCATGCGTCGTGCCCTGCGGGTGAATCCTGGCGGTAGCAGCCGGCTGATGCGCTGCGGCCAGCACAGCCGTTGCCGTGAGTGCGGCAACCGGATCGAGTGGTACCACCGCAGCGGCCCGCAGATGGTCCGTCTGCATCCGCGCGAACTCCCCGCCGCCCGGGTACCGGCCGACTGCCGCTGGCACGTCAGCTCCGGCATCGCCCATCCAGCCGGGGACGGCAGCAGCTGGTGCCGCATCCCGCACGCCCTGCTGTGCCCCGCACGGGACGCCCCCGCGGCAGCCGAGCTGGAGGCGCTACGCAGAGCGCTCGCGGTGAACACCCGGCGCCTGATCGACGCCGGGACCTTCACCCCACCCGCCACCCCGCCGGACGGGGCAGCGGCACAGAGAGCTGTGTGCCGCCCGGCCCGGCCTGTTGTGCAGTTGCTGTACGTCCGCTACCTGGCCGACGGCCCAGTGGAGGAGATCCAGTGCGTGGCCCTGACCCGGCGCCGCGTCCGCTGTACCCGCCCGGTCCTCGCTCCCCACACCCCGGCCGGCACCTGGACCCTGATGCCCGCCACCTCTGCCACCGGCCAACTGGCGCTGCCCGCTGATGTGATGGCCGTCTACGACCTCAGCGGCCTTTCCTACGCCGAGCAGCTGCGCTGGCGTGCCCAGCGCTGCCTTGAGCACGCAGCCACTCCAACGGCACCCGACCTGACGGTGCCGGACTGGGAGTCCTTCGACCCTCTCCTGCACCGTGAGCACATCCACACCCGGCTGCCCACCCCGCAGGCGCCCCGGGGCCTCGGGCCGCACGCGGAAGGCGGTCCGGCCGTGACGCGACACCATGCCGTCGAGATCCTCCTGACCCGGCCCCTCTCCCCCGGTGAACTCAAGCGCGCCCGGCGGGCCGTATCGCTGGCCATGAACGCCGACCGCACCCGGCTGATGGCCGTGCAGGACGCCCGCAGCCCGGGCCACGCCCTGCACAGACTGCGGCGCCGCCTGGGTTCACGGCTGCCCATCGATGTCCTGAGCACGCACTACCCGGACCGCAAAGGGCAGGTACGGCTCAATATCGCGTTCAGCCGGAGCGATGAGGCAGCCATCCGCCAGGCTGCGGCCTGCCGGGGCCAGCGGCCCGCGCAATTCCTCAGCCGACGCGTGACCGCGGCCCTCGCCGAGCGGGAACAGCAGCGCCTTCGCGCACTGGAGGACCGGCTACAGGTCCTGCTGGCCGACCACTCCCTCGAAGAAGTGCTGACCTGCGCAGTCCATGCCCTCAGCCGACGCAGCCACTCGCCGGCGGCACCGTAACGCCCTCTCTTCCGTGAGTGCCCCCTGGGCCGTAGGCCGCCTGGGCTCTCTTCGTCTCCATGCTCGCTGCGGAGTCTTCATTGCCTACGCCCACCGACGAACAGGTCCATGCCGCCGACGTTTTCCGTGCCGGCCACCACCTCGCTCTGCAGGCCGGCGCCGGCACGGGCAAGACCACCACGCTCGCCCTGCTCGCCGCCAGCACCCAGTGCCGCGGTCGCTATCTCGCCTTCAACAAGAGCATCGCCCAAGACGCGGCAACCCGCTTCCCCCGCACCGTGCAGTGCAAGACGGCCCACGCCACCGCCTACGCGGCCCTCGGCCACCGCTACACCGGCCGTCTCAACAGCCCCCGCCAGCCCGCCTGGAAGACCGGCCAGGCGCTCGGCATCACCCGGCCCGTCCGCATCGGCGAGCACGAGATCAGTACCAGATCGCTGTCCTACGCCGTGCTGCGCACCGTGACCCGCTTCTGCTACTCGGCCGACCGAGCCGTGGGCCGCCATCACGTCCCCGCACTGCGCCGCCTGGGAACCCCCGGCGAACACGCCCAACTCGCCGAGGCGGTCCTGCCGTTCGCCCGCCGCGCCTGGACCGACCTGCACAACCCCGACCAGGGAGTGGTCCGCTTCGAGCACGACCACTACCTGAAGATGTGGGCCCTGACCGAGCCGAAGATCAACGCGGACTTCCTCCTGCTCGACGAGGCCCAGGACACCAACCCCGTCCTGGAACAGGTCTTCTCCGCCCAGCGCGACCATGCGCAGCTGGTCATGGTCGGTGACTCCGCCCAGGCCATCTACGGCTGGCGCGGCGCCCGCGACGTGATGACCGGCTTCGACGCCACGCAACTGGCCCTCACACAGTCCTTTCGCTTCGGCCCGCTCATCGCCGAGCAGGCAAACCGGTGGCTGGAGCTCGCCGAGGCCCCCATCCGGCTGACCGGCAGCACGGCCATCGCCGCGGAAGTCGGCGATCTGGCCCGGCCGGACGCGGTACTGTGCCGCACGAACATCGGTGCCATGACCGAGGTCATGCGCCTGCTCGCCGAGGGCCGGCGCGTCGCCCTGACCCGCGGCGCACAGGCTCTGGCCGCGCTGGCGCTCGCCGCCCGCGACCTCCAGGAAGGACGCCCCACCACCCATTCCGAACTCGTTCTCTTCGGTTCCTGGGGCGAGTTGCAGGAGTACGCCGAACACGATCCCGCCGGATGCGACCTGCAGCCCTTCGTCAACCTCGTCGACACACACGGCCCCGACGCCATCCTCACCGCGATCAGTCAGCTCACCGACGAGAAGACCGCCGACGTCACCGTCTCCACCGCCCACTCCGCCAAGGGCCGCGAATGGCCCACCGTGCGGATCGGCGACGACTTCCCCCCGCCCAAGGACACCGACCAGCACGACTCCCAGGGCCGCCCCATCCCCGAACCCGTCAGTGACACCGACGCCCGTCTCGCCTACGTCGCCGTCACTCGCGGCCGCCACCTCGACCTCGGCGGCCTGTCCTGGATCGACACCCACCTCGCCCGCCTGTCCGGCGCCTGAGCCAACTCACGTTCGGTCAGACCCGGTTGCGGCATCACCTGCTCAGTCGCCGCATCGCGCCGTTGCCCGCCTCCACAGCCACCAGGTATCCGCGATCGGGGGCTGTGGCAGACGCAAAAACTGTCAAGACGGAACGGCGCTCGTCGTCGAGCACGACCGAGGTGGCCAATCCGGCACGAAGACGCGTGCCAGCATCGCCCGGCTCCGGTCTCACGCCTTCGAGCACTGCCGTACCAGGGTGACCTCGATGCTGCTGTCATCGGCGTGATCTTGGAAGACCGAATACACCAGGCCACAGGTACAGTTCTGCTCACCCTGAGTCGACGGCGCCGGCTCCTTCGCAGGCTGGGCACCAGATGATCACCGACCCGCAGCGGTCACACACGCCGGCCTGCGTTTCCGACTCACTTTGAATCACACGCCAGTTCCAGTCCTTCCACGGCCAGGCCGTCGTCGCGGAGAACACCGACCCGCCCTCGGACATCCTCGATCGGGTGCAGGTCTACATGTTCAGCCGCGAGGCCCACGGCCAGCGCTTCGGATTCTTCCCGCTCACGTCTTCGTCTTCGCCGACGCAGTGATCAGATACAGCGGCTTGGGCTGCTTCCTCCTCAGGTCCGGCAGCCCGGTCGGCGGCTGTTGACCTGAGCGGCCCCTCCGCTCGGGTAAGTGCTGTTACTGTGCCCGGAGTTGAGCGATGGGCCTGTGCGCCTGCTGTGTCACGCTCGCACCCCGGGCTGCTGCAGGCCCTGCGTTCAGCGTCTTTTGCGCCTCGTCGACCTGCGCGGAGGCAACATGACAGCACGTGCGCCTCTCCCTCTCAGCGGCACAGTTCCCGCAGCCGTGGCGGACCGGGTGCTCTTGCAGGTCGGCCATCGGCGCGCGGCGCGCTACCGAAGTCGGGTCGATCCGTCCTCGAGCGGCCTGGTACTGACCGGCGACGGGGCGCTGACCAAGGCCGTCCAGCTGCGGGAGGACGGCTTCGATGCCGCACTGCTGGTCGACGAGGCCTGCTACCGCGTCGCTGCGGCCAGCGAGGAAGCGCCCTTCCCGAGCCTGGACAACGGGCCTGCGCCGCTGTTCGGGGATCCACTGGAACACCTGATGCTGGCCCACCTCGCATTCGCCGGCCTCGCCCTGACACCGACCGGATACCTGCACGCCGGGGCCACCGGCGCGCTGCAGGCGGCAGCGGCACGGGTGACGCGTCTGGGCGACCCGCGGGTGGTGTTCGCGGTGCCCGTCGACGCCGGCTGGCTGCATCCTGGACCGGTGGAGTACCTCGCCGAGGTGCTGCACCGGGTCGCGGGGCCGAAGGCGGTCCTGGTGGGCGGCCGGCCGGATGCACGCGGCGGCGCGGCGGGGCTCGCGCGGCTGCTGGAACTGGTGCCCGGCGTCGGGGTGCTGCGCACGGGCCTCGGTGCCTTCGGGGGCCTGGCGCGGGGTGCGGGCTTCACCGCGTTCGGCGTCGACGCCAGCATGCGCCACACCGTGCCGCCGACGTCGGCGTCGACGCAAGCGGCATCGGGGGGCGGCCCGGGCAGCCCGGCCGTCCTGTTCCCGGAACTGATGGACTTCTTCCTCGGGCTCACCCTGGCCAAGCGGTTCGACGACGAGGCCCCGGCCTGCTCGTGCGAGGAGTGCCAGGGCGAGCCCTTGGACCGGTTCACCAGCATGGCGCAGCAGATCCCCGCCGCCGGGCACAACGCGTCCTCGCTGATGGTGTGGGTGCGGCAGCTGCGCGCGGTCGACGCCGCCGACCGTGCGGCGTGGTGGCGGCAGCAATGCCGACAGGCGCTGGACAGCTCGGCGATGTGGAATGCCCGGATCCAGCAGCTCCCGGGGTTCACCACCTCCCCGGACCTGTCCGCGTGGGCCGAGCTGCCCGCGCGCCGGACGGCGGCGCAGCACACCGGCTGACGGGACGTCAGGGCAGGCGGACGTGGAGCTGCTCGGTGAAGTGCCAGGCGACGGGGGTATGACGGCGGGGCCGGTACGGCTCGGGCACCAGCGTCCAGGCAAGGCCCTCAGCGGTCGGCTCGAGGATGCCGATGCCCAGGTAGGCGGCTCGTATCAGCAGCTCGTCGCGGGCGTGGGCGGGCGGGGCGACGAGCAGGGCACGGCGGGCGAACGGCTTGAAGCGGCTGGCGCGTGCCAGGCCTCCTTCCCAGTGGGTGCTGCGGGCGCGGACGATGACGAGGTCCACGGTCAGCGGGCGTACTGCGCGCCGGCAGACATGGTCGCCGGTGAGGGTCACGGCACCCCAGGGCAGTGCGCGGATCTGTTCGCGCAGCGGGGTGGGAAGTGAGTCCAGCCGGACCGGAAGGTCGGCGGGGAGGTCGAGCAGGACCGTGAGGTCTGCGATGCCGAGTTCTGCTGCCCCCTGGGCGCGGCGGCGCTCGCATTCGAGGTGATCGCGCCGGTAGAAGACGAGGGTGTTGCGGCTGCCCTCGATGGTCGTCTCGGCCAGCTGCGCGCCCTGGCCGACCAGGGGGGCCGAGGCGTGCTGGACGAAGGCCCGTGCTCGTGCTGTCGGCGCCGCCATGCCGGCCGCCCCTTTCGACTCTGCTTGCGTGGTTGCTGACCGGTGCGGGCTAGGCCGCGCCGGACGGTGCCTGGTGCTCTTGGAGCCGGGCCACGGTGGCGGCCAGTGACTGCCAGGCCTGGGCGCTGCCGCAGCACCGGTAAAAGCGCCGCCGCTCCCCCGGCGCGGGCGGGACTCGCTGGACCAGGCCGAGCGTGATCAGTGTGTGAACCGGCGGCAGGTAGACGCTCGCCGGCACCTGCCGGGCCATGGCCAGGTCCCCCAGGCAGACACCTTTGTCACCGGCGGCGGCCAGGGCGGCGATGAGTTCGGCCCGGTAGCGGTTGCCGAAGACTCCTGCCGACAGGCGCCGCAACTCCTCCGCATGCTCCATGATTTATTTATCGCGAATCGCGAATCACTTGTCAATAGGGGCGAGTTGGCGACCGCGGCGTGCCGGTTGTCTCCGCCTGGCCGGGGGTGGGCTTCCGGACGGACTTGATGCTGTCCGGAAGGCGTCGTGCGGCAGGGGCAGTGGGGCGGGCGGTGTGCTAGGAGGTCTGACGGACGTGTGGCCGCGTGATGCAAGGGGCTTTCATGGCACGGGAGTTGCGGGTTCTCCACCAGGACAGGTACGGGGTGCGGAGGACCCTGCCGATCGAGCGGATGGCCGGCGTTCCGCTGACCAAGCGGGGCGAGGTGTGGAAGCCGTCGCGGCATCCCTCGCAGCGCAGCATCGTCACCTGGTGGTGGGCGGCGACCACCAGGCGGCATGTGGGCTGCCGGTCGCTGGAGCGGCTGGCGACGGCGATGCTGCTCGACTTCCACCCGGGTGTGACCGGTTTCAGCGCCTGGTCGGGACAGCTGATCTGGCGCGAGCGGGGCCGGGAGCGGCAGCTGGTGCCGGACTTCTTCGTGCGTACCGCGGCCGGGGGCACGCTGGCGGTGGCGTGCCCGCCCCAGAAGGGGCCGAGTGAGCGGTTCGAGCGGCAGCTGGCGGTGCTGCGTGAGGCGTGCGGGCAGGCGGGCTGGCAGCTCGCGGTGCCGCATTTGCCCGGGGCGGTGGCGCTGATCAATCTGCGGTGGGTCTCGCGGCGGCGCCATTGGCGGTACGGCGATGCGGGCGTGGAGGCCGCGCTGAGCGAGGCCTTCGCCCGGCCGCGGCCGCTGATGGAGGGCGTGGCGCAGTGCGGGGTGCAGCGGATGCTGGCCCTGCCCCGGCTCTATCACATGCTGTGGCACCGGCGGCTGGGCGTGGACTGGGGTGTGCCGCTCGGCCCGGGGTCGCTGGTGGGGCCGCTGGGGGCGGGGGAACCGGACGCGGTGCGCCGGCCGTTCGCGGCGGAGCAGCCATGATGGCGCCCGTGAGCGCGTCCGTGGTGGAGCGGGCGTCGCTGGTGGTGCGGCGTGCGCCGCGCGGGGTGCTGGTGCGCGGCGACCGGGTGCTCTGTCGCGGCAGCGTGTACGTAGTGGCGGGCCTGGACGGGGTGACGGTGCATCTGGCCCCCGTCGGCGGTGACCAGACGCCCGTGTCGGTGCCGCTGGCGGTGCTGGCCGCCGCCGTGGACTTCGCGGTCCTGGACGAGGCGGGGCAGCCCGTCGCCCAGGCCGAGCTGCCCGACTTCGCTGCCCTGGAGGGCGTCCCCGCCGCTGCGGCGGAAGCGGCGCAGGCGTGGTGGCGGGCGGTCATCGAAGTCGACACCGGGCTGCCGCCCGACGCGGCTGCGGGGGCGCGGCCGCGGCCCATGTACGACCCGGCCACCACCACGTTCATCGAGCGCTACCAGGCCAAGGCGGCGGAGTTGCATGCCGTGCTGGGCTGGTCGGTGTCCTGGCAGACGGTGCAGGCCAAACGGCTGGCGTACCGCAGGAAGCGCACCGTGGTGGCGCTGGTGGACGGGCGCAGCACCAAACAGCGGCGGCTGTACGGGCTGACCGATGCGCGGGTGGTGGACCAGCTGCTGATGCTGGTGGACCGGCAGCGGCGGCGCATGGATACACCGAGCGACGCGCGCAAGCTGTTCAAGCAGCTGCGGCGGACGGTGCGCGCCGCGCACGGGGAGTCGGTCAAGGTCCCGGCCGAGCCGACGCTGTACAAACTGCTGCAGCGGCTGGGCATCGATGCCCGAGACCTGGGCGGCCGGGGCGGTCACCGTCTAACGGGCCCGGGGTCGGTGCCGCCGTTCTCGGTGACGTCGGCGACCATGCCGGGCGAACTCGTCCAGATCGACTCGACCGATCTGGACATCTGGGTGCTGGGCGACGACGGTCAGCCGGCCCGCGTGGAACTGACCTGCGCGGTGTGTGTGGCGACCCGGAGCATCGTCGCCGCGGTGGTGCGGCCCAAGCAGTCCGGGCGGCGGGGCAAGCGCCGCAAGGGCGGCCAGGGCGGTCTGGTGGGAGCGCCGCGGCGCAAGGGCCGGGCGACGAAGGCGGTGGATGCCTGCGAGCTGCTGGCCCAGGCCCTGGTGCCGGTACCGATGCGGCCCGGTTTCGACGCGGCAGTCCACGCCAGCGCCTCCCGACCTGCCGTTCGAGGAACTGGTTGCTGTCGATGCCCGGTTCGCGCAGGCCGCGGCCCGGCCGGTGATCATCCCGGATCTGATCGTCATCGACCACGGCACGGTGTTCGCCGGGCGGACCTTCTTCGACGCCTGCGAGTACCTGGGTATCTCGGTGCGGCCGGCGCGCAAACGCACGGGCCAGGACAAGGCGGTCGTGGAGCGCACCTTCGGAACCGTGAAATCGAAGTTCAGCCAGCACGTGAACACCTACACCGGCAACGATCCGGTGCGGGTGCGGCGGACCGTGGACGGCGAGCGGCTGTGGACGCTGGCCGAACTCGACGACATGCTCCAGCAGTGGATCGCGCTGGAGTGGCAGAACACTCCGCATCCCGAGCTCGCCGATCCGTACGACGCCTACCTGCCCGAGCTGACGCCGAACCAGATGTACGCCGCCTGCGTGGCCGTCGACGGCTATCTGCCGATCCCGCTGACCCGCGACGACTATCTGCGGCTGCTGCCGACCGCCTGGGTGGGAGTGAGCAAGCAGGGCATCCGGTTCAAGAACCGCACCTACGACAACCTCGAGCGCGACCCGAAGAAGGGGCTCAACCCCTGCCGCGGAGTCCGCTCCGGGCTGCGGGGCAGGAGAAAAGGCCGGTGGGAGCTTAGGTACTCGCCCAACGACCTGTCCCGGGTGTGGCTGCGCAACCATGACACCAACGAGTGGGTGGAGGCGACGTGGGTGCACCAGCACCTGGTCGGGCAGCCGTTCACGCAGTTTTTGTGGGACATCGCCGCCTCCCAGCATCTCGAGCGGGGTGGCCGGATCATCGACGAGGAGGCCATCGCGCAGGCGCTCGCCGAACTGCTGGAGCGCGCCGCCCAGGGCCCGGACCGGGCCGCACGGGTACAACTGCCCGACGGCTACACGCCCGTGCCGCCGCCGGCGCCGGCTGCAGCGTTCGACCCGTATGCGGGGCGTGCCCCGCTGGACCGCTCGCAACTGCTGGCCCTGGACGCGGAATCGGACGGGGACCCGCTGGACTCGGAGTTGGGCGGGGATCCGCTGGCGCTGGACGACACGGGTCTGTACGCGACCGGCCGGGCGCAGGCAGGAATCGACATTGACTGGGCCGGCGGGCCGGTGGCCCCGGACGCCTCGCTCGCCGCCTGGGAAAGCGCCCCGGCCGGTGGGGCGGTTGGTGAGGGCGGTGAGGACCTGGCCGCTCGCTACCGGCGGATCATCGCCGACGTCCGCCAGACGCACAGCACCGACGAGGAGGACGGTGACGACGATGGTGACGGCGTGGCGTGAGCCTCGTGCCAAGCGATCTGGGCACCCCGGGCGTGCTGGGATCGCCAGCTGGACAAAGACCGGAAAGGGAACTTCGTGATGGAGGCGGACAAGGCCGGCGAGGAGGAGCTGTTGCTGGCCCGCATGAGCGAACCGGAGCCGATGTTCCTGGCCCCGCCGGCCCCTTTGTGGCCCGAGGACTGTTATGCCTGGCGGGCGCTGGCCGCCCGGCTCGCCAAGCCGCCGGACCTGGCCGACTGCGCACCCGAGGGCACGAAGGTCACCGAACACGACCCGCGGCTGCTCTACCACGGGCACATGAACATCGTGGTCACACCGGCGATCACCGAAGCCTTGAAGGTGGTGGCCACGCGGGTGTTCGCCAACCGGCAGCGTGAGGGCGGCAAGGTCGGGATCATCGTGGAAGGCCCGCGTGGCACGGGCAAGAGCGCCCTGCTGCGGTGGATCGGCGTGCACTGGGAACAGAAGCTTGCCAAGCTGTACGGGCCGGACGAGAACCGCATCCCAGTGATCACGCTGAACGTGCCGCCGACGGCGCGCGGCAACCGCAACTGGGCGGGCGCTTTCGCCCGTTTTCTGGGCCAGCAACGCGAGAGCGGGGATCCGACCGAGTCCGTCATCCGAACGATGCGCAAGGCCCGCACTCTGCTCGTCCTCATCGACGGCATCGAGCGGCTGCGCACCGCTGTGGAGGCGGAACTGGCGTTCCAGTACCTGGACATGATCAGCGAGGAGACCGGTGCCACGTTCATCTACTGCGGGCGCGGCGCACGCTCCATCGTCGACCCGCTCACCCGGGACAACGAGACGCCCCTGGAACCGAACGAGCAGCCGTGGGGCGATCACCCGGTGCTGCGCACCAGCCGGATCGGCTTCAGTGACGAGGAGACCCGCACGTTCGCCGTCATCGTCGACCGGTTCGACAAGAACCTGCGGCTGTACCGGCACACCCGCGGCGACCTGCTGGAGCTGTCGCAGCACCTGCACACCCGCAGCCGCGGCAACATGCGGATGCTGTCGCATCTGATCTGCCAGGCGGCACAGAAGGCCATCCGCTCCAAGCAGGAGCGCATCACCCCCAAGCTGTTGGACTCGATCCCGCTCGGCGGTGTCGTGCACTTGTGACCTGTTCCCGTCCCACCGCCGCGGCCCGCCCCCGCCGCTCCGGGCGGCAGGGAGCGGCGGCGGTGGGGGCGTGCGACGGGCTGCGGTCGCCTGGGCGTGGCTGCGGCTGACTGTGGCTAGCGGGGCGGTTGGGGGCGCTTGCTGCGTCCCAGGCTGGGGTCCCAGACCATGCGCAGCGCTTCCAGGGCGCGGCGCTGCTCTTCGGTGAGCACCTCGGGGTGCTTGCGGCACTGGTGGATCCACTCCCCCAGCGGGAACGTCTTTGACTGCTCGCCGCCGTTGCCCCACCACCACGGCTCCTGGTGGCGGCGGGGAACGTCGATGTGGCCTTCACGGGCCAGGAACGCGCCGAGGTGTCCCAATCCTTCGTAGAAGCGGTGGCGTTCGGGGTCGTGGTAGCTGTCGTAGTAGACGCCGTCGGGCAGGGGCGGGATCCCCAGCTGGAGCAGCAGGTCCTGCTGGGCTTCGTCCAGGCGGAAGAACTTCAGCCGCTGTTTGTAGATCCAGTTCATGGTGATGCGGTCCTCCCGGTTTGTGTCCTTGGAGGAGGGCGAGGTGGACCGCCAGCCGGGGGTCTGGGCAAGGGCCTTGGCGCGGGCGTACTTGCGCTTCCAGTCCATCCAGGGCACGTTCCAGTGCGGGTCGAGAGCGGCGAGTGCCTGCTGGTGGGCGTCGGGCAGCCGGCCGGCGGCGGCTTTGCGGCGCTGGGTGGCCAGCCATGTGCCCAGCCGGTGGCCGCCGATGTCGGCCTTGACGGGGACGGCGAGGTGGCCGTGCTCGGCCGCCCAGGTGCGGGCGTGCTCCAGCATGGAGTCGAAGGTCTGCGCCGGCGCGGTCCAGGGCAGGCCGAGCGCGTCCAGGGCCTGTTGGTGTTCGGCCGGCAGGCGGTCCAGGAAGTGGCGCAGGCGCAGGTTGTGCACGCACTCGCCCAGGGCGAAGCCGTCCGGGTCGGTGTAGTCGGCGGGGACGTCCAGGTGCCCGAAGCTGGTGCGGTAGCGGGTGGCGGAGGCAAGGGCCTGTTCCCAGGTGCCGATGGCCGGCAGGGTGATCTCCAGGCCGAGGGCGCGGGCCAGTTGAGCGGCGCGCTCGGGATGGGCGTAGTAGACGGCCCGCCGCGCCGTGGTGGCGGCGGTGCGCGTGCGGGCGGGCAGCGCGATGCGGTCCATGAACGATTTGTCGTGGGCGCGCAGCGCCTGCAGGAGGGTGATCAGGTTCGCGAACGCGGAGCTGTGCAGCAGGTCGGCGGTGTCGGTGCCGGGGTGGAGGTAGACCGGGAAGATCAGGGTGGTCTTCTTCCCGGCACCCGGGGGCTGGCGCAGGCCGCGGCCGACGGCCTGGATGGCGTCGATGGTGCTGTAGCGCGGGTCGGCGAAGACCACGGCGTCGACGTCGGGCATGTCGACGCCCTCGTTCAGCACGCGCACGTTGGACAGCACCGCGCAGTCCCGGTCGGGGTCGGCGAAGTCGTCCAGCAGGTCGCGGCGCCAGTCGCCTGACTGTTGGCCGTGGATCGCCTGTGCCCACAGGTTCTCGATGCGCAGTTCCTCGCCGACCTCCAGGGCGGTGGTCGGCAGCCAGGCGGCGAAGGCCTGTGCGAGGGCGACGCGGTTGTGGAAGACCAGGACGCGGCGCAGCCGGTGTTCGGCGATCGCCCGCAGCAGGGCGACCTGGACGGCGGCGTTGCGCAGCCCGTTGTGGTGGGCGCTGGTGGCCGGGCGGCGGGCGGCGAGGATGGCGTGCAGGTCGCTGTCGTCGACGATGGGCATGATGACCTGGTAGTCGGCCAGGATGCCGCGCTCGATGGCCTCGGCCATGCCCAGCTCGAACACGGTCGGGCCGAATATCTCGCGGTGGTCCATGGTGGCCAGCGGGATGCGTTCCATGAACGGCAGCAGTTCGTCCGGCGCCGGGGCACCTGCACCCCAGATCCTGGGTGTTGCGGTCATGTAGAGGCGGGTCTTGGCGGGGATCGCGGCGTCGTCGTGGACGGTGCCCCAGCCGTCTCCGAAGGCGGAGCAGGTGCGGTGGGCCTCGTCGGCGATCACCAGGTCCCAGGGCGGCAGGCCGTGCTGCTCGTGGGCCCGCTGGATGTGGTGCAGCGAGCCGTAGGTGGCGAACACGGCGACCGGGCCGCCGACGCGCATCGCGCGGGCGATCGCCCGCGGGTGACGGGTCATCACCGCCTCGCCGGGGGACAGTCCGCTCTCCCGCTGGCGCAGGGAGCAGACCCCGAGCGCGAGCCCCGCCCGGCCGGCTTCGCGCCAGCGTCTGATGGTCTGCGTCACCAGGGCCTTCGTCGGCATCAGCACCAGCACGGCGCCCTGGGGGGCCAGGCGCTGCGCGGCCTGCTGGGCGATCAGGGTCTTGCCGGTGCCGCAGGCGGCCACCACCGTCATGCGCTGTTCACCGGCGGCCACGGCGGCCTCGATCGCGGCGAGCGCCTCGATCTGATGCTCGCGTAACTCCATACCCTCTCCTCACGGAGCTGCCGAGGCACCGCGTCATGCCGGGCCGGGTCTTCAGATCGGGCGGGAATGTACTCGCTGGAAACGCCGACCCGGGCGGGACATCGAAAAGATTCGGCCAAAGACACGCTGTACCCGGGACGCCATGGCCGAACGCACCGCGTGCGGCGGCCGGAGGCCGTAGAGAAGTACGCGGACAGGCGGGGCGGTCTCTTCGCAGACCACGGCTGGCCGCTGCGGGCAGCCGTGGTCCGTGGGACTCGGCGCGGCGCCCCGGCGGTAAAGACCGGCGGCCCCGTCGAGGGCAAGTGATGAGGAAGGCATGTGACAGTGACGGCGTCCCGTACCCCCCGTGCCCGCGCGGCCCGACCGCGCCGGGCGAAGGCCTGGCGCCCGGCAAAACGGCTGGGGCGGTCGGTGATGCCGTTCATCGGCGGAGAGTCGACCGGCTCCTACACGCGCCGCCTGGCGGACCTCAACGGCGGCATCCCGGATGAGGAGTTCTGGCTCATGTTCGGCACCCCGCTGCGCCAAGGCGGGTGCCCGAGCGACCCGCGCTTCGGCGACGGGTATCTGAACCCGGCCGCACTGGAGCGGCTCGCCGTCATGGCCGGCCGCCGGGTCGCCGAGTTGCAGCGGGCGCTGCCGAACCTGCGCGGCCACCGGCTGCTGCCGGTGGACGGCCCGCCGGTGTGGGACTGGCCCTGGGATAAGCCCGGCTGCTTCCTGGTGCGGGTGTGCGAGCTGTGCGCCCGTACCAAGGGCACCAGCCTGGAGGCCTACCTGGCCTGCGATGCGACCTGGCAGGTGTGCGCCCGGCACGGCCGCTGGCTGGACAACCGCCGCGAACCCGGGACGGCCCCCCTCCCCCTGACCGCACTGCCGGAAGTGGTCACTGCTCATCGGCTGCGGCTGGAGTTGGAGCGGCGCCTGGGCGCGGGCGGCCGCGCGATGTTCGCGGACGCCTACGCCGTCGTCTCGTGCTGGTGGAACGTCCCCGCCCTCAACGCGCCGGTGTGGCAGGCCCGCAGACGTGCACTGGGACGCGCCGGGTGCGACGAGCTGCGCGTCGCGCCGCTGGTGTTCTACCCGGAGGTGGTCCACCTGGCCCAGATGCTGGCCGCGCGGGAACGGCGGCGCCTGCGCCGCACCCAGACCCCGGACGAGGACCACGCCTGGCTGGAGCGGACCGGGCTGCTCCTCGAGGAGTGGGCCATCCCGGCCGAGGGCCTGGACATGGTCGAGATCTGGGCCAGCCGGCATCCGCTCCTGCCCAAGCCGCGGCGCACCCGCCAGACCCCGAATACGGCGGAGCGGCCGGCCCGCGGCCGCCACCGGCGTCTGCCGGTGCACGCTCCGCACACCGAACAGACGCTGGAGGCGACGCTCGACAAACGCTCCTGCCTGCCCTGGAAGCTGGGCCAGATGATCACCACCGAACTGTTTCCCGCCCCGGGAGGCTGGACTCTGGGCGGCCGCACATAAGACCCAGGCCGTGGGCAGGCTGCGCACCCCAGCCCGCCGCCTGTCCACGGATCGCCCCCGGCGACGTTCCTGTCAACCTCCTCGAACGGCACGGTATCTCGGCACTGCGTACGTCGGGGCTCAGCCACCCGGCCGCCCCCGTCCCGGTCGGGCGACGAGGCGCCACGCACACGGGCATGGCCTGCATGGACGCGCTGTACGCGAGGATGGGGGGATGCCCGAAGACTCCGCTGCCGCACACCCGGTCCAGATCCCCGCGCGGATACACGCGGTGGGGCCGGGCTGGCGGCAGCTGCTGGAGCGGTTGCACGAACAGATCCGTACGGTCTTGCCCGGCTACCGTCTCCTCGATCTCAAGGAGAAGCTCGGCGGCCCGCGCGTCTACGTCTCGAACCGAGCCTCGCCCCCGGCGACACGCCGCCGCCGCACTGCCAACGCCCCGCCGGGCCACCGGTCACCGGCATCCGGTCGGCACGCAGCAACCACCCTTCGCAATCGAACCTTTGTTTTCAATTCTGGCGACTGCCTCGCGGCGCTTCGGGCGGCGGCACCCTGCCCGTGCCGGGCAGAAGGGGGGTGACGTCGAGGCCCCGGGCGGGACGCAGGAACTCCTGAGCGACGACGGGCGGAGCGGCCAGGGTGACGACACTTCCGGCCCAGTCAGCGTCGGTCTTGTAGGCGGCGATCGCGGCGATCTCCCACAACGACAAGGTTTCCACCATGGTGAAACCGTCCTCGTCGGTCCCCCTGGGCGGAAGCCGCACGCTGATCTCGGTAGTCGCCGCGCCGGGTTTGGCGCTGCCTGAAGTCCGAGGCCGCTGGCGCGCGTTCAGATCGTAGTGGGCGTAGTCCGGACTGGTGTGGACGCGCCAGTCCTCCCTGCGCCGCCACCGCTGCCAAGCTCGCGCCAGTTGTGTGGTGGACTGCTCGCGCTGCTGCAGGGCTGCAGCGGCTCTCTCCAGCATCGCGGTGTCGATGAGGGTCCGCTGTTCCTCACATCGGCGTTCTGTGCAGGTCTCGATGCGTGACAGCGTGGGTTGCGCCCAGCTGAGCAACCAAGGGTGCGCCTGCAGGCTGTTGGAAACCTCCGACAGGTGAAACTGCAGGTAGCGCCAGTGATCCGGGTTGAAGTTCGATCTCAGGAAGTTCGGTATGTAGTCCGGATCTTCACGGTTTTCGGCCTCTTCGTCCTCTTCCTCGACAGCCTCGCAGAGATTCACCAGGTCGAAGACGGTGTCCGCGAGATCTACGTCTGCAGCCGCAGGCTGGACACGACAACAACCACACATGCGTGCCGCGAAGAACGCGCCGAAGCGGACACGATGGGTCTCCCCGGGTCCGGCATCAGCCGAGGCGCGGCAGCCGGGATCGCTGTGCACGAAACTATCGTCGTCCCACGTGACCGCGCTCATCGGGCGTCCGTGGAACCGGTCCATCGGCATGCCGTAGCGGCCCATCCAGCCCACCGGGACGAACTCTCCTGCCTCAGCCTTCACCCGTTTCACGGTAGACCGGCATGCCGTTGCCGGGGCCGGTATGCGACAGCTTCCTGGCCGGGCCGAGCCGATCCGGCCGAGATCGCCGCACCGGCAGGCCGTGTCCCCGGCGGGCGCATTCGTGTGCGGTCACCGCGCGTTGGTGCTGCTCTGGCCGCCTTCGCTCATTTCTGCATCCCCCGCCCGGGGGGTCAGGCAGGCCGCTGTCACGGTGACGGGAATGCCGGACGGCCGCTCCACAGGCGTCGAATGTGGCTTGTTTTCTGGGTATCGACGCTCAGGCACCCAAGGGATCTTTTCGGCTCTCCCATTGGCGGCGCAGTCAGCCCGTTGCCGGCGACAGCCACGCGCGGGGCTTCTGGGTGACTTTGGGATGGCGGGAGCGGCCGTGATCGCGGTCAGCGCACGGTCGTCGTGCAGGTCCTTCGCGTCCGCTTCGCACTCCCCTGCGGTCCAGGCGGAGGCCCCGGAATCCCAAGTTCCCGGCGAGCGGACCAGCAGATCCGCTGCCGGGCGGCGGCAGTTGCGTCCGGTCCACCGTTCAGGCGGTTCAGTCTCGATCGTGCAGCCAGGGCCGCTTCCAACATGCTGGCCGTCAAGCCGATTCACGGCGACGGTGATGCAGGCAGGGTGGGTGTTCTGCGGCGTGACCATGAACTGGGGGTCGGCAGGTTGCCGTTGACGACGATGGCTGCGACCAGGGACGGCGCCTGTGGGTTGGTCAGGCCGTGGAGGGCGGGCTGGAGGGTGAAGAGGTAGTTCTCCGGCACGCCGACGGGTGAGGTCTTGCGGCTCATGTCCAGGATGCACAGGATCGACAGGCGTGCGCCGTCGGCGGCTGCGTACTGGGTGGGCTGGCCCATGTACTTGGGGGCGCGCTCCTGGGTGACCGGGGTGGTGCGCTCGACCTTCAGCTCGGCGGTGATGCCGTCGTGCCGGACGTCGAGGTAGCCCAGAGCGAGCGGGCTGCCCCGTTCCAGGCGCCCGCCGAGTTCCGGCTCTGTCTGCAGTTCCTTGTACAGGTCGTCGTGGAACTTGCGTTCGGTCACGTGGCTGCCGCGTTTGTACTGCTTGTTCCAGGTCATGGTGAGTCCGGTGCGGCAGATGGCGGTAAACAGGCGGCAGAAGGCCTGGAGCTGGTCCTCGTCGTAGCCGGCGCGGTGGAGGCTTTCGTAGAGGGCGAGCAGGCGTTCGTCGAAGACGGGGAAGCTGGTCAGGAAGTCGCGTGAGGCGTCGAAGGGCCGCAAGCGGATCTCGCGGTGTCCGGCGGCGTCGAGGCTCTGGGCGAAGGGTTTGCCGTCCTTGGTGCCGCGCCAGCGCAGGTTGACCGAGAACGGCGGGGCAGGGCTGCCGGCGGGCAGGGCGAAGCGGAGGATGAGCGTGCCGGTGGCGCTCAGTGTCACCGGGTCCTCGGGGCGTGGCGGGCGCGGCCACAGGTAGGTGGGGGTTTCCGCCTCGGCGGGGGTGAAGTGGCCGAGGAGGTCGGCTTCGAGGCTCTGGGCCCACTGGGGCCAGGGGCCGGTGCGGACGTCGAGGCGGAGTTCGTAGACCGTGGAGGGGCGCAGGATCTGCGGGCCGGTGATGAGGCGTCCGTCGACGCTGGCCAGGACGACGGCGGCGGCTGGGTGGTTCTCGGCGGCCCGGGCGTCAGTGTCGGTGTCCGCCGTGCCGGAGCGGAGCGGTGTGCGGCGTCGGCCTCGGGCGATCACCAGGGGCAGGGGCAGGGCGGCGAAGTGGGTGAGGAGGTCGGCCACGCCGCTGGCACCGGTGAGGGCCTGTGCCTGCTCCAGGGCGGCCAGCAGTGGTCCGGCCAGCGGGTCGGTGCCCGTGAAGCGCTTGTGAAGGTCGGCGGTGGCGGCGGTGGCGCGTCGGCGGGCTGCGGTGGCCAGCGCGGTCATCTGGGCGGTGTCAGCGTCGAGTTCGGCCGCATCGAGCAGGACCAGGAAGGAGGCCACCTCGCACAGTCCGGCGAAGGACCGCACGTAGGCGGCGGTCGCCGTCGCTTCCTGGGCCTGGTTCCTGAGGGTGTCCGCGGCGGCGCGGAGCTGGGCTGCGCGGGCCCGCAGTGCGTCGGCCGGCTCGCCGCCTGCGTCGCCGGGTCGCCGGTCCAAATCGTGCTGGCCGGTGCCGTCGGCCGGCGCCGGTGCGTGGCCGGTGAGAAGGCCGCGGAGCGTGACCCGGAGGCGGGCCTGCTCGGTGAGAGCGCGGGCGTCGCTGTCTGCGTCGAGGGTGTGGGCGGCGTGGGTCAGCGCGCGGGCGGCCTCCCGCGTGTCTCCCCCGGCCGCTGCGGCGGCATCGAACGCGGCCGCGGCGGCGATCAGCGAGGCCAGCGCCCGGTGGACAGTGAAGGCGGGCTCGTCCGGTGTCGTCTCGAGGACGGCGTTCATGAGGGCGGCGGCATCTGCCGGGCGGGCTGCCCGCCAGGCGACTTCGGCGTATTCGGCCGCACCGGACACTCCGTGCGGCCCGAGTTCGAGGGCGGCCTCCCGCAGGTCCTGCACCGGCAGGCCTGCCAGGCCCGGGCCGCACTCCAGCAGCGCGCACAGTTCCTCGTTGTCGTGGGCGTTGAACCGGTCGTTGATGTGCGGGTCGCGTACCTGGCGCAGGCGCAGCTTCGCCATGGCCGAGGTGGCCGTGGTCTGCGGCAGCCAGTCGCGGCGCAGGGCGTCGCGCAGGTGGTAGCGGTCGAGGTCGGCTGCGCGTTTGAGGATCTGCTGTTCGGTGGGGGCCCGGAGGGCTTCGTCGCCGCGGGAGAGACGGGAAGCGGCCGCCATGGCCTTCGTGACGGTGTCCGGGAACCGGTCGCTGTCGACCTGCGCGCAGACCAGCAGGGCGTAGCGCAGCAGAAGATGCGTGTCCTGGGTACTCCAGTCCAGGCGGAGGGCGGTGTCGAGCACGCCGTTGATGACACCGATGTAGGGGTCGTTGAGCAGGGCCGGCAGGAGGTCGGAGATGCTGGAAGGCAGCCGGTGGGTGCTGCCACTGTGGGCCCAGGCGCTCAGCGCGGCCGACCGGGAGGCAACATCGGCGTCGACGAGGTAGGTGTGCAGCAGCGGGAGGATCATCCGCAGCAGGCCGGGGTGGTCGCCGTGACGCCGTCCGAGCGTCCCCAGCAGGGGCAGCAGGCGCGGCACGATGACCTGTCTGCGCCGGCTGTCGCGTTCGTCGGTGATGGTGTCGATGACTGCGGCGCACACGGCTACCGCGTCGAGGGCGGCGAGGTGTTCCAACGCGTCCAGGAGCCTGACAATGCCGGACGCGAAGGACTGCAGGTGGGCCTCCCGTTCGAAGAATCGCTGCTGCGGCGGGACCGTTTCGGGGGTGGCCAGGGGCGATGCGGGTACGCTGTCCGCCGACTCCAGCATGTCGATGGCGGTCAGGACCGTGCCCAGGAGGGCAGGCAGGTGCGGGCCGGCCCAGGCGGGGTGGGCTCGGGTCAGTTGCTCGGCCAGGATCGCGGCCTGGACGCGTACCTCGTCGCCCCAGTCTCCCCCGACGCGGGTCAGGCACGTGGAGAGCAGTTCCTCGAAGACGGCCTGCTGCCGGTCCTCGCCGGGCTGGGGATCGCTCGAGGTACGGAACCGGTCCTCGGGGTCGATGAGGCGGCCTGCCTGTTCCAGGACCCCGAACAGGCGCTGGCGCAGGGTGTCTGCGGCCGTGCTGCCGGTCCGCTCGAGCTGGGTGGGCACATCCCCCACCTCCAGGACGAGCAGGGCGGCAAGGGCTTGCTGGAGGGTGCCCACGGGCGCGGGGTCGTTGTGGTGGTCACCGTCGACGCCCAGATTCAGCAGCATCGCCGGCACGAGTGCGCCCGCCACGTCCGGGTGCGTGAACGCCAGGGCCCGTACGGCGGCCGCGGCAGCGCGCCGGTCGGTCTCGGCCTCTCGTCGTGTCCGGGGTGCGGGCCGCACTCCGGCAGGCACCACCAGCGACGCGGACGGCCGGGGGGCGGGCAGCATGCCGGTCAGTGCTGCGGCCACGGCGCGGGGGGACGCTCCCGCTGCCACCCGAAGACCACTGGCGTCCCCGGTTCCGCCTTCATAGAGCCCAAGACGCCGACTTCGCGGCTCAGCGAGATACACCAAGGACCGCACCGCCGCCTCATCGAGCCGGCCGGCATCGTCAGGAGTCAGCAGGTCGGCCACGCAGCGGCCGGCCTCCTCGACCGGGCCGCGCCGCAAGGTGTTCAGGGCCGCCCGCAGGACATCCGCCACGAACTCGCCGCGGGCGCGGGCCACGTGCCGCAGCGGCGTCAACAACGGTGAGACGCGCACGTCGGCCACCAGCCCCAGGGCCAGCTCGATCACCTCGGTGGTGAAGGTCTCCGGCGCCCGCTCCGCCAGCGCGGTCAGCCGCCGCAGCGCACCGTCGCAGGCCGCCTCGTCCCGTTCCGTACCAGGCTCCTGGTCCAGGACGCCGATATCGTCCAGCGCACCGGCCATCGCCGTGTCCGATGACGCCTGCGCACCCCTGCGGTGCTCGGCGCGCTGCTCCCACGCGTGGTGCCGTCGTGCTGTTTCGGCTCGCTCGGCTTCCTCGGCCCTGGCCGCGGCTTCTTTGCGTTCGTCCATGACCGTGGCGAGGTTCGGCACATCGCCCGTGGGGCGGCGGTGAACGCACCCCACGCAGTGCTGTTCGTAGAACTCGCCGGCGATCCAGTCCAGGTTCCCGCTGGCACCGCCGTGCGCCACGAGGCAGCCCACCTGCCGCGTGTTGATCGGCAGGCCGGTGGCCGCCTCGGCCATTCCCTGGCCACCGCACTCGGTGAACGTCATGTTCAGACAGTGGCGGCGGGCCATCTCCACGGTGACGGCGTTCCTGCGGCCGGTCCTGACCGCATCCTCGAAGATTCGCTCTGTCTGGCTGTCCACCCCATCACTGTCTCAGGCACCACTGACAACGCCGACCGCCTTCCATTCCGCCCCTTTGCGCTTCGCGCTGTCTGCCCGCACCGCCTCCGCTTTTCAGGTCATCCCACGGGCGGTACTGCGCCGCACTGCCACGGGGCCGATGCAGTCCGCGTCGGCCATCGGCCCCGTGATGATCACGACGTCGCCGGTGGCGGTGACATCGCGCTGCCATGTGGGCTCCGACGACAGTGAGCCGTCGCAGAGGCGGCTCGTGTCCGGGAACCAGATCATGAGTGCCCCATCGGGCAGCCGCAGCTCGGGTGCGCCGGGGCACAGGAGTGAAGAGTGACATCGTGGTGACCTGCAGTCCGCCCACGCGTCGCATCAGGTCTCGACGGCATCGGGTACCGGTATCTCGGCCTAGTCATGAGCGTCGCGGAGCTGCAGGGTGTGGGGCTGCAGGACGAAGATCGCCATCAGCGAAGTGCCCGCCCGCCGCCCGCCGTTGCTTCTCGCCGCTGCCCGGGAAGCGGGGCGGCAGCGGGGGGGTGGTGACTCATCACGTCTCCTCTTGTCCTCTTGCCCGCTCAGGAGGCGGGGCGGCGAGGGGTCACTGGTAGAGGAAGTCCGCCGACCACCGGGACAGGCCGGCGACGAGGGTGACAGCGGTGTCCGCCGCTTCGCGGCGCTGTGCTGCTGTGCGGTGAATGCAGGCGGTGTCCTGGATCCACCCGTGTGCGCCGTATTGCCGTGCCAGCGTGCGGAAGGTGGGCGAGGCGCGAAACGGGGCGTCGGACGCCTCGTTGCCGGCGACGAGTTCTGACGGGATGCCGCAGTAGATCTCGGACGTGATGAAGCAGGCCCAGGCCACCAGCTCCAGCGTCGCTCGCGCATCGTCCGCGACACGGTCCAGCAGGGCGGGCCGGCACTGCTGGCAGTCATCCACCGTCGCGTAGGTCAGCTGGTCCAGTAATTCGGGAAACGGAGCAGGCAGTTCCCAGGTGGGGTGTGCCCGGGACGGCGGGATGAACCGGAAAGACCGCTCTGCCGCAGCGTCGTGCAGATGGTCGGTGACGCTCGTCTTGTCCATGGGCTCCCCGCTCAACAGGCTCGCTCCCTGGTGCCACGGCTCATCCTTGCGGGCTTTCGCGCCCGGCGGCGGGAAAGTCACGAACCCGCCGTACGACGGCAGATCTTCCGGTAGGAGGCACGAGCGGGCCCGGCTCTCCGTCGACCTCGACATCACGGGCGCGTCACCGGCTCGAACTCGCCCGCTGCCTGGGCCTGCGCCTCCTGCACGCCGACCGCCTCGACGTGCTGCTGTACGCCTTCTGGAGGAACTACGCCAAGGGCACCATGGAGTAGCGGCACGGGCAAGGTGGTGGCCGCCTCCTGTATCCCGTACGCCTCTTACAGTCGCCCCCGAGGGGGTGGGCGCGATAGAAACCGGGGCATGGGGTTGAAGAAGGTGTGGTCGGCCGTGATGGCTGTGCTGGGCGTGGCCGGGCTGGCGGGGGTGCTGGCCCTGATGTTCACTCCGCTGAGCTGGCGCCTGGCACGCTGGCTGGCCGGGCAGGACTGGCCGTTGATGGACGCCGCGGCCCGGTCTGCGGCGGTGGGGCAGTTCCGGCTGGCCGTGGTGCAGGCCGTTGCGGGCGTCGGTGCCGGCATCGCCCTGATCTATACCGCCCGGTCCTACCGGCTGAGCCGTCGCGGGCAGGTGACGGACCGTTTCACGAAGGCGCTGGAGCGGCTGAGTTCGGATGAGCCGTATGTGTGCATCGGGGGTGTTCTGGCGCTGGAACAGATCGTCCAGGATGCCCCTGACCAGGGAAGACATGCCGCGCGGGTGCTGAATGCGTTCGTGCGCCGCCATACGCAGCCTGCCGGTGCGGCGGGCGGTCTGGCGTCCGTACAGCTTCCGGGGGAACCCGACGAGATGGTTCAGGAGGCGCTGCGGGCGCTCACCGCACCTGGTTCACGGCGTCGAGGAGGTTCCTGGCCGCCGGTCGATCTCGCGGGGCGTCATCTCGCGAAGGCCCGCCTGCCGGGAGCTGACCTGCGGGGGGCTCTTCTCAAGGGGACGACGCTCAAGGGCGCCGTTCTGTGTCGGGCGCGACTCGACGGTGCGGACCTGGCGGATGCCGATCTGGTGCGAGCGGACCTGTCCGACGCGCGGGGCTGACGGTCGAGCAGGTTCTTGCGGCCCGCGGTCTGCACGACTGTGTGCTGCCGGAGCCCGTGCGCAGTGATCCCCGGGTCGTGGAGCGTGTCAGCCGGGGTGAGTGACGCCGGTGGCTTCCGCAGGGCTGCGTGTCAGGCTTCCAGAGCCCAGTCCGCGACGTGTTCGGGAAGCCTGTCCAGGACGTGTGTACGGGTGGTCAGTTCGCGCAGGTTCTGCCAGAAGCGTCGTCTGACCTGTTCTGGTGTCATGCCGCGGAGTTCGGCGAGCCGTTGTTCGAGCCGGTCGATGTGGCCGGGGCGTGATGCGCCGGTGGTACGTCGGCTGGCCGGGAAGTCGGTCTCCGGCAGCAGACGTGTCAGGGGCAGGGAGGTCAGGATGTCGTCGGGCATGGCGGCGTTGACAGAGAAGTAGGCGCCCAGGTCGATGGCGTGTCGCCGCTCGGTGGGGCTGCCGAGGAACCAGTGCAGGATCATTCCGGGGTGCGGCTGGTCGGTCAGCAGGTCGAGGAGGGGGCCAGTGCGTCCGGTGCTGTGCAGCGACAGCAGAACGGGCTGGTCGTGAGCGGCCTCAAGGATCTGGGCGAGTACGGTGCGTTGCCGCTGGAGGTTGCCTCGGCGGTCGAGGCCGACTTCCCCGATGAGGCAGCTGTGCCGCAGGGTGGCACGGAACTGCTGCAGGTCGAAGGCGTCGAGCGCTTCGGGTACGCCGGGGTGTACGCCGGATCCCCACATCAGGCGCGCGTCACGGCGTCGGCAGGCGCGGTGTGCTTCGGCCGGGGTGCGGGTGACGGCGAAGACGACGGCTCCGTGCAGGGCGTCGATCTGCGCGGGGGTCACATCGGGTGCGATGTGGGCGTGGCAGTCGAGCGGTGGCAGTTCGTCAGGGAAGGGGGACATCGTTCAACTCCTGCAGGCCTCGTTGGCACAGGTCCACGACGGCGTCGAGGTCGGTGTCGGGGGGAAGTTCACCGACGGCGAGGATGTCGGTGTCGTCGATGCCGCGGGCGATGGCCTGCCGTACGTCGTGGACGTCCTTGCGACGGTGGTCCAGCAGCAGCTGGCGCGCGCTGCCAGTGAGGTGATCAACGAGGTAGGTGGTTGCGTCGTGGTGGGGGCCCGCGGTGAATGATCCCCTGCGGACCAGGCAGGCCAGGCACAGGCCGCAGTTGAGGGTGGGGTCCCCGCCGGAGTACCAGTTGCCATCGAGTTTGCTGCACGAGAGAGTTCCCGCCCCAGCCTGCAGCAGGGACTGGCCCGCACGGTCCAAGGCTCGCGCCAGGAGCTGTCCCTTGGTGAGGTAGGCGTAGGGGTTGGCCACCGTCACGGGGATGTCCAGGCTCGCCAGGAGCTCGTTGATTCGGGCGAACGTACCCGGGTGGGTCGAGCGGGTGGACAGGGCACCGCCCCGGGCGGCGGTCAGGGGCGGGTTGATGCTGGTGAAGCCGTTCTCGGGGACGGTCACCTGCGGGCTCGAAGCGCCGGCGGCGACTGCTGAGGCCAAGGCGGCGAACAGCAGGCTGCGGCTGCGTGAGGAGGATTCCGCGGCGGAATGGGTCTGGCAGAGCTTCACGCTGAGGTGGCGCAGCGGCTGCCGCGCACGGTCATTGAGCCAGGCACTGGTCTGCTGCTGGGCGTGGCGGATGACGGTGCTGCCGTCGTAGTGGCTGAGGTGGATGCGCTCTGCCGTGTCCCCGAGATGGTCCGCGGCGCCGCACAGGGAGTCGAGTCCGCCGCTGAGGAGCATCACGTCGTCGGCGTCGGGCACGGGTGCCGGGCGGTGGTCGCCGGGGGCGGCGGGTACGGCGTGCAGGTGCCAGGCGTCGCCGGTGAGCCAGGACAGCAGTTCTTCGGCGAGCCGGCCGGACGCAGCGTTCCAGGGGTCGGGGTCGACGGTGTGGACGGTGAGGTCGATGGTGCGCGTGAAGGTGGTGAGGGGACGGCGGGTGCTGCGGTCGGCGAGGTAGGCGGAGGCGGCGATACGGACGAGGTCGGCGGCGGCTGCCGGTGCGGGGCCCAGGAGGTCGAGGTCCCAGCCGAGTGTGCAGGTGACGGTCGGTGTGGGGCTGTGGGCGCGGGTGCGGGGCCAGTGCAGGGCGGTGGTGGAGGGCTCGTGCTGCTGTCCGTCGTGCGGCAGCACTTCGTAGGCGGTCGTCATGAGCGTCCTGCGCGCAGAATGCGCAGTGCCTCCCTCGTCACTCTCGCTGCTGTGGCGGTGAATTCCTTGACGGTCATGCGTCGCGTGTCGGGCACCAAGATGTGGCGTACTTTGCGCTGCAGCCAGGACCGCAGCCAGCCCTGTTTGCGGACAGCCTCCTCCGGGGTGAGGTTGTCGCTGGCTTTTTGGGACTGGAGCTCGACCAGGCCGAGTTCGTAGATCCATTCGGCGACGAGGCCGCGCAGGCTGTCTTCCGGGGTGGGCGGCTCGGCGGCGAGGAGGACGTCTTTGACGTGCTTGACGGTGGCTCTGCGCAGGGCCGCCTCGTCGGGGTGTCCGGCGTCGCCGAGGACAGCCTGCAGGATGCGGGAGATCTGGGTGCGCCGTGGCAGGCTGTTCAGCTCGGTGAAGTCCAGGCCGAGTTCACGTAGTTGCGCGGCATCGCCGTTGCGCAGGGCGTAAGCGCCCGCGAGGGCCGCGGCACCGCGCGAGGAACCCTTGAGTACCTGGCGCTGCGATCCGCCGCCGACACGGCCCGGGCCTGCCGCTCCCCCGGCCCCTCCTCCCCCGCCGCCGCTGCCACGGGCCGGGGCGATCAGGGCGGAGAGCGGATAGCCTCCGGCGGGCACCCTGCCGTGGTCCGCGTCGTCCTTGTTCAGCGCGTTGGCCAACGCCTGCACAACGTCGTCGAGGAACTGCTGCTGACTGTCGGGCAGGTCTGTGGTGTCCGGGGAGTTGGCGGATCCCGTTCCGGCGGCGGGCAGGGCGTCGAAAGCGTCATGGGCCGCGCTCCACTCGGCGGAGCCACTGCCTCCGTAGGAGCCCGAAGTACCCATCAGGGTCCCTCCTGTTCCAGCTTGGCCGCTTCCCTCACCATCGGGTCGATGTCCGTCGCCTCTGCCAGGCGTGCCGCCAGGTCGCGCAGTTCCCCGCTGTCGCTGTCGGCGATGTCCAGGGCGGAGGCGGGAGTGAGGTTACTGCGCATGTCCCACAGGCCGTCGGCGATGCGGCGGCGCAGATCCTCGGTGGCGTTCGCGAAGTACAGGAGGGACTCCACGAGCGGCTCGCTCTGCTGTTCCCGGCGGCCGCGCTCCAGCAGGGCCTCGACGACGGCCTGCTGCTCCGTGACCGGGCGGGCCGTCACCTCTTGCTGCGCGGTGCGCCGGTGCGGCTCCGACTGGCCGGCGAGGTGGGAGACCCAGGTGACCTGCTCCTGGGTGAGGGAGGCGGCCGCGGTGAGGCTCACCAGGGAGGCGGCCAGGCTGAGATAGGGGCCGATCGGGGCCGTGGTGAGATCGGGTTCGGACGCGGCCCAGTGCCTGCTCGTCTCACTGACCTGGTCCGGTCTGTCGTCGCGTTCCCCCTTCCCCCAGGCCTGCCAGTGCGCGAGGAGTTCACTGCGGGCGGCGTCCTGGAGTTTGACGAGGGTTTCGAAGTCCTTGCCCGGGCTGTCTTCCAGCAGCATGAGCTTGACGATCACCGAGGGGTCGATGCTGATGCCCTGGCTCTCGGCGATCCGGGTCCGCAGGGCGAACGCGTTGAGGAAGCGTTTGATGCTGCGTGGGCTTCCGGACCGGTCGGCCGACAGGCCGGTGGCCAGCCGGTCGGCCAGGGCGAGCGAGGCCACGTCGGGCTGCCACGGAAGATTCTGCAGGTCCGACAGGACCGGGGACTGCCCTGCGGCACGCCGCTGCTGGGCGTGCTCGACCAGTCGTGTGTAGTGCTCCGGCGAGCACTCGTGGGCCGAGAGCAGCAGCGTGATGAAGGTGGCTGCCTCGTCGGCGCCGATCCGCGGCAGCGACAGCGGCACCTGGACGATCTTCTCCAGGTAGCGGTGGGCGAACCGCTCGCTCCGGCCCGTGGCGTCCAGGCTCGCTGCGATCGACTCGCGCACCATGTCCTGGTCCGCTGCCAGGACGAACGCGACCTTCTCCACCGACAGGAAGAGCTTGATGGCCTCCAGCGTGGCCATCACCGCGTCGGGCAGACAGCGGTCCAGGTCGTCGACGAGCACGACCAGGCGCTTGAGCTGTGTCAGGTCCTTGAGCAGACTGGCGAACTCCTTCCGGAAACCCGCCAGACTCCTGGGATCGCTCTTCGAGCGGGGTGTGAGGGCCTCGACCAGGTCTGCGGACTGAGCGACCAGCGATCCCTTGGACAGGCTGACCGCAACGCGTGACCAGCTCACCCGTTCAAGAAGCCCATTGATCCTGTCCGGCAGGCCGTCCTGTGCCTTGTAGGCCGTCAGAAGATCCTGCAGGACTTCACCGATCACGCCGCCACGCACATCGAACTGGTCGTCGAACTCCCAGGGATCGAGACGGATCACCCGGTAACCGTCTTGCCCGTCCAGCTCCTTGTGCAAAAGCCGCAAAACCGTCGACTTCCCGCCGCCCCAGGGCGCGGCGATCCCGATCGTCACAGGGTCCAGGTACGGGATCTCGAGCGTGGTCACCACCGTGTCGACGATGGATGCGAAGCCCAGCAGGTCCACACCCGTGGGATTGTCGTCCCACAGTCTCATTTCGCTCATCACACGCCCCCCAGCCTGCTGCAGCGCTCCGCCGG
>NZ_JBSFVY010000035.1:0-88578 GCF_053592555.1 Streptomyces sp. NPDC002643
CTACGAACGCAAGGCCGAACACTTCCTGGCCTTCACCGCCATCGCCTGCAGCCTCATCTGCTACCGCAGACTCACCAAATGAGACGACGCCTTAGATCAGCGCCGTTGCCCGAGCGGATCAGGACCCCGGTCGCATCCCCACCCCTTCGGACGCGACCGGGGTTGCCTGACGGGCACGCCATGCCGGGCGTCGATCACGTCCGCTCGCAGAAAGGTGGAGCGCCCCCCTCTTGGCGCGGGCACGACTTACAGGATTCCCTGAGGAACCACGACACTGTGGACAAGGTGATCGATTCGGCCGCCCAGGCGGTGTCCGACATACCCGACGGTGCATCCCTGGCTGTGGGAGGCTTCGGCCTGTGTGGCATACCTGAGACACTTATTGACGCTCTTTACCGGCAAGGGGCTCGCGGCCTTCAGGTCGTGTCCAACAACTGCGGAGTGGACGATGCGGGGCTCGGCATCCTGCTGGCGACCGGTCGTATCGCCCGCGTCACCGGTTCCTATGTGGGGGAGAGCAAGGAGTTCGCCCGCCAGTACCTCGCGGGCGAGTTGGAGGTCGAGCTCATCCCCCAAGGCACACTGGCTGAACGGCTACGCGCGGGCGGCTGTGGCATTCCCGCGTTCTATACCCCCGCCGGCGTGGGCACTCAGGTTGCCGATGGCGGATTGCCCTGGCGGCCATGGCCGGACGGGTGACGATTGCCGAGGTCGAGGAGCTTGTGGAGCCCGGGGTCATCCGGCCCGAAGAGGTTCACCTGCCTGGTGTGTTCGTCAACCGGGTCATCGGGCCGGTCGACGGCACCACCAAGCGTGTCGAGAAGCGAACTGGGCGCCCCACTCATTCTGGTAGTGACAACTGATGACCTGGAATCGAGACCAGATGGCTGCCCGAGCGGCAGCGGAACTCACCGACGGTTCCTATGTCAGTCTCGGCATCGGGCTGCCCACCCGTATCCCGAATTTCCTCCCTCCCAAAGTCAACGTCGTCCTTCACAGCGAGAACGGCATTCTGGGCACGGGCCCCTATCCGGACGAGGCGGAGATCGACCCCGATCTCATCAACGCGGGTAAGGAGACCGTCACGGTTCTGCCCGGCGGGGCGTTCTTCGACTCGGCCCTCTCGTTCGGGATGATCCGTGGCGGGCACATCGATGTCGCTGTCCTCGGCGCCATGCAGGTTTCCCAAGCCGGTGATCTGGCCAACTGGAACACCCCGGGGAAGATGGTCAAGGGCATGGGCGGTGCGATGGACCTGATCCACGGTGCCCGTCGCGTCATCGTGTTGATGGAGCACAACGCCAAGGACGGCTCGGCGAAGATCGTGAAGGACTGCACGCTGCCGTAGGCATCGCTACGTGAGTCGTCGCGAGAGAACGGGCCGTTCGGTTTGCCGGGGGGGGAGAGAGAGAGAGGGACACCCCGCGGCGTGGTCGTGCCCAGGATGATCAAAGGAGGTGGCTGCGTCCCCGGGCGGCATGCCTCCGTCCGGGCTCCGCGCCCGGTGCTGTTCAGGCGAGGGACACCTCGACCGGCAGTCTCTTGATGCCGTTGACGAAGTTCGAGCGGACGCGGGGGACGTCCCCGGCGAGCCGGATGTCGGCGAGGCGCGGGATCAGTTCCTCGAACATGATGCGGATCTCGGTCCGCGCGAGCAGGTTGCCCAGGCAAAGGTGCGGGCTGCCCTTGCCGAAGGTGACGTGGTCGTTGTCGGCGCGGGTGACGTCGAAGTCGTAGGGGTTGCCGAAGGCCGCCTCGTCGCGGTTGCCGGAGGCGTACCACATGACGACCTTGTCGCCCTCCTTGATCTGCTTGCCGCCGAGTTCGACGTCACGGCTCGCGGTGCGGCGGAAGTGGTAGACGGGGGAGGCCCAGCGCAGGAACTCCTCGACCGCCACCGGGATCAGGGACGGGTCCTCCTGGAGACGGGCGAGCTGCTCGGGGTGCTGGAGGAGGGCCAGCATGGAGTGGGTGATGGTGTGCCGGGTGGTCTCGTTGCCGGCGACGACGAGGAGCAGGAAGTAGTTGTCGAAGTCCTGCGGCGAGAGCGGCACACCGTCCCTCGGAGTGGTGTTCACCAGCTTCGACACCAGGTCGGTGCCGTCGCCGCCGCGCCGCTGCCGGGCCAGCTCACGGCCGTACTCGAAGACCTCCACCGAAGCGGGCGAGCGGAAGGGCAGGTGCCGGTACTGCTCGCTCTCCGCGCTGTCCAGCAGGACGTCGGCGTAGTCGGGGTCGGTGTTGCCGATGATCCGGTTGCCCCAGTCGATGAGCTGCTGGTTGTCCTCCGGCGGCACGTCGAGGAGCCGGGCCAGGACGTTGATGGGGAAGTCGGCGGAGACCTCCTTGACGAAGTCGAAGGTCCCCTTGGCCAGCGCCGCGTCCAGCGTGGTGGCCGTCAGGCCGCGCAGGAAATAGGTGTAGCTGTTGATGACGCTCGCGCCGAACTGCCGCTGGAGCAGACTGCGCAGGGCGCGGTGGCGGACACCGTCCAGCTCCAGAATGGAGGCGCGCCTCTTGATCTGGTCCTCGTCCACCTCTTCGAGATTGACGAACTTCGTCGAGGTGAAGGTCTCGGCGTCGCGGTCGACACGGGCGATGTCGGCGTGCCGGGTCACCGCCCAGAAACCGGAGTTGGGGGCGTCCTCGGGCTGCCAGTGCACCGGGTCCTGGTGGCGCAGGGTGTGGAACATGCGCCACGGGGTGACGCCGTCGGTGAAGTTGTCCAGGTCGGCGAGGTTGACGTCCGCCAGCGGCATCGGTTCGTGCACGGCGGCGGTCGGGGTCTCGGTCGTCATCGCGTGGCTCCCAGTCGTCACAGATGGTAGGCGTACTCGGTGAACTCCCAGTCGGTGACGTGCCGTTGGAAGCGTTCGATTTCGTTGCGCTTGTAGGTGAGGAAGGAGGCGGTGAAGTCCTTGCCGAGGACGTCGGTCAGTTCCGTGTCCGCTTCCAGGGCGTCCAGCGCGGCCGGCAGGCTCATGGGCAGCACGGCCGCCCTGGCGGTGTCGTAGCCGTACCCCTCCAGCGGGGCGGGGGGCTCCTCGCCGGCCAGAATCCCGAGCAGCGCGGCGGCGATCGTGCCCGCGATCAGCAGATACGGGTTGGCGCTGGCGTCACCGAGGCGCAGTTCGAGCCGGGCCCCGGAGCCGCGCTCGGGCGGGATGCGGACCATGGCGCTGCGGTTGTCCAGGCCCCAGTCGATCAGCCAGGGGGCGAGGGTGTCCGGGCCGAAACGCTTGGAGGAGTTGACGGTCGGGTTCGCCAGCGCGGCCAGGGCCGGGGCGTGGGCGAGGATACCGGCGACGGCGTGGCGGGCGGCGGCGGACAGCCCGTACGGCCCGGCGGGATCGTCGAAGGCATTCCCGGCGCCTTCCTCGTCGGAGCTGTCGCATGACAGGTGGAGGTGGAATCCGGAGCCTCCCGCGTCGTTGAACGGCTTGGCCATGAAGGTGGCGAGTTTCCCCTCCTTCCGGGCCAGCTCCTTGACCGCGGACTTGAAGCGGAAGGCGCGGTCCGCGGCGGACAGGGCGTCGGAGTGGGTGAGGTTGATCTCGAACTGGCCGCCCTCGAATTCGTGGTTTCCGCTGGTCACGCCGATGTTCATGTCCCGCAGCAGGCGCAGCGTGCGCAGCAGGTGGTTGTCGCTGTCGGCGCGCAGGCCCGCCGTGTAGACGACGCCGGTGGCGCCCGTATAGCGCTTCCAGCCGCCGGGGGAGGCAGGGTCCTCGTCGCAGAGGAAGTACTCCAGTTCGGGGCCGACCACCGGACGCAGGCCGTGCTCGGCACACCGGGCGAGGACGGCACGCAGCAGATCGCGGGGGGACTCGGGCGCGGGCAGGCCGGTGGCCGGGTCGGTGACGTCGGCCAGGCAGGAGGCGACACCGGGCTCCCAGGGGAGGGGGAGCAGGGTGTCCAGGTCCGGTCGCACCGCGATGTCGGGCAGACCGGCGTCGAGACCGCCGGAGACGGGGACCACGTCGCCCTGCGGGCTGGTGTGGTAAACGGCGCGGCAGAAGGCCAGGCCGTGGTCGCAGGCCGAGGGCAGATGGTCCAGCAGGATGTCGCGTGCGCGGTCGGTGCCGATGAGATCGGGATAGGTCACGCGCACCACGTCGATGCCCTCGGCGGCGAGCCGCTGCATGTGCTGACGGAGGCTGGGGGTTGGGGCTGCGCTCACCGATGTCTCCTCGGGCGCTGGGGTGTGGGTGGCGAAAGAGGTCGGAGGGCCGGTGCGGGTAGGGGCGCATGGACCGGCTTGTTTGAGGCCAAACGGTATGGGGGCTGCGGGCACCCCGCAAGAGGGGGCTGGAAAAAAATTATCCGCATGGATAGGTATTGACCAGGGGTGGGCGGCTTCCTATGTTGTTTGAAGCCAAATGAGTAGGGGTCCGGTCAGTCGCCGGGCCCTTGGCCGGGGCCCGGCCGACCGCGATGCCATCGACGACGGTCGGGCCCCTCTTCCTCCCCTCGCCCCCGCTCCGACGCCCTCACTTTCAGGAGGACCTGCCATGAAGGTCGTCGTCGACATGAACAAGTGCCAGGACCACGGCCAGTGCGTCTTCGCCGCCCCCGATGTCTTCTCCATGGACGACAGCGGCCATCTGGCCTACGTCCCCGACCCCGACGACGCGCTGCGCGACGAGGTCGAGGAAGCCGCCGACGTGTGCCCGCTCCAGGCCATCCGTATCGAGGACTGACCATGACGTCGAGGAGTGCACGCGTCGTCGTGGCCGGCGCCTCCATGGCCGGCCTGCGCGCGGCCGAGCAACTGCGGGCCGCCGGCTGGACCGGAGCCATCACGCTCGTCGGTGACGAGCCGCACATGCCCTACAACCGGCCGCCCCTGTCCAAAGAGGTCCTGGCCGGCAAGGCACCCTTCGAATCCCTCGCCTTCCGCCCGCGGGCTAGCGTGGCCGACGCCGAGTGGTGGCTGGGCACCAAGGTCGTCGCCGCGCGACTCGTGGAGAACGTCGTCGAGTTCGACGACGGCGAGGCCCTCTCGTACGACGGTCTGGTCGTCGCCACCGGAATGCGGCCCCGGCGCCTGCGCTGCCCCGGCCCGCTCGCGGGCCGGCACACGGTCCGCACCATCGACGACGCGCAGGGCCTGCGGCAGGCCCTCACCAGGCCCGGAGCCCGGGTGGTCGTCGTCGGAGGCGGCTTCATCGGCTGCGAGGTCGCCGCCACCGCCGTCGCCCTGGGCGCCCAGCAAGTGACCGTCGTCGACCCGCTGCCCCTGCCGATGGTCGGCCCCCTCGGCGAACTCCTCGCCCGGGCCCTGCTGAAGCGGCACGAAGAACGCGGTGTGCGCTTCGCCCTCGGCACGGGCGTGACCGGCTTCACCGGCGACGACCACGTCACCGGCGTCGCCCTCGGCGACGGCACCGTCCTGCCCGCCGACGTGGTGGTCGAGTCGGTCGGCTCGGTCGCCAACACCGAGTGGCTGGACGGCAACGGCCTCGACCTGGGCGACGGCGTGCTCACCGACGAGCACCTGCGCGTCGGCGGACGGCCCGACGTGGTGGCCGTCGGCGACGTCGCCCGCTTCCCCAACGCCCGCTACGACGGCGTACCGCGCCGTGTGGAGCACTGGAGCATCCCCACGGACACCGCCAAGCACGCCGCGAAGACCCTCCTCGCCCAGCTGACCGGCACCGGCCACGACCTGCCCCCGTTCGCGCCGCTGCCCACCTTCTGGAGCGACCAGCACGACTTCCGCCTGCAGTCCTTCGGCGCACCGGTACTCGGCAAGGAGGACGTGCGGGTCCTGGAAGGCGACCTCGACGGTGAGGTCGTCGTCGGCTACCACGCCGGCGGCCGGCTGGCCGGTGTCGTCGCCCTCGGCGGTCAGGCCGCGGCGGCCGCCGCCTCCCGATACCGCTCCGAACTGCTCAAGCAGCCCGCCCTCACCGCCTGAAGGACTTTGCTGATCATGACCACCGTCCGTGGATTCCTCTTCCCCAAGACGGCGAGCGGAGCCTCGTCGCTGATCCCCTCACCGCCCTGGCGGTACTCCGGGGACCTGCTCACCGTCGAGTACCGCACGGACCCCTCGCGGGTGCGTGAACTGCTTCCCGAGCCACTGGAGCTGGCCGATGAGGACCCGGGCGCGGTGGCGCTGATCTGGGCCGACTGGCAGTCCTGCTCGGCGTCCGGCGAGGAACTGCTCGATCCCGTGCTCTCCCAGTACAAGGAGGCGTTCGCGGTCGTCCGCTGCCAGTACAAGGGACAGACCTACTCGCGCTGCGTCCACATCTGGGTCGACAAGGACTTCGCCATCGCGCGCGGGCTGCACCAGGGCTATCCGAAGAAGCTCGGTTCGATCCACCAGACCCGCCCGCACCCGTACGGCCCCGCGCCGCGCATCGAGGCGGGGGCCCGTTTCGGCGCCACGCTCGCCGCCGCCGACCGGCGCCTCGCCCACACCGTGGTCACCCTGCGCGAGCCGTCGCAGACGAACGGCTTCGTCAACGCCCACCCGATGGCCCACCACCGCTGGCTGCCCTCCATCGAGAAGGGCAAGGGCCTCGCCCTGGACGAGCTGATCGAGTCGGGCGCCGCGTCCTTCGAGGCGGGACAGGCATGGCGCGGCGACGCCGAGCTGGAGCTGTTCGAGGCGCCCACCGAAGAACTGGCCCGCCTGGAGATCCGCGAGCCGATCGCCGCCTACTACCGCCAGGTCGGCGTCGTCTGGGACGGCGGCCGACTGCTGGAAGCCGGCACCTCCGGCGCCGAGTAGCCCCCACCACCTCGCGAGACCGCCAGGAGCAGAGCATGAGCGAACACACCATCACCGTGGCCGGGGTAGCCGTCGACACCCGGCACTGGATCGGCGGCGAGCGCGTCGCCTCGGCGCGGACGTTCCCGGACGTCTCACCCATCGACGGCGGCACGATCGGCGACATCTCCCGGGGCACGGCCATGGAGGCGGCCGCCGCCATGGCCGCCGCGAAGGCCGCGTTCCCCGCCTGGGCGGCCACCTCCCGCGCCGAACGCGCCCGCATCCTGCACGCCATCGCCGATGGTGTCGAGAAGCGGATCGAAGAGCTCGCCATCGTCGAGACCACCGACAACGGCGCTCTCCTGCGCTCACACCGGCGCGGCGTGATGCCCCGTGTCGCCCACAACTTCCGCTTCTTCGCCGACTGGTTGCTGAAGCTGGAGCACGAGGACTTCACGACATACACGAGCGGCTCCGCCGCGGGCCGCGGCCACACCAACCGCGTCAGCTGGGACCCGGCCGGCCCCTGCGTCCTGATCACCCCGTGGAACGCCCCGCTCATGCTGGCCACCTGGAAGGTCGCGCCGGCCCTCGCCGCCGGGAACACGGTCGTGCTCAAGCCCGCCGAGTGGTCGCCGCTGACCGCTTCCCTGCTGGCCGACATCGCCGCCGAGGCCGGGCTCCCGGCAGGTGTCCTCAACGTCGTCCAGGGCTATGGCTCCGAGATCGGCGACGCGCTCACCTCGCATCCCGACGTGCGCCGCATCAGCTTCACCGGCTCGGTGCCCACGGCCAAGCGGATCGCCGCGTCGGCCGCCGCGAACCTGACGCCGCTCAGTCTCGAACTCGGCGGCAAGTCACCGCTGTTGGTGTTCGCCGACGCGGACCTGGACCTCGCCGTCGACCTGGCGGTGGAGCAGTACGACAACGCCGGCCAGGTGTGCCTCGCGGGCACCCGGCTGCTGGTCGAGGAGCCGGTCGCGGAGGAGTTCACGCGCCGGTTCGTCGAGAAGGCGAGCGCGCTGAAGCAGGGCGATCCGCGCGACGAGGCCACGGACATCGGGCCCAACATTCACTTCCGCCAGCTGGAGAAGATCGACGGTTTCGTGCAGCGGGCGCTCGCCGCCGGGGCCCGTGCCGTCATCGGCGGCCACCGCGAGGACGGCCAGTACTACGCGCCCACCCTGCTCACCGATGTCGCCCAGGACTCGGAGATCGTGCAGGAGGAGGTCTTCGGCCCGGTCCTGACGCTGCAGACCTTCACGGACGAGGACGAGGCCGTCCGGCTGGCCAACGGCACCCGCTTCGGGCTGGCCGCCACCGTGGCCACCGGCGACCGGGAGCGCGCCGAGCGCGTCACCGCGCGGCTGGTCGCGGGCACGGTGTGGGTGAACTGCTTCTTCGTCCGCGATCTGCGGGCCCCCTTCGGCGGGTCCCGGCTCTCCGGCGTCGGCCGCGAGGGCGGCACCTGGAGCTTCGACTTCTACTGCGACGTCAAGAACACCGTGACCGCACCGAACGGATGGAAGAACCATGGGTGAGATCGTCGGGGCGGGCCTGCTCGCCCACGTCCCCACCATCGTGCTCCCCGAGCAGGACCGGCTGGAGCTCAACGAGGGCAAGGAGATCACCCTCGTCACCGGCCTGAACCAGCTGCGCGAGGACGTCTTCGCGCGCGATGCCGCCGGCGGATACGACACCGTCGTCGTCCTCGACTCCCACTGGGCCACCACCGTCGAGTTCGTCGTCACCGCGCAAGCCCGCCGCGCCGGCCTGTTCACCTCCGAGGAACTGCCGCGCGGGATGTGCCGGATGCCGTACGACTTCCCCGGTGATCCCGAACTGGCCGAGAACATCGCGAAGTTCGCAGACAAGCACGGCACGTGGATCACCCCGATCGACGACGACCACCTGCCGATCTACTACGCCACCATCAACCTCTGGAAGTTTCTCGGCGAGGGCCTGCCCGACAAGCGGTGGGTGACCATCGGCGTCTGCCAGACCGGCGACATGGAGGACCACCTGCGCCTCGGCCGCGCCCTGGCCGACGGCATCGCCGCCACCCCCGGGCGGCGGGTCCTGCTGATCGCGTCGGGGGCCCTCTCACACACCTTCTGGCCGCTGCGCGAGCTGCGCGACCACGAGGCCAGCGACCCGGCGCACATCTTCACGCCCGAGGCCCGCGCGGCGGACTTCGAACGCATCGCCTGGTTCAAGGAGGGCCGCCACGACAAGGTCCTCGACACCATGGACGAGTTCTGGAAGTACAAGCCGGAGGCCAAGTTCTTCCACTACCTGATGATGGCCGGCGCCCTCGGCGAGCGCGCCTGCGTCGCCAAGGCCCGCCAGTACGGCGAGTACGAGAACTCCATCGGCACCGGCCAGGTGCACCTCTGGTTCGACCGCCCCGAGGGCGGCTGGACCGCCAGCCCGACCACGACGTCCCCGGAGACCACCCATGCCTGAGTACCGCCGCATCCTGCTGGACGGCGCCGCCGTCCAGGTCACCGTCGACGGGGACGAACTCGTCGCCGGGGACGGCCGCCGCGTCAAGACCGAGGAGGCACAGCACCTGCCCCCGGTCGTCCCCTCCAAGGTGATCGCGGTCCACCTCAACCACCGCAGCCGCGTCGACGAGTTCCGGATCGAACTCCCCGACACGCCCACCTACTTCCACAAACCGACCTCGGCCCTCAACTCCCACAAGGGCGCCATCGTCCGCCCCGAGGGCTGCAAGTGGCTCAACTACGAGGGCGAGGTCGCCATCGTCATCGGGAAGACCGCGCGCAACATCTCCCCGGCCGAAGCGGGCGAGTACATCGCCGGATACACCATCGCCAACGACTACGGCCTGCACGACTTCCGCGACACCGACGCCGGTTCCATGCTCCGGGTGAAGGGCTCCGACACGCTCTGCCCGCTCGGCCCCGGCCTGGTCACCGACTGGGACTTCCACGGCAAGAGCCTGCGCACCTACGTCAACGGCAAGGTGGTCCAGGACGGTACGACCGACGAGATGAAGTGGGACATGCACTACCTCGTCGCCGACATCGCCCGCACCATCACCCTCTGCCCGGGCGACGTTCTCCTGTCCGGCACCCCCGCCAACTCCCGCCCCGTCCAGCCCGGTGACGTCGTCGAGGTCGAGGTCGAGGGCCTCGGCCGGCTCACCAACCACGTCGTCACCGGCCCCACCCCCGTCCGTACCGATGTCGGCGCCCAGCCCACCGAATCGGAGGAGGTACTGTCCACCGCGCTCGGCGGCGACTGGGAGTTCCGCGGCATCCGCCCGCCCAAGCGATGACACCCTTGCGGCGGCCTGCCCGTCCCGACGTACGCGGTCTGCCGGTCCCGACGTACGGGTAGGGTCGCGTTCATGAGCGATTCCTCCGAGAAGCCACCCGCCAAGCCCCGCAAGCGCGTGGACTACGGGACCGGCCGTGAGGCCCTGCTCAACGCGGCCGTGCGCGTGGTGGCCCGGGGCGGACTGCGCAAGCTCACCTATCGCGCCGTCGCGGAGGAGGCGGGTGTCACGCACGGGCTCGTGGTGCACCACTTCGGTTCGCGGGACGCGCTGATCGAGGCCGCCCTCGAACACGCGGTGCGCACCAGCGCCAGTACGAGTTCCCTGGAACCCGGCACGGGCGACATCGCTGACTTCGCGGCGGGACTGGCGGACATGGTCACCCGCGAGCCGGCCCTGCAGACGTTCCAGTACGAGCTCATGCTCGAATCCCGGCGCAGGCCCGAGCTGCTGCCGCAGATCCGCGCGCTGTACGCCGAGTACTTCGGCGCCACGGAGAGGGAACTGTCCCGCAGCCTGCCCGAAGGCACCAGCCCCGCCCTGACCCGGCTTGTCTTCGCCGCCCTGGAGGGTCTCGTACTGCACCAGCTGGTCCTCGACGAGCCGGACGTCACCGAGGCCGCGCTGAAGGAGCTGCGGTCGCTGCTGACCCGGCGGCAGGGAGACGCAGAGTAGTCGCCCATGCGGCAGTCCCTGCCGTAACCGCAGGTCAGGCCGAGTCCCCGTCGCACGGCGACGGGGACTCGGCTGTTTCCGGCGGTGTAAAGAGTTGATTACCGGGCCGCGAAGTATTGACGAAATTATCCGAGTGGATAATTCTCGCGGTACAGGGCCATTGGCCGCCCCCGTACAGGGCCCATCGGTCGCCCCCCTCTCCCACTCCCCAGCTCCCCCTCCGCCTCGCGCCCGATACGAGGAGTGCCACGACATGACCGTCACCACCGCCGGACCCGCGTCCGCCGCCGAGGATCTGCTGCCCTTCCGCGACCCCGGCTTCCGTGCGGACCCCTACCCGTACTACGCGCGGCTGCGGCAGGAGCACCCCGTCTACCGGCATCCGGTCGGCCTGTACGTCGTCTCCCGCTACGAGGACGTCGCCCGGCTGATCCGCAACCCCACCCTCAGCGTGCAGCAGCTCGACTTCGGGCCGGCCGCCCCGATCCACCACACCATGCTCGGCAAGGACGCCCCCGACCACACGCGGCTGCGGCGGATCACCAACCGCTGGTTCACGCCCAAGGCCGTCGAGGAGTGGTCCAAGGTGATGCGGGCCTCGGTGGAGGCCGTGCTCGACGAGGTCGAGAAGGGCGACGGCACCCTGGACGCGGCCGACGGCCTCTCCCTGAAGTGCACCTTCGACACCACCTGCCACATCTTCGGCATCGAGCCGACCGAGATGGACGCCATCCAGCGCAAGACCTACGAGATCGGGCTGAGCCTCGGCCCCGGCGGCAACGACGAGGAGGCCCGCGCCACCACGGAGGCGTTCGCCTGGTTCGCCGAGCACATCCGCCGGCTCGTGGCCGACAAGCGCGCCCACCCCGGCGAGGGTCTGATCGACGCCTTCATCGCCGCGCGGGAGGAGGGCAGGATGACCGAGGAAGAAGTCGTCCACACCATCTTCCTGTTCTTCGCCGTGGGCCATCTCGACGTCAAGCACCTGATCAACCACGGCATCTGGCTGATGGCGCGGCGGCCCGAGCTGTTCGCCGCCTACCGGGACGAGCCGGAGTCCCGGCCGGGCATCATCAACGAGATCCTGCGGATCGACACACCCGAGTCGATGGTGGTGCGCCTGACCACGCAGGACACGGTCATCGGCGACGTCACCGTTCCGGCCGGGGAGGCGCTGGCCCTGCTCATCGCCTCCGCCAACCGCGACCCCGAGGTGTTCGCCGACCCCGACACCTTCGACCACACCCGCCCGGTCGCCGCAAGCCAGCACCTGGCCTTCGGCTCCGGCATGCACGGCTGCGCCGGCCAGGTCCTGGCCCGCGCCGAAGCCGACATCGTCTTCAGTTCGATCGTCAACCGGTTCTCCGGCGTCGAGTTGGCGGGCGAGCCCGCCTACGCCCACACCGAGTTCCTGCGCACCATCACCCACCTCCCCGTCCGTTTCCTGTGACCCCCCGCCCCCTTCGAGAGACAGGAGCCGTCATGAAGGTCGAAGTCGACCTCAAGAAGTGCCAGGACCACGGCCAGTGCGTGTACGCGGCCCCCGACCTGTTCGCGCTGGACGACGAGGGACGCCTGACCCTGCGGTCGCGGGCGACCGACGTCTACGAGGCCGACGTGGACGAGGAGAGCGCCGAAGAGCTGTACGAGGCCGCCGAGGTCTGTCCGCTCCAGGCCATCACGGTGCACGAGTAGACGGGACGCGGCTCATACCTCCGCGGCCGCAAAAGGATCTCCCCGACACCCCTTGCCAAACGGATAGTTCCAGCCCACTATGAGGCAACTCGTTTGGCTCAAAACAAACTCTCGCCCCTCCCCGTCCCCGGCAGGTGATTCGAGTGGACAGTCAGACCGCGGTTCCCCCGCAGACCGCTCATGATGCATCCATGGCAGGCAGGCTCAAGTCCGATTCTCTCGGTGTCCTGGGCATCCTCTTCTTCGTTCTCTCGGCTCAGGCGCCGCTGACGGGCATCGCGGGGGCCGTGCCCATCGCCGTCGCCATCGGCAACGGCGCGGGTGCTCCCGCCGCCTACCTCGCGGCCGGCGTCGTCATCCTGCTGTTCTCCGTGGGCTTCGTCGCCATGGGCCGCCACGTGGTGGACGCCGGCGCCTTCTACACGTACATCGGCAAAGGACTCGGCCGCTCGACCGGCTCCGGCAGCGCCGCCGTCGCGCTCTTCGCCTACTGCGCCGTCCAGGCGTGCATGTACGGGCTGTACGGAGCCATCGTGAGCGGTCTGGTCGAGTACCACACCGGGGCCCATGTGGCGTGGTGGGTCTGGGCGCTGGTCACCATGGCGATCGTGCAGGTCCTGGGCGCCTCGGGCGTCGAGATGGGCGCCAAGGTCCTCGCCGTCTTCGTACTGGCCGAGTTCAGCATCCTCATCGTCTTCGCCGTCGTGACCCTCTTCAAGGGCGGTGGCCCCGAGGGGCTCGGCCTCACGGACAGCTTCTCGCCGTCCGCCGCACTCCAGGGCGCTCCCGGCGTGGCGCTGATGTTCGCCGTGGCGTCGATGTTCGGCTTCGAGGCCACCGCCATCTACGGTGAGGAAGCCCGCGAACCCCGCAAGACCGTCCCCCGGGCCACCTACCTCTCCGTCGCGGTGGTCACCGGTTTCTTCGCCTTCACCTCATGGATGCTGATCTCCGCGCACGGCGCGTCCCAGGCCGCGGCCCAGGCGGGCAAGGCCCTGGAGAGCGGCGACGCCACGGCCTTCGTCTTCGCGCCGATCGCCGCCCAGTTCGGCGGCTGGGTCGACGACGTGCTGCCGATCCTGCTGGCCACCTCCCTCTTCGCCGGCCTCCTCGCCTTCCACAACTCCGCCAACCGCTACCTGTTCTCCCTCGGTCGCGAAGGGCTCCTGCCGCGCGGACTGACCGCCACCAACAGACGGCACTCGCCCTGGGTGGCGGGCACCGTGCAGACCGTCATCGCCGTGCTGCTGGTGGTGCCGTTCGCGGTCCTGGGCAAGGACCCGGTACTGACCCTCTTCTCCTGGTTCAGCGGGGTCGCCGTCCTCGGCATCATGCTGCTGTACTTCCTGACCTCGGTCTCGGTCGTCGTGTTCTTCCGCCGCTCCGGCGCCGACACTCGCCTCTGGAACACCCTGATCGCCCCCGTGCTGGGCGCGCTCGGCATCGCGGGTGCCATCTGGCTCATCATCGCCAACTTCACGACGCTCATCGGCGGTGATCGGACCACGGCCATATGGCTCCAGCTCACCGTTCCCGTGGTGCTGATCCTCGGCGTCGTCGCCGCCCGGCTGACGCGGTCCAGGGGGGCGACCGCCGACTGAACACCGTGAGCCCCCACCGATACGGCCGGAGCCTGTGCCCCGGCCGTATCGGGCCTTTGCCGAACAACGTGAGTCGCTTGTCACCGAATGAAACGGAGAGGGAGAGCGCGTGCTGAACGCCACCCATGAGGAACTGCTGCGCCGCGCCAAGGGACTCGATCTGCCCACGCAGCACCACATCGACGGCCGCGGCGAAGCCGGTGACGGTGGATCGTTCGCCGTGATCTCCCCGCGCGACGGACAGCCCCTGGTCCAGGTCGCCGACGCACGGGAGGCGGAGGTCGATCTCGCCGTCGCGGCGGCGCGCCGCGCCTTCGACACAGGGCCATGGCCGCACCTGGCGCCCGCCGAGCGCGGCCGGGTCCTGCTGCGGATCGCCGAACTGCTGGAGGAACGGCGCGAGGAACTGGCGCTGACCGTGAGCCTGGAGATGGGCAAACCGATCACGGACGCGTACGCCATCGAGCTGCGCGCCGCGATCAACACCTTCCGCTGGTACGGGCAGCTCGCCGACAAACTCACCGACGAGTCCCCCCACACCGCGCCGGACGCCCTCGCCTTGATCACCCGGGAGCCGACCGGTGTCGTCGGCGCCGTCGTGCCGTGGAACTTCCCGCTCACGTTGGCGAGTTGGAAAATCGCTCCCGCGCTCGCCGCCGGCTGCACGGTCGTTCTGAAGCCGTCGGAGTCCTCCCCGCTGTCCGCCCTCCTGCTCGGCCGCGTCGCCACCGACGCCGGACTGCCGCCGGGCGTCCTCAACGTCGTGACCGGCGACGGGCCGGTGGCCGGCCGGGCGCTCGGCCTCCACCCGGGCGTCGATGTCCTGGCCTTCACCGGCTCCACCGCCGTCGGCCGCCACTTCCTGCGCTACGCCGCCGACTCCAACCTCAAGCGCGTCTGGCTCGAACTCGGCGGCAAGTCACCCAACATCGTGCTGCCCGACGCCCCGGACCTTCAGAAAGCGGCGGCGACCGCGGCCTGGGGCATCTTCTTCAACCAGGGCGAGATGTGCACCGCGCCCTCCCGGCTGCTGGTCCACTCGTCCATCGCCGAACAGGTCACGGAAGCCGTCGTCGCACGGGCGCGCGAGCTGCGGGTCGGCGACCCGCTCGACCCGGCCACCGAGATGGGCGCGCTGGTCGGCGAGGGCCACCTCGGCAGGGTCCTGGAGCATGTCGCCTCCGGCCTGGACGAGGGCGCCCGGCTGCGCGCGGGCGGGGGCCGGGCCCTGGCCGAGACCGGCGGCAGCTACCTGCGGCCCACCGTGTTCGACCGGGTCGACCCCGGCATGCGGCTGGCCCGCGAGGAGATCTTCGGCCCCGTCCTGTCCGTCCTGGCCTTCGACGACCTCGACGAGGCGGTACGGCTCGCCAACGCCACCGAATACGGCCTCGCCGCCGGCCTGTGGACCTCCGACCTGTCCACCGCCCACAAGGTCTCGCGCGCACTCAAGGCCGGCACGGTCTGGGTCAACTGCTACGAGGAGGGCGACCTGACCGTGCCCTTCGGCGGCATGAAGCAGTCGGGCAACGGCCGCGACAAGTCCACCCACGCCATCGAGAAGTACACCGAACTGAAGACCACCTGGATACAGCTGTGACCCGCACGCACACGCGACCCCTGATCGCGATTCCGGCCCGGTTCGCCGCCACCACGTCCGCGCTCCGCTACGCCGCCGAGGTGAACGCCCGCGCGCTGGTCGAGGCCGTGTGGCGGGCCGGGGGAGAGCCGGTGAGCATCCACCCCGCCGATCCGGCCGCAGCCGACGTGGCCGAGCGTCTCGTCCGCTTCGACGGCGTACTGCTCCCGGGCGGCGGCGACCTGGCCCCGCACCGCTACGGAGCCACCGACACCCATGACAGCGTCTATGACGTCGACGACCTCCAGGACGTGTTCGACCTCGAAGTAGCCCGCCGGACACTGGACTTGGGGCTGCCCCTGCTGGCGATCTGCCGCGGTCTGCAAGTGGTGAACGTCGCCCTCGGCGGCAGCCTGGAACAGGACATGGGCGGCGCCGAACGCGAACACCGGCACATCGTGCACCCGGTCGCGATCGAGCGAGGCACCCTGCTCGAACAGGCCACCGGCGCCGAGAAGACGGAGGCTTCCTGCTACCACCACCAGCGAGTCCACCGCGTCGGCGCCGGGCTCAAGGTCACCGCGCGGGCCGCCGACGGCACGGTGGAAGGGCTCGAACTGCCCGGACACCCAGGGTGGTTCACGGCGGTGCAATGGCATCCCGAGGACACCGCGGACCAGAACCCGGCCCAGCAGGGCCTGCTCGACGCACTGGTCCAGGCCGCCCACACCAGACGCTGACACAGCCATGAACCGACTGTTCCCGTCGCGTGGAGGCACGCGTACGGCTCTCCAGCCGGACGGCCGCGCAAAGGGCGTGGGGGCACGGCCTCGCGGGCCGGCCCCCACGCCGTACACCGGCGTTCAGCCGCGCTCCGCCGCCTCGACGATGTTGGTCAGCAGCATGGCACGGGTCATCGGCCCCACCCCGCCGACCGGCGGCGCGAACGAGCCGGCGACCTGGTCGACGTCCGGGTGGACGTCCCCGAGGATGCCCTCGACGGTCCGGGTGATGCCCACGGACAGGACGGTGGCGCCCGGCTTGATCCAGTCGGGCCTGACCAGATGGGCCACGCCGGCCGCGGCCACCACCACGTCGGCGACTCGTGCGTGGGCAGCGATGTCCTGAGTGGCCTCGTGGCACAGGGTCACCGTGGCGTGCTCGGTGCTGCGGGTCAGCATCAGACCGAGTGGGCGGCCCACGGTGAGCCCGCAGCCGATGACGCAGAACTGCTGTCCGGTGATGGGCACGCGGTTGCGGCGCAGCAGGTCGATGATGCCGCGCGGGGTACAGGGAAGCGGCGCCGGTATGCCCAGCACGAGCCGGCCCAGGTTGGCGGGGTGCAGCCCGTCGGCGTCCTTGGCCGGGTCGATGGACTCCAGCACGGCGTGGGTGTCGATGTGGGCCGGCAGCGGCAGCTGGACGATGAAACCGGTGCACGCCGGGTCGGCGTTGAGCCTGAGCACGGCGGCCTCGACCTCGGCCTGGGTCGCGGTGGCGGGCAGCTCCACCCGGATCGACGCGATACCGACCTGGGCGCAGTCGCGGTGCTTGCCGCCGACGTAGGAGCGGCTGGCCGGGTCGTCGCCGACCAGAATGGTGCCCAGCCCCGGGGCGACGCCCCGGCTCTTCAACACCTCCACCCGCGTGGCGAGTTCACGCTTGGTTTCGGCTGCCGCGGCCTTCCCGTCGAGCAGCATCGCGGTGGTCATGTCACACAAGCCTCTCGGTGCGGCTGTCAGGAGAAGACGACGGTGCGGGAGCCGGTGAGGACGACGCGGTCCTCCGCGTGCAGCCGGACCGCCCGGGCCAGGACGACACGCTCGACGTCCCGGCCGATCGCGACCAGCTCCGGTGCGGTGTGGCGGTGGCCGACGCGGACGACGTCCTGCTCGATGATCGGCCCCTCGTCCAGGTCGGCGGTGACGAAGTGGGCGGTGGCGCCGATGAGTTTGACGCCCCGCTCGTGGGCCTGGTGGTAGGGCTTCGCGCCCTTGAAGCCCGGCAGGAACGAATGGTGGATGTTGATGACCCTCCCGGACAGCTTGCGGCACAGGTCGTCGGAGAGGACCTGCATGTAGCGGGCGAGCACCACGAAGTCGGCCTGGTGCTCGGCGACCAGCCGCAGCAGCTCGGCCTCCGCCTCGGGCTTGGTGGCGCGGGTGACGGGGAGGTGGACGAAGGGGATGCCGTACCGCTGCGCGACCGGCGCCAGGTCGGGGTGGTTGGAGACGATCAGCGGGATGTCGACGGGCAGTTCGCCGAGGTCCCAGCGGTAGAGCAGGTCGACCAGGCAGTGGTCGAACTTCGACACCATCAGCAGCACCCGGCGGCGCTGCTCCTCGGGCCGGACGGTCAGGAGGGGGTCGAAACGGGCCAGGCGCAGGGTGAGCGCGTCCCGCAGGCCCTCCGTGTCGGCCTCGGGTGTCTCCAGGCACACACGGATGGTGAAGACGCCGGTGCCGGGATCGGAGAACTGGGCACTCTCCAGAATGTTGCCCTTGGCCTCCGCGACGCCCGCGGCGAGTGCGTGGACGATGCCCGGCTGGTCGGGGCAGCGGAGCGTGAGAATGAAGCGTTGCACGTCAGGAACTCCGTCGGGTCAGGCCCGCACGCGGGCGCGCTCGGGGTCGTACACGGGGGTGGGCCGGACCGTGGCGTCGGCCTTGGAGCCGTCGGCGGCGACGGCGGTCAGCGCGGTACCGGACTTCACGGCGTCGCGGTGCACCCGGGCCAGACCGAGGGTGGCGCCATCGAGGACGGGCGAGGGCAGCGCCATCGTCACGTAGCCGATGTCACGGCCGTCCAGCTCCAGCCGGGCGCCCTCGGCGGCCTCCGGCGCGGCGTCCACGACGACGCTGACCACACGGCCGGTCGCGCTGTCCTTCTTGGCCAGCAGCGCGTCCCGGCCCTGGAAGGGGCCCTTGTCGAAGTCCAGCGCCCAGCCCATCCGGCACTCGAACGGGGTGACCGTGTGGTCGTACTCCAGCTCGCCCATGATCATGCCGGCCTCGGTGCGGCAGGTCAGCAGGGCGATCGCGCCGAAGGCCCTGATCCCCAGGTCCGCGCCCGCCTCGAAGACCGCGTCCCACAGCGCGAGCGCCCGCTCGCGCGGGACCTGGATCTCGTAGCCGAGCTCGGCGGTGAACCCGAGCCGGCTCACCTGTGCGGGGATGCCGGCGACGAGGGCGTCGCGCAGGAAGGTGTAGTAGGGGAACGCGGCGTTGGACACGTCGACGCGGGTGAGGCGCTGGAGGACGTCGCGGCTGCGCGGGCCCTGCAGGGTGAGGACGGCGGACTCGTCGCGGCGTTCGGTGACCGTGGTCCCGGCGGGCGCGTGAGCGGCCAGCGACCGCGAGGTGGCCGGGTTGCCGCCGGTGACGACGACGTGGTCGGGCGCGAGGACGGCCACGGTCACGTCGTCCAGCATCATCCCGTCGGCGTCGACCACGACGCCGTAGGCGATGCGTCCGGCGCCCAGCCCCTTGACGCCGCGCGAGAAGACGGCGTCGACGGTGGCGACCGCCTCCTCGCCTTCGACATGCCACTTGTAGAGCATCGAGTACTCCGAGGCCCCGACGGCGGTGCGGATGGCCTCGTACTCCTCGGCCGGATCACCGATGGCCAGTGGTACGGCGTTGCCGTAGATGTCGATCCACTCCTCGACTCGGTCCGCGTAGCGGGGAGCGAACGGGGTGGTGCTCAGTCCTTCGGGGATGGCCATGGGGACTCCAGTGGAGAGAGGAGGCGTGCGCTGCAGCGAGAATCTATCCATCTGGATAACTTGTCAATAGGATAGATTCAGATCCGAGGGCAGGCCGACAAGCGAAGGGGAGGGTGAGTGACTGCCGCGGCAGAGACGGGCGGTGAGGCCGGCCACGACGCCCGGCCCGGTTACGGCGAAGGGCGGGGGGCGCTCCTGGAAGCGGCCGTCAGGGTGGTGGCCCGTGGCGGCCTGCGAAAGCTGACCTACCGTGCCGTCGCCGCCGAAGCCGGGGTCACGCACGGGCTGGTCGCCCACCACTTCGGTTCGCGCGACACGCTGCTCGAAGAGGCGCTGCGGTGGTGCGTCACACGCAGCATCGAGACGTCCTCACTGGTGCCCGCCAGCGGAAGGCTGGAGGACTTCGCAGCGACCCTGGCCGACTTCATCGCGGCCGACCCCGACATTCAGGCGTTCCAGTACGAGTTGAAGCTCGAATCCGGTCGGCGGCCGGAGCTGCGGCGCCACGTCGACCTGCTGTACGACGCGTACCGCGATGCCGTCCGCGAGGCACTGGCCTGTTTCGACGTGTCGCAGGAGATGACGGAGATCGTCTTCGCGGCCCTGGACGGCCTGGTCTTCCACCAGGTCACGTCCGGCGCACCGGGCCGCACTGAGGAGAGTGTCGACGCCTTGCGCCGACTCCTCGCGGCCCATCGCGCGCAGACGTCACCGGGGCGTCCGACGGTGCGCTGAATGAGCCGGAGCTCTCCCGCGTCAACCTCGGGAGCGGCGATGACGAGCCTTGTCCAAGGGCACGGCCAGGCAGCCCGACCGTACGACACGCCTCCCGCCGGGAACCGCCAACCGCCCTGGTCGCCCGCGCGGTGGGGGAGCGGCTCAGCTGCGGTCGGCCTCCGGCGCGGACCTGAGGGCCCGGCCGCCGAACGACAACTTGACCATGCGGACATCGCCACAGCGCGGACAGTGTCCGTCCGGACCCACGGCGCTGGGGCGGCACTTGAGACGGCAGTTGGGGCACTTGAGCCAGGCGACGCCGGCACCACGCAGCGGGGTGATTCTCACTAAGCCTCCTCGCAAGAAGTGTGGAATTGCTAATGTTAGCAATTCCTGAGGTCAGCACTGGTCGTCGTCTCGTTGGCGTCGCGGGATCTCCGGGCCGCCCGGTTCGCAGTGCGGCCCCGGTCCGGGCGGTGTCGCGCGTGAGGGTGATTCGCATGTCTGGGACGGGTGAGTGGACGCGATGCGCACGAGCCGGGCGGGTGGGACGGGTACGGGCGTGGTGCCCTGCCGGGGAGGGGGCGGCATGGTGACCACGCCGCTCTACCAACTGAAGGCCGAGTTCTTCAAGACGCTCGGCCATCCCGCGCGTATCCGGGTCCTGGAACTGCTCAGCGAGCATGAGCGTGCGGTCGCGGAGATGCTGCCCGAGGTGGGCATCGAACCGGCGCACCTGTCCCAGCAGTTGGCCGTGTTGCGCCGGGCGAACCTGGTCGTGACCCGCAAGGAGGGCTCGACCGTGTACTACTCGCTGACCAGCCCGCACGTGGCCGAGCTGCTTCGGGTGGCGCGGACCATTCTGTCGGGCGTCCTGGCCGGACAGGCCGAGATACTCGCCGACCTGCGGGCAGCGCAGTCGGAGGCAAGGAAGTTCTCGTCCGGCAAAGACCGATAAAACTGGGCAAAACATCAGGAAAGTGCTGTAACTCGGGGTTCGGGCATCTCGATAGCCACACACGAAGCAGAGAGTCCTCGCCGCGTCAGGGAGGGGTTCATGGGCCTGTTGCGCAAGATCCGAGAGACCGGGCGGGTGGCCGAGCCCGCCCCTCCACGCCCGGAGGGCGAAGCCCCGCCGGGAGCACGGGAGTTGGGCGGCTCGGTGCAGGTGCGGTGCGTGGACGCCGGCTCCTGCAACGGCTGCGAGATCGAGATCGCCGCCGCCTTCAACCCGGTGTACGACGCCGAGCGGTACGGGGCACGGCTCGTGGCCTCCCCCCGGCACGCGGACGTGGCCCTGGTGACCGGCCCGGTGACGCGGAACATGGCCGAGCCGTTGCGGCGCACGGTGGCGGCGATGGGTGAGCCGCGGCTGGTGGTCGCGGTGGGGGACTGCGCGATCAACTGCGGGGAGTTCGCGGGCGGGTACGGCGTCGAGGGCGCCGTATCCGATGTCGTACCGGTGGATCTGGCGGTGCCCGGGTGCCCGCCGGAGCCGGAGGCGATCGTGGCGGCGCTCAGGAGGGTGACCGGGAGATGAGCATGGTGCCGGCCGCCCTCGCGACGGCCACAGGGCTCGGCGCGGCGGGCGTGCTGGCCGGACTCGTGCCGGCGGAGCGGGTGCGGGTGCCGGTGGTCGGGGTGTTGACCGCGGGTGTGGGGGTGGCCGGTGGTGCGGCGGGTGTGGCCGCGCTGGGAGGAAGCCGCTGGGCGGACACGCTCCCCGGTGTACTGCCGCTGGCGGGGGCGTATCTGGCGGTGGATGCGCTGGCGGGACTGTTCATGGCGGTGGCGGGGGCCGTCGTGGTCGCGGTCGCGGTGTACGGCATCGGCTACGCCTCCGGGCACGGCCCGCACGGGCTCGGCTCGCGCACGGCGCAGACGGTGCTGCCGCTGTTCGCGCTCACGCTGGTACTGGTCCCCGTGGCGGCATCGGTGTCCACGTTCCTGGCGCTGTGGGAGTCGATGGCGCTCACGTCGTTGCTGCTGGTGCTGGCCGAGCACCGGCAGCGGGAGTCGGTGCGGCAGGCGGGCACCTGGTACGCGGTGATGACCCACCTGGGTCTCGTGGTGCTGCTGGCCGGGCTGGCGCTGTTCGCCGCCCAGGCGGGCGGGGAGACCTTCGCCGCCCTGCGGGCAGGCGCGGACGCCGTGTCGCCGACGGTGCGCGGCCTGGTGTTCGTGCTGGTGGCGGCCGGGTTCACATCGAAGGCGGGCGCCGTGCCCCTGCACGCCTGGCTGCCCCGCGCGCATCCCGAAGCACCGTCTCCCGTTTCGGCGCTGATGAGCGCCGCCATGGTCAACCTCGGCGTCTACGGGCTCGTCCGCACCGGCCTCGATCTGCTGGGCGGCGGCCCGGCGTGGTGGTGGCTGGGGCTGATGGCGGTGGGCGGGACCAGCGCGGTGTACGGCATTCTTCAGGCCGCCATGGCTTCGGACCTGAAGCGGCTGCTGGCGTACTCGACGAGCGAGAACATGGGGCTCGTACTCATCGGAGTGGGCGCCTCCGGGCTGTTCGCCGCCCACGGCGACCGACCACTGGCCGCTCTGGCGCTGGCGGCGGCCCTGCTGCACGTGGTCAACCACTCCGCGTTCAAGGCCCTGCTGTTCTGTACCGCGGGGTCGGTACTGCGGGCCACCGGCCTGCGGGACCTGGACCTGCTCGGTGGGCTGCGGGCGCGTATGCCCGCCACCGCGGGGCTCTTCGCGCTCGCCGGGCTGGGGGCCGTGGCGCTGCCGCCGGGCAACGGGTTCATCAGCGAGTGGCTGCTGTTGCAGTCCCTCATCCACGGGCTGCAGGTACCCGGCGTCGCGGTCGCGGTCATCCTGCCGCTGTCGGTGGCGTTGATCGCGCTGTCCGCAGGGGTCGCGGCGGCGGTGTTCGTCAAGGCGCTCGGGACGGGCTTCTTCGCCCGGCCCCGCAGCGAGCGGGCGGCCGAGGCGAAGGAGGCGCCGCCGCTGATGCTCGCCGGTATGGGACTGCTCGGAGTGCTGTGTGCCGCCCTGGCGTTGGTGCCCGGGCTGCTGGGCGACGGTCTGGACCGCGCCGTGGGCGCGGTCGGCCTGCCGGGCAGCGGGGCGGTCTCGGGTGGTGGGCTGAAGGTGCGGCTCGCCGACATCTCGGCCTCGCTGTCGCCGTTGTGGATCACGGCAGCCCTGACCGCCGCCCTGATGCCGGCCGCCGGTCTGCCCCGGCTGTACCGGCGCCGTCGGCGGCGGGCGAACGCACGGCTGTGGGACTGCGGCGGTGGGGCGCCGACGCCGCGCATGGCGTACACGGCGACCTCGTTCGCCGAGCCGCTGCAGCGGGTTTTCGACGACGTTCTCGCACCCGAACAGGACGTGGACGTCACACCGGTCCGGGAGTCGGCGTACCTGGTGGAGCGGGTGCGCTTCCAGCGGCGGGTACCCGACCGGATCGAGCACCGGCTGTACGAACCGGTGCTGACCGCTCTCGCCGGCGCGGGCCGGGCGGCGCGGCGGCTCGCGGGAGGCAGCGTCCATCTCTATCTCGGCTACGGCTTCGTCGGCCTGGTCGTGCTGCTGTCGGTGCTGGCGGTGGGCTGGTGATGAACGGAATCGGATATGTGGCCGTGGCAGGCCAGGTCGTGGTGGTCGGCGCGGGGGCTCCGCTGCTGACCGGGTGGATGCGGCAGGTGCGGGCCCGCATCGAAGGGCGGGCCGGCGCCGGCGTGCTGCAGCCGTGGCGGGACACGCGGAAACTGCTGCGCAAGGAGCCGATCACTCCAGTGGGGACCGGGCCCGCGTTCCGGGCCGCCCCGGTGGTGCTGGTGGCCACCACCGTGGTCGCCACCGGGCTCGTGCCCCTGCTGTCGACGGACACGCCGGTCGGCCCGCACGCCGACCTGATCGTCGTCGTGGCGCTGATCGCGCTGGGCACCCTGGCCCTGGCCCTGGCAGGGCTGGACACCGGCACCGCGTTCGGCGGGATGGGCGCCTCCCGGGAGATGACGGTGGCGGCGCTGGTGGAGCCGACGATCCTGCTGTCGGTGTTCGCTCTGTCGATACCGGCCGGGACGACCAACCTGCCCGCGATCGTCTCCGGCGCGGTGCACGACCCGGCCCGGCTCGCCTCCCCGGCCGGTCTGCTGGCCACGGCCGCGCTCGCGGTGGCGGTGTTGGCGGAGACCGGGCGGATTCCGGTGGACAACCCCTCCACCCATCTCGAACTGACGATGATCCACGAGGCGATGGTGCTGGAGTACGCCGGACCCGACCTGGCCCTCGTCGAACTCGGCGCCCAGATGCGGCTCACCCTGCTGCTGGGGCTGCTGTCCTCTCTGTTCGCACCCTGGGGGATCGCCACCAGCGCCTCATGGACCGCCCTGCTGCTGGCGCTCGCGCTGTTCGCGGTGAAGTTGGCCGTGCTGGGCGCCGTGCTGGCGGCGGCCGAGGTGTTCTGGGCGAAGGTCCGGCTGTTCCGGGTGCCCGAACTGCTCGCCGGGTCCTTCCTGCTGGCGCTGCTCGCGGTGACCGCTTCGTTCTTCCTGGGGGGTGAGTCATGAGCGAGGGCCTGTTCACCCAGCTCCTCGACCTGGCCTGCGGTGCCTTCCTGCTCGCGGCGGTGATCGTGCTGTGGCGGCGCGAACTCGCCGCGATCGTACGGGTCTTCGCCCTCCAAGGCGTCGCGCTGGCCGCCATCGCCGTGCTCCTCGGCGTGCACGAGGAGCGGTGGGACCTGGTCGGCGTCGGCCTGGGCATCGGGGTCCTGCGCGCCGGGGTGCTGCCCTATCTGATGCGTCGCGCTCTGCTTGCCCCCACGGAGGACCGCCGGCGCCACGGCACCGAGGATGCCGAGACGCGGGAGACCCAGCCGCTGGTCAATGTCGCGGCCTCGCTGCTGACCGCGGCACTGCTGACCCTGCTGGCCTACGTGGTGAGCCGGCCCCTGACCGAGCTGAATCCGACGCCTGCCACCCGTGCCCTGCCGGTGGGGACGGCGGTCGTCCTGATCGGGTTCTTCGTACTGGTGACCCGCAGGCGTGCCCTCGCCCAGGTGGTCGGCTTCCTGCTGCTGGACAACGGCATCACCGCCACCGCCTTCCTGGCCGCCTCCGGAGTACCGCTCATCGTCGAACTCGGGGTCTCCTTCGACGTGTTGCTGGCCGTGCTCGTCCTGCAGATCCTCACCACCCGGATGCGGGCGGCGTTCGGCACCACCGACATCGACGACCTGCGGGAGCTGCACGACTGATGCTGCGTCTGTCAGAAGGGCCCGCCGCTTCCGCGCTGCTGCTCACAGCGCCCACCGCCGTGCCGCTGGCCGCTGCCGGGGTGTACGCCCTGACGGGACTGCGCACACGCCGACCGGCACCCGCCGCCGTCGCGCCCGCGGTACGAGGTTCGGGCTCCGTCCTGGTGGCGGAGGGACCCGAAGGCGGGACACCCCCGAGGCGGTATGCGTCGGCCTGGGCGGGACTCGTCCCGCCCGCCGTGATCCTTTTGTGCGGGAGCCTGCTCGCGGTGACCGTCGTCGACGACGGCCCGACGGCCGCGTACTCCGGACTACTGCGCGCTGACGCGCTGACCGCCTGGATGCTGCTGGTCATCGGCGCGGTCGCGCTCGTCGCCTGCGCCTCGGCCCCCGCCCACCTGGCGGGCGAACGAACCACCGGCCGTGCGGCAGCGCACTACCACGCCCTCGTCCACGCCTTCCTCGCCGCCATGACCCTGGCCGTGCTCACCGCCAACCTCGGCGTGCTGTGGGTCGCCATCGAGGCCACCACCATCGTCACCGCCTTCCTCGTCGGCCACCGCCGCACCCGTACGTCGGTGGAGGCGGCCTGGAAGTACGTGGTGATCTGCTCCGCCGGAATCGCGCTCGCCTTCCTGGGAACCGTCCTGATCTACTACGCCGCCAGGCAGGCAGGCATCGCCGAGGCATGGGCGCTGGACTGGCCCACCCTCATCGCCCGCGCCGACCGCCTCGACCCGGCGGTCACCCGGCTCGGCATCACCCTCGTCGTCCTCGGCTTCGGCGCCAAGGCCGGCCTCGTCCCGCTGCACGCCTGGCTGCCCGACGCCCACAGCCAGGCACCCGCGCCGGTCTCCGCGCTGATGTCCGGGGTGCTGCTGTCGGTCGCCTTCGCGGCGATCCTGCGCTACCGGGTCATCGCCGACGTCGCGCTGGGCACGGACTTCACCCGGGTCCTGCTGGCCGGTATCGCCCTGCTCACCCTCGCGCTGGCCGTCGCCCTGCTGCTGGCCCAGCGCGACTACAAACGCATGCTGGCCTACTCCAGCATGGAGCACATGAGCCTGATCGCCCTCGGCGCGGCGATCGGCAGCCCGCTCGCTCTGTCCGCCGTGCTGCTGCACATCGCCGGGCACGGGCTGGCCAAGTCCGTCGCCTTCTGCGCCTCCGGGCGCATCCTGCACGTGCGGGGGACTTCCCAGATCGGGAGCGTACGCGGCCTGCTCGCTCAAGTTCCGGGCCTGGCAGGGGTGTTCGGGCTCGCGGTCGTGGCACTCCTGGCTTTTCCGCCCTTCAGCCTCTTCGCCTCGGAAGTGGCCATCGCACGCGCCGGCTTCGCCGAGGGGATGGGATGGCCCGTCGCCGTGGCTCTCCTGCTGGTCCTTCTGGCGTTCGCCGCGCTCGTCGCCCGCACGGGCCGGATGCTGCTCGGGCCCGCACCCGACGGCCATACGACCGACGAGAGCCCGTCGGCACTCTGGCCCCTGATCCTCGGTCTGCTGGCCTGCGCGGCCCCGGGCGTGGCCCTCGGTCCGCTGACCGACCTGCTGCACACCGCTGCGGACACCATCGGAGGGCCGTGAGCCATGCGCACGGTGCACGACATCCACACCGCGGAACTCGCCAAGAGAACGGAGGAGTTGCTGCGTGCCGGGCACCGCCTCGCCCTGGTCGCCGCCCACCACGACCCGGACGCCGTCCGCGTCGTCCATCTCTTCGTGGCCGGTCCGCCCGACACACGAGTCGAACTCCAGGTGCGCCTCGACCCCGACCGGCCCGAGGTGCCCACGCTCGCCCATCTCTCCTTCCCCGCAGGCCGGTTCGAGCGCGAGATGCGCGACCTGTTCGGCGTCGTCCCCCTCGACCACCCGCTGCCGCGCCGGCTCGTACGCCACTTCCACTGGCCGCGCGGCTGGTACCCGATGCGTCCCGACGCCGGACCCCCGCCGCCCTTCGGCGAGCAGGAAGGCCCGTACCCCTTCCTCGAAGTGGAGGGCGACGGCGTGTACGAGATTCCCGTCGGTCCCGTCCACGCGGGCCTGATCGAGCCGGGCCACTTCCGCTTCTCCGTCGTCGGCGAGACCATCCTCAAGCTCAAGGCCCGCCTGTGGTTCGTCCATAGGGGGGTGGAAAAGCTCTTCCAGGGTCGCTCGGTCGCGGCCGGACTCCCGCTCGCCGAACGGATCAGCGGCGACACGGCCGTCGGGCATGCCCTCGCGTACTGTCTGGCCGTCGAGGAGGCCACCGGCACCGAGGTCCCGCCCGAGGCCCGGCGTGCCCGCGCCCTCCTCCTCGAACTGGAGCGGATGCACAACCACGTCGCCGACCTCGGCATGCTCTGCAACGACGTGGGCCACGGCATCCTCAACGCCCATGCCCAGCGCGTGCGCGAGCGGCTCCTGCGCCTGAACCGGGAGGTCACCGGGCACCGACTGCTGCGCGGCGGCGTCGTCCCGGGCGGCGCGGCCCTACGGGCACTGCCCGACTCCCGGAGGCTGAAAGCGATCGGCGAGGACATCCGCGAGATCACCGATCTCGCCCTCGGCCACTCGACCGTCCGTGACCGCTTCACCGGCACCGCGGTCCTGAACACAGACGCTGCCCGGGAGATCGGGTGCCTCGGCTACGTCGCCCGGGCCAGCGGTCTCGCGGATGACGCCCGCATCGCACATCCCTTCACCGACTACGGCGCGCAGCTCGACGTACCCGTGCACGACAGCGGCGACGTCCTCGCCCGCTTCCTGGTCCGCGCCGAGGAGATCGACACCTCCCTCGCGCTGATCGAGCAACTGTCCGAGGGACTCACCGCTCCGCGAACCCTCCTGGGAGCGTCCCCCGCTCAGCCCGGCACGGGACCTCGCACCGGCGTCGGTCTGGTGGAGGGCTGGCGCGGCACCATCGCCACCCGCGTCGAACTCGCCCCCGACGGCACCCTGGCCCGCGTCAAGCCGGTCGACCCGTCCTTCTTCAACTGGCCCGCCCTGCCCGTAGCCCTGACCGACACGATCGTCCCGGACTTCCCGCTGACCAACAAGAGCTTCAACCTGTCGTACGCGGGCAACGACCTCTGAGGCAGCGAGGTGGTGCCCCGATGCCGCCTCAGCGGACGAGACGGCAGCCGGTCACCGGCTCGACCACGCGGGCACCCGGAGCGGAAGGAATGGGGTGAGCGGTCAGGACGGCACCCCGCAGGCGGGCTCGTGCTCGGCGCCACGGGGCCAGAACACCTCGACATCGAGTCCGTGGCTGCGGGCGAAGGCCACCAGGTGCGCCGTCCGGTCCCGGCCGTTCGACGGCGATCCGTCCCAGATCGCCAGCACACGGGCGCAGGTGCGCAGCAGGCTCTCGTCGGCGGTGACGCATGAGGTGCGGTCACCGGGGTCGTATTCCACCAGCCGCACCTGGCCCGACAGCAACAGCAGCTCCCCGGCCGCCTTCCGATCGGGTTCGGCGAGCCACGCGGGCACGCCGTTGTCCGACGGCAGTACCGTCACCAGGGGCAGCCCCGCCTTCCTGGCGGCCCGTCCGAACACCACCGGCAGCCCCCGCCCCGCGCGGACCAGCCCGGCCCTGCCCGCCTTGGCGAAGTCGGCCAGCCGGGAGCGCAGTTCCACGGCTGTACATGCTCGACAGCCGCCGCGGGCCTGCCTCGGTGCCACGGCATCCGGAACCGGCGGGCACCGCCGCTCACCGTGCCGGTTCCGTTCGGCGCAGTTCGTCGAGCAGGTCCTGCCGTCCGGCCAGCAGCACGGACAGAATCCGCCGGGCGGCGGCCAGCAACTCGGCGACGTCGCCGCCGGCCAGCTCGTACACCACCGTCGAGCCGGTACGGGTGGCGGTGACGATCCCGGAGCGACGCAGCACCGCCAGCTGCTGCGACAGGTTCGACGGCTCGACCTCTATCGCGGCCAGCAGATCACGCACCGGCTTCGGGCCGTCCTGCAACAGCTCCAGCACCCGGATACGTACCGGGTGGCCGAGCATCCGGAAGAGCTCGGCCTTCGCCTCGTACAGCGGAACCGGCATCCCGATCACCCCTCGTCCGCCGTCATGTCCGCGTCGACGTCGATGCCGTGCCGACGCGCCACCCGCAGCGCGTCGTCCAACTCGTCCCGCGCCACGGCCACCTCATACGCGTCCTCGGCCTCCAGAGCCACCGACAGCGCGGAACGCGCTTCGCGTACCCGCTCCAGTGCGGCCTCGGTGAACCCGCCCACCGAGGACCACCTCCCCTACGACTTGGCTGACAAGGAAACTAGCAAATTGAAGAACTCTTCAAGTCTAGTGGAAGCGAGCCCGCCGGAAGCCCTCCGGCCCACGCCGCGACCGGCCGTGTACGACGTCCCTCGCGGCCCTGACGGGCGGGCCGTCGACGGGGCGGCACCGGGCACCAGTACGTCGGGCCCGTTCCCGGTGCCGACCGGGGACGGGCCCGCGCCTCAGCGGCGGACGTTCACCCGAGAGGTGTGCTCTCGATCCCGACCGGGGACGGCTTCGACCGGTTCTTGGCGGCTCTCGTGTGAACCGTGTAGGCGATGAAGACCAGCAGCACCCAGCCGCCGGAGACCAGCAGGGAGGTACGCGTGTCCGGCAGGACGGCGATGCAGACCAGGACCGTGGCGATGAACACCAGGGCGAGGTAGTTGCCGTAGGGGAAGAACGGCATCTTGTAGCGGATCTGGTCCTCCTGGCCGTTCCGCATCCTGATCCTGCGGAACCGCAGGTGGCTGATCGTGATGGAGGCCCAGGCACATGCGAGGCCGTAGACGGTGACCGAGGAGAAGATCTCGAAGACCTGGTTGGGCATCAGGGCGTTGAGCAGGACGCTCCCGAACACCGTGACGAACACGAGGCCGATCGCCTTGGACGGAACGTTTCGGTCGTTGACGGTCCCGAGGAACTTCGGCGCGTTGCCCTGCAGCGACAGGTTGTAGAAGGTGCGGCTGTTGGTGAACACGCTCGCGTTCACCGCCGACAGCACGGCGGTGATCACGACCAGGTTCATGATGGTCGCGGCCGCCGGGATACCGATCTTGGTGAAGACCGTGACGAACGGGCTGCCCTCTCCGTCCAGTTGGGTCCACGGGAAGACGGTGACGAGAACGGCGATGGCACCGACGTAGAAGATCAGCAGTCTCCAGAAGGTCGCGTTGACCGCCTTCGGCATGCTCTTGGCGATGTCCTTCGCCTCACCGGCGGCGAGCCCGAGGTTCTCCACACCGCCGAAGGAGAAGGCGACCATCACCATGGCCAGGACCACTCCGCTCAGACCGTGGGGGAAGAAGCCGCCGTGGTCGACCAGATGGCCCAGACCGATCGGCTCGCCGTGGTTGCCGACCCCCAAGACGACCATGGCCACGCCGAAGAGGATCATCGCGACGATCGCCACGACCTTGATCACGGCGAACCAGAACTCGGCCTCGCCGTAGAACTTCACGCCGATGATGTTGACGACGAACATCACGGTGACGGCGGCCGCCGCGGTCACCCAGATCGGCAGACCGGGGAACCAGTACTGGGCGTAGCGTCCCAGGGCGTTGAGTTCGGCGGCGCTGGTGGCGAGGAGGAAGACGAAGGCGTTCCAGCCGTTGAGGAAGCCGGCGAAGCGGTGGATGTAGCGGTTCGCGTAGGAGATATAGGCCCCGGAGACCGGCTCCTCCACGGACATCTCGCCCAGCGCCCGCATGATGAAGTAGATCGCCACCGATGCGACGACGTAGGTCAGGATGATCGCCGGGCCCGCCGTCTTGACGGCCCAACCGGAGCCGTAGAACAGGCCCGTTCCGATCGCGCCGCCGATGGCGATCATCTGGATGTGCCGGCTCTTGAGATCGCGTTTGAGGCTTTCCTTCTCGTACGCCTCGGGGTTGACGCTTGCCATCGCTTTGCCTCCTGGGGACGGATCAGTTCGCTCGCTGGTGACTGGTCGTCGGGGCCCGACGACCAGCGAAAGAGGGCGTGGTCGAGCCGGATCGCGGCTGGGGTGGGAGGACACGCCGGGACGCGGATGGCGTCGTCGGCGCATGGACGGCAGGTGCGGGCTGCCACGAGAAGCCGGCCCTCGCAGGTGTGGTGGACCGGCTCGATCGGCTGCCGGACCCTGTCGGAGGTCAGGCAGGCAGCGGGTACGTGCGGGTGCGGCGCGGCCAGAGGGCTGCGGCGGCTACCTGCGGTGGGGTGAGAGGAGCCTCGGTGACACTCGTCAGTAACTGATCACCGGAGGCGCCCATGGGGGTGAGGAATCGGAAAGCGAACCGGCGTTCGCTCGCTCACAGGCCCTCGACGGCCGTGGTCAGCCGCCGAATCGCCTCGTCGACGGTGGAGCGCGGGCAGCCCAGGTTCACGCGCATATAGCCGTGGCCCTCGATGCCGAACTTCTGGCCCTTGTCCAGCCACAGACGCGCCTTGGTGAGCATGAACTTGTCGAGGGACGCCGCGTCCATGCCGAGACCCGTGCAGTCCATCCACGCCAGGTAGAGGGAATCGGCGGGCAGCACACGCACCTTCGAGGTGGCACTGTTGACCGCCTGCGCGAAGTGGGCGTGGTTGCCGCGCAGATAGGCGAGCTGCTCTTCGAGCCAGGGCTCACCGTGGGTGTACGCCGCCTCGGCCGCGACCATGCCCAGCACATTGACCAGGGGGAACAGGTTGCGCTCGTACTGCCGGGCCAGTTCCTCGCGCAGCCTGCGGTCGGGCACGAAGAGATTCGCGCTCTGGAGTCCCGGGAGGTTGAACGTCTTGCTCGGGGCCGTACAGGTGATGCTGTTCTGCGCGAACTCCTCGCCGAGGGACGCGAACGGGACGTGTTTCCTGTCCGGGTTGATGATCAGGTCCTGGTGGATCTCGTCGGAGACGACCAGGACGCCGTGCCGGGCGCAGATCTCGCCCATGGTCCTCAGCTCGTCCTCGGACCAGACGTTCCCGGTCGGGTTGTGGGGGTGGCTGAGGATGAACAGCTTGGTGTCCGGACGGATGGCGGCCTCGAAGGTGCGGGCGTTGAAGCGGTAGCCGTCCTCGGTGCGCTCCAGGGGAGCGAAGGCGAGGTGGCGGCCGTTGAGCAGGACGTCGTTGTGGAAGTGCGCGTAGACGGGCGGCTGGATCAGGACCGAGTCACCGGGCGCGGAGAACGCCTGGACCGCGGTCTTGAGAGAGGTGATGATGCCGGCGGTCTGCAGCACCCACTCCCGCGGTATCTCCCAGCCGAACCGCCGGGCCTGCCAGCCCGTCACGGCGTCGAGGTAGCTCTCGGTCGCGCCCCCGGGGTACCCGAAGACGCCGTGGTCCACGGCTTCGTGGAGGGCTTCGAGCACGGCCGGGGGCGCCTTGAAGTCGGTGTCGGCGACCCACATCGGGAGCGGGTCGGCCGCGATCTCGTCCGGGGTGAGGAAGTCCTTGGCGAAGGACCACTTCATGGAGTTCGAGCCGCTCCGGTCGACGGTTTCGTCGAAGACCGAACCCTGAGAGGCGCCCATGGAGTCCGCTTGATTCGTGTCGAGAAGAGTGGTTTCGCAAGCCATGGCGGGATGCTAGCCACGATGGGTGGCAAAAAGTTCGCGAACTTTGCCTGAAAATCAGCTTTCGGAGCTAACATTTCCGATATGGACGCCGTGGATCGTCGGATTGTTGCCCTACTGCAGGCGCAGGGGCGAATTACCTTCACGGAACTCGCCGACAAGGTCCGGCTCAGCGTGTCCCGATGCCAGCGCCGCGTCCGGGAGCTGGAGGCGGACGGCGTGATCCGTGGATACAGCGCTCTCGTCGACGCCGCGGCCCTCGGATACGGCTTCGAGGTCCTGCTCTTCGCCACCCTCAGCCGCCCCGACGCGGTGGACGAATTCGACGAGGCACTGGCCGGGGTCCCCGAGGTCATCGAGGCCCAGCGGCTGTTCGGCGAACCGGACTACCTCATCCGCGTGGTCAGCGCCGACCTGCTCTCCTACCAGCACCTCTACGAGAACGTCCTCATCCGGCTCCCCGGCGTCCGTGGGCTCAACTCGACCATCGTCATGAAGAACGTGGTCAGCCCCCGCCCGTACCCCGGCCGCCCCCCGCGCCAGCGGTCGGCGAAGGGACCGGCTGTGTGACAGCGGTCCACTCGTCTCGCGACGGCCGTCGAACGAGTTCGGCGACAGCGCGCGGCGGAGTGCTACTGCGGGCGGTTCGTCGGCGGGCCGGGCGCGCAGTTCCGCGCACATCCGCGCACTGGGCCCCGACACCATGTGCACGATCACGTCTTCCTTGGACGGGAAGTAGCGGGAGAACGTGCGGCGGGACAGCACCACGGCGGCCGCGATCTGGTCGACCGTCGTCTCCTCGAATCCCCGATCAGCCAGCAACGTCACCGCAGCCTCGGCCAGTTCGGCGCGTACGAGCCGCCGCTTGCGCTCCGCGATGTCGGCCGTTGGGGCTGTGTTCATATCCACCACGACTCTGATGCCTACCTTGCGCTGTTTTGGTCTGGCCAGGACTAGTTTGACGCTACGAGTCAGCAGTGACAGCCCGAGAAGCGGATGCGGGGGCAGACAGTCGGCCTAGCGGTGTGCGATGAGGCGAAGCCCCCCGGGTCGTCGCGGGCGGGCTGGTGGGCGTCCCGAGCGACATGGTCTGATCGGGTTCGGCGCAGCCTCCGCACCGGGCGGTGCCACAACCAACGAGGCCATGATGTTCAGCTCCCGCGCATTGCGGGGCGTATCCGGCGGTCGTGCACAGCAGGCGGGAGCTGAACGGTGTCACCGCACTGGAGCTCGACAGCGGGGGCAAGATTACTCGGCTCGACACGCTCTGTTCGTCATGGTCGGTGTCACGAGGTCCACCCGGACCAAGTACAAGCTGACCGAACAACTGCCCTGGGTGGCCGATCTCTCCCAGGGCACGGTCTTCATCGGCGTCGTGGAGTTCGCCGCCGCCCTCGGGCTGATCCTGCCCGCGGCCACCGGCATAGCACCCTGTACTGCCGCCGCTGGCCGCGACCGGCCTGGTAAGTGGTGATGGTGCTTGCCGCGATCACCCACGCCCGACGCAAGGAACCCGGAGCCATCGCCTTCAGCACTGTCCTGCTGATCCTGGCTGCCCTGGTGGCTTGGGGCCGCCGTTTCGGCCCGTACAGCTTCTGACCCCTACCGTCAGGGACCGGGTGGACGCGGCGATCAGTGCGCTCTGCCCGGCCCTGAAGGTGTCCGCGACACGGTCACCGGGTCCGCGTGGGGTGACCAGCGCGCTCAACAACTCCCGCGCCTCCGACAACCCCTGGGTTCCGATACCACCATGGGCGCCGGACACGACCTGGCCCCGGCAAGGCGCCGCAGGTCGTCTCCAGTCGTATCGCTCGTCGGACGGCAGCCCCGACGCATAGGCACGGCGGCCGGCATGGGGCGGTTACCGGGCTGCTTGTCATGCGCTGCTGGTTCGGTCTTCAGCCGCCGGATATGGGAGGTCGGCCGGACGGTGGGCACGGTGGGCTGCGTCGCGTGCGTCCTCTGCCTGGCCTGACTGGGGCGTGTGTGCCTGCCTGAGCTGAGGCTGGAGTCGCGGTCCACGGGATGACGCCTGTGATGCGCAAGTGCTGGAGGGGAGCGCGGCCCGAGTAGATCCACATCGGGTCTTCAAAAGGTTTTCCTGCTATCCAGGGCCGGGCTTGGTGAATGCTCGTCGGCTGTGCACAAGCAACTCACGCACCGCGGGGTTGTGCGTGCTCCTGAAGATCAGGGCCAGCAGGGCGGGTGCTTCCACGTCGTCGATGGTGCGGGCGACGATGCGGTCGCGATAGCTCGCGGCCATCGAGTCGCTGAGGATGGCAACGCCGAGTCCGCGAGCGGCGAGATCGGCAATGGCGTCCGCTGCGCTGGCCTGCAACGCGATCGCGGGTTGGAGGCCCTGCGCGGCGCAGGCACCGTCGAATACTGTGCGCAGGCCGGTGCCGGGTGGCATGCATACGATCGGATAGGTGAGCAGTTCGCGCAGAGTGACCCGCCGCTGTTTCGCCAATGGGTGCCGGGCCGGCACGGCTACGACAAGTCGCTCACTCATGATCGTCAGCGCCTCCAACCCGTCGGGGGTGGCGGTTGCCGTCCCGACAAGTGCCAGGTCGACAGTGCCGGCGCGCACCCCTTCGACGAGCCGGTCGGAATTGTCCTCCAGCAACGTGATCTCCACCCCGGGATGCGCCCGGTGGAACGCGGAGAGTGCGTCGAACAGCGGCGTGAGCGTGCAGCCGATGACCATCCCCACCGTGAGCCGCCCCCGGATCAGGTCGGTCACCTCACCTACCGCCTGGCCCACCGCCCCGGCCGCGGCGAGGGCCGCGCGGGCGTGTTCCAGCGCGGCCCTTCCCGCGACGGTAAGGGTGGCGGTGCGCGCCGACCTGTCAAACAGCTCGGCACCGAGTTCACGCTCCAACTGGCGGATCTGAGCACTGACGCCGGACTGGCTGATGTGCACCCGCTCGGCCGCCCGGGTGAAGTTCTGCTCCTCGGCGACCGCGACGAAGTACTCCAGCTGCCTCAGCTCCATGACTCGAAATTCTAGCTGCCAGTAGATCCATCTGTTGGACTTCTGATTGGTGGCCGACCACCCTTGGAAGCACCGAAGCCCGACGTCAGGAGAAACCCATGCCGGAATACGAGAAGGCCATGCGACCCGAAGACATCACCCGCTTGTTCGTTGAACGATCCAACGCCGGTGACGCGGCCGGGGTCGCCGCACTCTACGAAGAGGATGCGGTGATGGCCTACCCGTCCGGCGACCGGACGGTGGGCCGGGAAGCGATCCGTGCGCTGTGGGAGAAGGTGCTGGCCAACCGCCCCCGCTTCGAGCCGGAACAACCACTGCCGACGCTGGTCAGCGGCGACATCGCCCTTACCTCGACCCCGCCGAAGGACGGGGCCGGCGCCCGGGCGCAGGTCGTCCGGCGCCAGCCTGACGGAAGCTGGTTGCGCCTGCTCGACCAGCCCGAGTTCGTCCCGCCCACCCGCTAGAACCCGTCGACGGTCAACCAGGGCCTCTACGACATGTCGTGGCTGATGGCTCACCAGGACGCCTTCAGGCACCTGGTCCGCTACCGGTTCTTCGGCACGGACTGATCGGCCTTGAGGCCATGGCGTCCGTCACCGGCGGGACCTCGGTCCCTCGGCCCTCACGCGACCGGCGATCTGGTGGTGCAGATCCGTACCGGGCGTGAGGACACGGCCGGAGAAGATCCACGTCGGACAGGCGGCGACAAGTCCTCCCGCGCCGCCTGGGCCTCGGCCTCGCCGCGGCAGGCCCAGGGGGAGCGGCCGTCCACGACCCCCTGCTTCAATTCCTCGACCAGAGTTTCCTGTTGTCGATTTGCTGCTGGCGGGCAGCCCACTCGGCGGCGGTGACATGGTCGATCGGGGCCTGGTCGAGGGGGACGCTGGAGCGGTGCGGGAACGCCTGGCCTGGCAGTCGGTTGCCGGAGGCGTTGGCGCGGGCGTTGCCCTGGCGGATCGCGGCGTCGAACGCGACCCACGTCCGCGAGACAGCCGGCGAGGCCGGGGGTGCCGCATCAAGTATCGGGTGCCGGACAGATCCGTGCCACGGTTGCCGACCGGACCGTGGTGAGCTGCCGGCCGGCTGGGCTTCGTAGGAACCTGAGTTCAGTTCATATCAGGTATGCCTGTGCGCCCGTATCCTGACGGAGTCCGCGCCGGCTTGTGGCAGCAGACGCCGGCACGCGTGTCAGTCGGGAACCAGTACGGCACGCCCGCGTACCCCGCCGGAACGGAGCGTGTCGATCGCTTCCGGGGCGCGGGACAGCGGGAACTGATCGGTCGCCACCCTTATGGCCCCGGAGCCCGCGAGTGCCATGACCTGCTCCAGATCCGGCCGGGTGCCCCAGAACGGCAGTGATATCCGCAGTCCCGGAGGGAGTGCGCCCGGCTTGCGGACCGTCAGTTCTCCACCGCCGCTGCCGACGAGAGCGAGGGTTCCGCCCGCCCGCAGTGCGCTCACCCCCAACCGGAGCGTGGCGGAGGTGCCGACGAAGTCGACCACGACGTCCACCCCCGCGCCGCTGGTCCGCTTCCGCAGGACGTCGACCGTGTCCGCCCGTACGACGGTACCGAAGTGAGCGCCGCAGTCGAGGGCGAGGGCGATCGCCTCGTCCCGTACGTCGACCGCCAGCACCTGGGCGGAGGTGGTGGCGCGGAGGATCTGGACCGCCAGATGTCCCAGGCCGCCGACGCCGATGACGACCACACTCGCGCCGGCGCCGCCCTCGGCGCCGCCGAGCGCCGACCGGACTCCCGCGACAGCGTGGTACGAGGTGAGTCCGGCGTCGGACAACGGAGCCGCCTGGGTGGGGTCGAGGTCGCCCCTCGGCACCAGGTGGCGCCCGGACGGTACGAGCAGGTAGTCGGCCAGGCCGCCGTCGCGCCCGAGTCCCGCCCCTGTCCCGGTGCGGGCCGAGTCCAGCGCCGAGCGCCGGTCGCAGTAGTTCTCCGCCCCGGCCGAGCAGTTCCCGCACCGTCCGCAGCCCCAGGGGCCATAGACCACCACGCGCTCTCCGAGTCGCGGCCCGGTGGCGTCCGGGCCCGTCTGCGCCACTCGGCCGGCGACCTCGTGCCCGAGGGTGAAGGGCGTCCGATAGGGCAGGGAACCCGACTCCGCGGCGATGACGTGCAGGTCGGAGCCGCACAGCCCGGCTGCCTCGACCCGTACGAGGACCTCCTCGCCCCTCGGGACGGGGCGTTCCACTTCGGTGACCACGGGCGGGCCGCCCCAGTGCGTCAACCGGACGGCCCGCATCCGGCCCTCCCGACGACTGCCTGTTGACATGTGGCTCACCATAGCAAAAATGAAGTCAGTTCAATAGCTGAGTTGGGGCGGTGACTCGGATGGGCGGCGAGGTCGCGGAGTACGGCCGTTTCGCGGGGCGGGTCGCGCTGGTCACCGGCGCGGGCTCCGGCATCGGGCGGGCCGTCGCCCGGGGGCTGGCCGTGCGGGGCGCCGAGGCCGTCGTCGCTACGGACATCGACGGCCCGGCGGCCGAGTCGGTGGCTCGGGAGCTGGACCGGGGGCGCGCGGCGACCCTGGACGTCGCGGATGCCGGACAGGTGGACCAGGTATTCGAAGAGGTTGTGCGGGTGCACGGTCGGCTGGATGTCGTCGTGCACGCGGCGGGCGTCGACGACCCCACCGTGAAGCAGTGGCTGGCCGACGCGGTGCTCGCCGGTCGGCCGCCCGAGGTGACCACGCGCCTCGGCGTCGAGGCGTGGCGACGCGTCCTGCGGGTCAACCTGGACGGCACCTTCCACGTTCTGCGCGCCGCCCTGCGGGCGATGCGGCCCCACCGGTCGGGGGCCGTCGTCACCATCGGCTCCTCCGCGGCCTTCGACGCACTCACCGGCTATCCGCACTACGCGGCATCGAAGGCCGGTGCGCAGGCGCTGAGCCAGTCCGTCGCGAAGGAGGCCATCGCGTTCGGTGTGCGCGTCAACTCGGTGGCCCCCGGTCCTACGGAGACCGCCATGGCCGCCAAGACCCCCGAGGCGCTGCGGAAGGGCTTCGCCGACCCGCGCGTGCGCCCGTACGCGACCCCGGAGGAGATCGCCGACATCGCGCTGTTCCTGGCGAGCGACGAGGCGGCGAACCTCGTCGGCGCGGTGCTGCTCGCCAACGGTGGCCGTTTCACGGCGTAGCGGGCGACTGGCGCGTACGGCGACCGGCGCGGCGGCCCCGACCGAGCGACCAGGGCGAACGGCCCTCGTGCGGAGACCAGGGCAGTGGCTCCGGTACGGAGACCGGGGCAGTGGCTCTGGTGCGGACGGGCCGCACCGGAGCACGCGGAACACCACATGACTGCGACGCGGGAGGCCCTGATGTTCCGGTTCGACGTCGATCCGGCGCTGCTGCTGGAGTCCGAGGAGCGACGCCAACTGCGCGCCGTGCTACGGGAGTTCCTGGCGGAGACATGCGGGCCCGAGGAGGTCCGCGAGCAGACGGACGGGCCGCGCGGCTACGACCAGGTGCTGTGGGAACGGCTCGCCGGTGAGATCGGCGTGCACGGCCTCGCGCTGCCGGAGGAGTTCGGGGGAGCCGGCTACACCTTCGACGAGCTCGCCGTGGCGCTGGAGGAAACCGGCCGAGTCCTGTGTCCCGCACCCCTGCTCCCGACCGTCGTGCTCGCCGGACACGGCCTGCTGGGCAGTGGCGACAGGCGGGCGTGCGAACGGTGGCTGCCGGGTATCGCCGCGGGAACCCTCACCGCGACCGTCGCCGGCTTCCTGCATCCCGCGCAGGTCACCGCCGAACGCGGACCGGACGGTTGGCGCTTGCGCGGCGAGGCGGACTTCGTACCCGACGGTGAGGGCGCCGGTCTGGTCCTGGTGGCGGCCCAGGCGCCGGACGGCCCGCGGCTGTTCGCCTGCGCACCGGACGCCGGCGGCTGCGAGCGCACGCCGCGCCGGGTGCTGGACGCCACGCGCCGTCAGGCGCTGATCCGATTCCGAGGGACGCCCGCCGAACCGGTCGGGGACGCGGGACAGGCGCCCGGGATCGTCGACGCGGTGCTGGACGCCGGGCGGACGGCACTGGCCGCCGAGCAGCTCGGCGGCTGCGCTCACGCCCTGGACGCCGTGCTGAAGTACGTGTCGCATCGAACTCAGTTCGGGCGTTCGATCGGGTCATTCCAGGCGGTCAGGCATCGGCTGGCCGATCTCCTGGTCGAGGTGGAGGCGGCCAGGTCGGCCTCCGGCTACGCGACGGTCTGCCTTGCGGGCCGGGTGGCCGGACAACTGCCCGTGGCGGCGAGCGCCGCCGCGATGGCGTGCTCCACCGCCTACCGGCGCGCAACCGCCGAATATGTGCAGCTCCACGGAGGGATCGGCTTCACCTGGGAGCACCCGGCCCATCTCTATGTGCGCAGGGCGCGGGCCGACGAGGCGCTGTTCGGCACGGCGGACGACCACTGCGCGCGCCTGGCCGGGGCCCTAGGCCTCACCGGACGTCAGAGCTGAGTCCGCGGCAGGCGGCGGCGGTCGGCCGCTCGGTATGAGCTGTTGACAGGGTGCCGGGCGGACGCAGAGAATTAAGTGAATTCAGTTCAGTCTGAAGGAGAGATCGGATGGCTGTCGAAGACGAGATCCAGTTCGAGCGAGACGGCCATGTGGCCCGTGTCTGGCTCAACCGACCGCACAAGAAGAACTGCGTGACCGTGCCGATCCTGAACCGGCTGGACGAGATCATCACCGAGGTCGACGCCGACCCCGAACTGCGCGTGCTGATCCTGCGCGGCCGCGGCAACACCTTCTGCTCCGGCTTCGACCTCGACAGCCTCAAGGCCGACTTCATCGGCAGCTCCACCGCCATCGATGTCGCCGTGCTGTCGGCGAAGGTCTGCGACCGGCTGTACTCGATGAAGACTCCCTCGATCGCGGTGCTCGAAGGGCATGTGACGGCGGGCGGCTTCGAACTGATGATCTCCTGCGACTTCGCCATCGCCGCCGACGACGCACTGATCGGCGACTTCCACATCCGCCGCGCGCTGTTCGGCGGCGCGGGCCCGATCTACCGGGTGCCCCGGATGATCGGCGTCCGCAAGACCAAGGAACTCATGCTGACCGGCAAGCTCCTGACCGGCGTCGAGGCCGCCGAGTTCGGCCTCGTCAACGACTCGGCACCGGCGGACGAACTGGACGCGACGGTGGCGGAGTTCGCCGGGCAGCTCACCGACAAGAGCCCGTTCACGATGTGGATCACCAAGATGACCATCGACCGGAGCCTGGACGCGGACATCCAGTCGCTGATGGTCATGGAGCATCTGGCCGTCGGCGTCATGCTCAACTCCGAGGACGCCGCCGAGGGCGTCTCCGCGTTCCTGGAGAAGCGCGAACCGAAGTGGAAGGGGCGCTGACGGCCGTGCCCGAAGCCCCGGGTGAGTCACCCGCGTCGCCCGAAGCCCTGGATGAGCCGCCCACGTCGCCCGAAGCCCCCCTGTCAGCCGGCCGGTCGTCCGGGGCGCTGCCCGGTCGCGCGCTGCGCGCGTCCCGCTGCCCCCAGTGCGCCGTGACCGTCCACCCCGTGGAACCGGCATGCCCGCGCTGCGGAGGGCTGGCCCAACCCGTCGACCTGTCCCGTGCGGGCACGCTCTGGACGTGGACCGTGCAACGGTACGCGCCCAAGTCGCCGCCGTACGCGGTACCCGAAGGCGGATTCCGGCCGTTCACGGTCGGTTACGTCGAACTGCCCGAAGGTGTGCGGATACTGGCGGTCCTGGACGGCGTGCGGCCCGAGGACACGAGGATCGGCATGCCGGTCACCATCACCGCGGGCGAGGGCGTGCCCCGGGCCCGCCCGGCGGCTCCGGCTCGGGTCGCGACATGAACGACATGAGCAACATGGGCGATATGAGCACCGGGAGCACCGGGAGCGCCGGGAGCGCCGCCGACGTCCTGATCCGCGGCGTCGGCATCACCCCGTTCGGGCGCTCGGCCGCCACGGGCATGCAACTGGCGGTGGAGGCCGTGAACACCGCACTGGCCGACGCCGGGCTGCCGTGGTCCCGGGTCCGTGCGGCGTTCGGCGGCAGCGACGCGGCGGGCAACGCCGACACCCTGGTCACCCGACTCGGCCTGACCGGGCTGCCGTTCGTCAACGTCCGCAACGGCTGCGCCACCGGCGGCAGCGCCCTGGTGTCCGCCGTGAACGCGATCCGCTCCGGCGCGGCGGACGTCGCACTCGCCGTCGGCTTCGACAAGCACCCGCGCGGAGCGTTCGACCCGCGCCCCGCCGACTGGGGACTGGACGAGGCGTACGGCAGCGAAGGCCTCATGGTGACCACCCAGTTCTTCGCCATGAAGATCCAGCGGTACATGCACGACCACGGCATCACCCCCCGCACCCTCGCCCTGGTCGCCGAGAAGGCGTACGCCAACGGGGCGCGCAATCCGTACGCCTGGCGCCGCAAGCCGCTGGACGCGGACGAGATCCTCGCCTCCGGCATGGTCAACGACCCCCTGACCCGCTACATGTTCTGCTCACCGGGGCAGGGCGCGGTCGCTCTGGTGCTGTGCGACCGCGCGACCGCCCGCGAACTGGACGGCGGCGCCACCCCGGTCGCCCTGCGCGCGGCCGTCGTCCGTACCAGGCGGTTCGGCTCCTTCGAGGTGTTCAGCCCCTGGGCACCGGGCGGCATCCCGACCAGCGTCAGTACGGACGCCGCGAAGGCCGCGTTCGAGGAGGCGGGGATCGGCCCGCAGGACATCGACGTGTGCCAGCTCCAGGACACCGAGAGCGGTGCCGAGGTGATGCACATGGCCGAGTGCGGATTCTGCGCGCACGGCGAGCAGGAACGGCTGATCGCGTCGGGCGGGACCGCGATCGGTGGCGTGCTGCCCGTCAACACGGACGGCGGTTGCATCGCCAACGGCGAACCCATCGGCGCCTCCGGGCTGCGCCAGGTGCACGAGATCGTCCAGCAGTTGCGCGGCCGGGCGGGCGAACACCAGGTACCGGGCGACCCGCGAACCGGCTTCACCCATGTCTACGGAGCGCCGGGCGTCAGCGCGTGCACCGTGCTGACCCGCTGAACGGAAGGGAGGGGGTTCAATGAACAGCACGAACCCGCAGCCGGAACCGGTGCCCGAGGAGTTCCGCACCGAGGCCCGCCGCTGGCTGTCGCGCGTGGCGGACCACCGAGGCACACGGGGACAGCGGTGGGGGAGCGGCGACGACTCCGTGGCCGTGTTCGAGAACTGGACCGAGGACGAGGAACGCGCGCGCACCGAGCGCATCCGCGCCTGGGAGCGCACGCGCTACGACCACGGCTGGGGTGCCCTCGGCTGGCCCGAGGAGTACGGAGGCCGCGATCTGCCCCCGTACTACGAGCAGCTGTACCGCGCCGAGGAGGCCGCTTTCGACGTGCCCCGGCGCACCGAGATCTTCCCCGTCACACAGCAGCTCGTGGCCCCGGCGATCCGCATCTGGGGCACGCGGGAGCAGAAGCGCCGCTGGCTGCGCCCCATGCTCCGTACCGACGAACTCGCCTGCCAGCTCTTCTCCGAGACCGAGGCCGGCTCCGACCTCGCCGCCGTCCGCACGAGAGCCGTCCGTGACGCGGACGGCGAGGGCTGGGTGCTGCGCGGCCACAAGGTCTGGACATCCGGCGCGCGCGTCGCCACCTGGGGAGTGGCCGTCTGCCGCACCGACCCGGACGCGCCCAAACACGCCGGTATCACGGTCTTCCTGGTCCGGATGGACGCCCCGGGCGTCACGATACGGCCGATCCGGCAGATGACCGGCGGGTCCAGCTTCAACGAGGTCTACCTGGACGACGTCCGCGTCCCCGACACCGACCGGCTCGGCCCGGTCGGCGAGGGCTGGCGGGTGACGCTCACCGTGCTCGCCGCCGAGCGGCTGGACTCCGGCACACTCGGCCTGGACAACGCGGACCGGGCCCTCGACCTCGCCCGGCACCTGCCCCGGCCGCTCACCGGCGGCGAACAGCAGCAGGCGGGCGCACTGTTCGTCCGCACCCTGGTGCAGCGGCTCATCGGCCTGCGTGTCACGGCGGCCCTGGTCGCCGGCCGTGAGCCCGGTGCCGAGGCGTCCGTCGGCAAGCTCTACGCCACCGGGACCATGAGGGCCACCACCGACCTGGTCGTGCGGCTGCTCGGGCCGCGCCTCGCCGCGGACACGGGGGAGTGGGGCACCTTCGCCTGGACCGAGCACCTGCTCGGCGCTCCCGGCTACGGCATCGCGGGCGGCAGCGACGAGATCCAGCGCGACATCCTCGCCGAGCGGGTGCTGGGACTGCCTCGGGAGCCCAGGGTGCGCACGGAACCCAAAGAGCCCAAGGAGACAGAGGAGGCCGCGCGTTGAGCACGCTCGCCGAGGTGACCGAACTGGCCGGGCGGGTGCGGGAACGGCTCGCCGACCTCCACCCCGGTGAGCCGCTCGGCGAACTGGAGACGCTGCCCGGCGGCCATTCGGGCCTCACCTACTCCATCACCGCGGGCACCGCCTCGTACGTCGTCAAGGCCGTGCCTCCACGCCAGCGGCCTGTCGGCCGCAACGACGTACTGCGCCAGGCCCGCGCCCTGAGCGCGCTCGCCGGTTCCGTGCCCGTGCCGGGGGTCATCACCGTGGACGAGCGTGAACCGGCCTGGTTCGCCATGGAGTTCGTCACCGGGGAGGCGGTCGAACCCGTCCTCGACGACCACCGGCTCGACGCCGGCCTGTGCCGTACGCGGATGCTGGCGCTGGCCGGCGTCCTGCGCGCTCTGCACCTGACCCGGGCACCCGCCCTTGAGACGCCGGAACCCATCGACCCGGCTGCCGAACTCGAACGCTGGAGCCGCACCATGCGCGCCGTACCGGCGGAACTCAGGCCGGGCGGCGAGGAGTTGACGACCCGACTCGCCGCGAGTGTGCCGGCGGGCCGGCTGCCTGCCGTGACCCACGGCGACTTCCGGCTGGGCAATGTGATCTGCGTGGGTGAGCGTCCGGCAGCCGTGATCGACTGGGAGATCTGGGGCTTCGGCGACCCGCGCACGGACCTCGGCTGGTTCCTGCTCTTCACCGACCACCGCGACTTCCCCCGGCTGGGCCGCGAGATACCGGGCCTGCCCACCGAGGACGAACTGCTGGCCGCCTACCTCGACGGCCGGCCGGCACCGCCCGCCTTCGACTGGTTCCGTGCCCTGGCCCGCGCCAAGATGGCCGCGATCATGGGCCACAACCTGCGCCGCCACCGCGAGGGCAGACACCACGACCCGGACCAGGAACGGCTGCCACCGACCATCGCCGCGATGATCCGCACGGCACGCGACATCCTCGGCTGAAGGAGCACACCCATGGACTTCGAGCTCTCCCCGAGGACACGGGAACTGCACGCGCGCATGGGCGCGTTCATGGCGGAGTACGTCCTTCCGGCGGAGACGGTCTACGACCGGCAGCTCGCCGAGGCGGACGATCCCCATCAACAGCCCGCCATCATGCGCGAGTTGCAGGAGAAGGCCCGCGCGGAGGGCCTGTGGAACCTCTTCCTCGCGCACGGCGACCTGGGCGCCGGACTGACCAACCTCGAATACGCCCCGCTCGCCGAACTGGCCGGACGGTCCGTCATGGGCCCCGAGGTGTTCAACTGCTCCGCCCCCGACACCGGCAACATGGAACTGCTCGCCCTCTACGGCACCTCCGAGCAGCAGGACCGCTGGCTGCGCCCCCTGCTGGCGGCCGACATCCGGTCCTGCTTCGCCATGACCGAACCCGAGGTGGCAAGCTCCGACGCACGCAACATCCGTACCCGCATCACCCGCGACGGCGACTCCTACGTGGTCAACGGCCACAAGTGGTACACCTCCGGAATCCTCGACCCCGACTGCCGGCTCATCGTCCTCATGGGCGTGACCGACCCGGACGCGGAGACATACCGGCGGCAGAGCATGCTCCTGATCCCCCGCGACACCCCCGGCGTCACCGTGCTGCGCGACCTGCCGATGTTCGGCTACACCGACCGCTGCGGCCACGGCGACGTCCTCTTCGAGGAGGTGCGGGTACCGGTCGGCAATCTCCTCGGAGGCGAGGGACAGGGTTTCGCCCTCGCGCAGGGCCGGCTCGGCCCCGGACGGATGCACTACGCCATGCGCGCCGTCGGCTTCGCCGAGCGGGCCCTTGACCTGATGTGCCGCCGGACCCTGAGCCGGATCGCCTTCGGCGGACCGCTCTCCGACCAGGGCGTCGTCCGCGAGTGGATCGCCCGCAGCCGCATCGAGATCGAACAGCTCCGGCTGCTGGTCCTCAAGGCGGCCTGGCTCATGGACACCCGGGGGAACGCCGCCGCCCGTACCGAGGTCGCCGCGATCAAGGTGGCCGCGCTGGAGGTCGCGCACCGGGTGGTCGACCGGGCGGTGCAGGCCCATGGCGCGGCGGGCGTCAGCGACGACACCGTGCTGGCCCGGCTGTACGCGATCACCAGGGCCCTTCGCATCGCGGACGGCCCGGACGAGGTCCATCTGCGCACGGTGGCCCGGCGGGAACTCGCCAAGTATCCGAAGGAGCAGACGTGAACGGACAGGGACCGCGGGAAGCACGGCCGCCGGACGCGGCGCGGGACCGGGCACGGATACTGCACGGCCGGGTCGCGCTGATCACCGGCGGCTCGCGCGGGATCGGCCTGGGGATCGCCAGGGCGTACCGGGAGGCGGGTGCCCATGTGGTGATCGCCGCCCGCAAACCGGACGGACTGGCCGAGGCCCGCGCGGACCTGCTCCGGCTCAAGGGCGACGGAGAGGTCCACGAGGTGGTCGCGAACGCCGGCGAGCCCGAACACGCCGAGACGTGCGTCGCCGAGACCATGGCACGCTTCGGCAGGGTCGACATCCTCGTCAACAACGCCGCCACCAACCCGTACATGGGCGACCTGCTCGACCTCGACCTGCCGCGTGCCGAGAAGACCGTACGCGTCAACCAGTACGGCATGGTCGCCTGGACCCGCTGCGCCTGGCGCGCCTGGATGTCGGAGCACGGCGGCGCGGTCGTCAACATCGCCTCCGTCGGCGGCCTGATCGTCGACCCCCACATCGGCTGGTACAACGCCACCAAGGCCGCGATGCTGCACATGACCCGGCAACTCGCCTACGAACTCGGGCCGAGGGCCCGCGTCAACGCGATCGCCCCCGGCCTCATCAAGACCGAACTCGCCAGGGCCGTATGGGAGCCCAGGGAGCCGATCCTGACCGCGAGGCTCCCGCTGCGCCGGCTGGGGACGGTCGAGGACGTGGCGCACGCCGCACTGTTCCTGGCGTCCGACGCGTCCTCCTGGATGACCGGCCAGACGCTGGTGCTGGACGGCGGGGCCACCGTCCTCCCCGTCGGAGTGGACGGATGAGCGGGGCAGCCGAGGACATCTTCTCCCTGCGGGGCCGTACCGCCGTCGTCACGGGCGCGTCGTCCGGACTCGGCGCCCGCTTCGCCACGGTGCTCGCGCAGGCGGGCGCCACCGTGTTCGCGGCGGCCCGGCGGCTGGACCGGCTGACGGATCTGGCCGAGAAGGACCCGCGCATCCACCCGGTGGCCTGCGACGTCTCGCGAGACGCCGACCGCGTACGGCTCGCGGAACGCGTTCTCGCGGCCACCGGCCGCTTCGATGTGCTGGTCAACAACGCGGGCCGGGCGGGAGCCGTACGCGCCGAGGACGAGACCGCGGACGACTTCGCCGCCGTGCTCGCGGTGAACCTGGTGGCGCCCTTCCACCTCGCCCGGCTGATGGCCGAGTCCGCCGGCGCCCCGGGCCGGTCCGTCGTGAACGTCTCCTCCGTCCTGGGCCTGGTGGCCGGGGCCCCGCTGGGAGGCGCGTCCTACGCCGCCTCCAAGGCGGGCCTGACCGGGCTCACCCGCGAGCTGGCCGGGCAGTGGGGCCCTGCGGGGATACGGGTCAACGCCCTCGCCCCCGGCTGGTTCCGCTCGGAGATGACCGAGGACCTGTTCGCGGACGAACGCTCCCGCCGGTGGGTCGAACGGGGAACCATGCTGGGGCGGGGCGGTGAACCGGGTGAACTGGACGGGGCGCTGCTCTTCCTCGCCTCGGACGCCTCCTCGTACTGCACCGGCCATGTGCTCACCGTCGACGGCGGATGGACGGCACGATGAGCGTCACCGTCCGGGTCGACGAGGCGGGCGTGGCCCACGTCGAGATGTGCCGCGACGAGGCGGGCAACGCGATCGACCTGGCCATGGCCAGGGGACTGCTGGCGGCCGCCGGGACCTGCGAGAGGACCGACGGCGTGCGGGCGGTGCTGCTCACCGGACGGGGGCGGTCCTTCTGCGTCGGGGGCGACCTGAGGGAGTTCGCCGCGCTGTCCGGCGACCGGCTGGCCGCGCACCTCACCGAGGTCACGGACGCGCTGCACGGCGCTCTGCGGGTGTTCGCCGGACTGGACGCGCCGCTGGTGGCGGCCGTACAGGGCGCCGCCGCGGGCGCCGGCCTCGGACTCGCGACGGCGGCCGACCTGACGCTCGCCGCGTCCGACGCCACCTTCGTCGCCGCGTACACCGGCATCGGGTACTCCCCGGACGCCGGCGTCAGCTGGTCGCTGCCACGGCTCGTCGGCCCCAAGCGGGCACTGGACCTGCTGCTGACCAACCGGCGGATCAGGGCGCCCGAGGCCGCGGAGATGGGTCTGGTCAGCCGGGTCGTCGCCGCCGACCGACTGGCCGGGGCGGCCGAGGAGACCGCGGCGGCGCTCGCCCGGGGAGCCACCGGTGCGTTCGGCGCCACCCGGAGGCTTGTGGCGGCGGGCCTCTCCACGGGACGCGACGCTCACCTCGACGCGGAGGCCCGGGACCTGACCGCCGCCGCTGTCTCGGCCGAGGGGCGCGAGGGCGTGGCCGCCTTCCTCGCCGGGCGCGATCCGCACTACGCCGGGTGAGTTCATAACCGAGTTCAAGTAGGTCTACCCTCAGACAACCGATCGGTGGCAGGCACCGGTCGCGGAGCGCAGGGGAGAGACGATGGCGAGGGCGCGGATCGTGGAACCGGACCAGGGGCCCAGGTCCAAGCGGGCGGCCATTCTGGAGGCCGCGGTCGAGTACTTCGGCGAGACCGGATACGAGAACACCAAGTGGTCGGACGTGGCCGACCGGGTCGGTATCGGGCAGACCGCGCTCTACCACTACTTCGAGTCCAAGGCGCACTGCCTGCTCACCATCATGCGTCTGGAGCTGCAGCGTTCCCACGACATGTTCACCGAGGCGACGGCGAACGCGGCGGACCCCGTCGAGGCGTTGCGGGCGGCGGTCCGTTCGGCCTTCGCGGTGTCGGAGCAGGAGATCCGGCAGATGCGCGTGCTTCAGGCCAACATGTCGCTGCTCGCCACGCCACGGAAGTCCAAGCGCGAGGAGACCGAGCGGGTCGCGGCACGGCAGCTGGTGCAGATGGTGGAGCGGGACTGGACGAACCTGCTGGTGCGAGGCATGGCGAAGGGCGCGTTCCCGGTCCGCGACGCGCACATGCTCGGACTGACGGTGCTCGGCACGATCGTCAGCGTATGGCGGTGGTACCGCCCGACCGGGGCGATCCCGCTGCCGGAGATCAGTGAACTGATCGAGGGATGCGTGGTGCGGATGGTCGGGGAGTAGGCCCGTGCTCCGCCTCTTGTGAGGGCGGGGCACCCGCACTATATTCAAACTGAACTGAACTCAGGTTGAATGCCGAGGGTGGGAGAGGATCGACCATGGTGCTGCGCGAGTACATGGCCAGGATGGACGGTCACGATCCTCAGAAGGCCCTGGAACTCCTGGAACCCGGGTTCCGCTTCCTCATCGCCGTACCGAACGGCGAGAAGACCGGGGAGTCGAGGGACGACTTCGCCGCGTACATCGCGGGACGGGGCGCCGGCGCCGTGGGCCGGGTGCACGAGATCGTGCGGTACTCGGTGGACCAGGACCTCGAAACCGCCTACGGATTCGTGGTGGAGGCGGGCACACCGACCGGCGCGTTCCTGTCGGCCGCCGTCGTCTCGCCCTCCGGTCTGATGGCGCGTTACCAGTCCTTCTTCACGCCCGCTTTCCACCTGGTCGACCGGCCCTGACGGAGGTGGCGGATGCCCGGCACAGCGACACAGACACCGGAGCCCGAGTCGGCACCACGCTCTTCGGCGCCCTTCCTGAGCGCGTGGTTCGCGCTGCTGGACAGTGACGAGCCGTACCGGATACTCGACTTGATCGGCGACGACTTCTCGTTCTCCATCCTCTTCTCCACCGGCGGCGACGGCGCCACGGACTTCCACGGCGGCCGCGCCGAGATGGAGGGCTACCTCGCGCAGCGCGAGCGGGGCGTACGCACCCACCATCAGCTGACCGCGAGCGCCGACGGCCTGGACGAACTCTTCCTGGGCGAGGTCCGCAGGTCCGGTGTACCGGAGGCGACCTTCGTGGCCTCGGCGCGGCTCGACGAGTCGGGCAGGGTACGTCGGCTGCTCATCGGCCGTTCGCCCGCCGTCCTGTTCGAGTGACCCATTCCATCCCCTTGGGAGGCGCCGTGTACAACCTCGTCCTGCTGGCCTCACGGCCGCCCGACTGGACCCATGAGCGGTTCATCGACTGGTGGCGGGGCGAGCACGCCGAACTGACCCGCCGACTGCCCGGACTGCGCTCCTGGCGGCACACCGCGATCGACGCCGCCCTGGAGCCGCGCTCCGAGGGATGGGACGGGGTCTCCGTCCTCGGCTTCGACACCGCCGAGGATCTGCGGGAGGCCCTGGACAGCCCGGAGTGGGCGGCGGCCGTCGCCCAGGTCGGGGACATGAAGGGCCGTCGCATCGCCGTCATGGGCGGCGAGCAGGAGATGTACGCGGGCTGACGCAGGGCCACGGGGTTCGCGCGACGAGGATGCGCACGACGACGCGAGGAGGCGGCAAGGCGGGATGCGACAGACAGTGCGGGAGTTCCAGCAGCGGGCGGAAGAGGGCGACTTCACCGCCGTCATCGACGACCACGGCCACCACACCGCCCGGGACCTCCTCGACCACGCCGTCGCCCTGGCGGAGGCGATGACCCCGGACGGAACACCCGGCGGCACACTCGTGGTGCAGGCCGACAACTCCTGGCGCACGGTCGCGGCCACGCTGGCCGCAGGGATGACCGGCGGTGTACTCGCCGTGGTGAACCGGCACACCACGGCGGCCGAGTTCCGGGCGGCGCTGGACGACATCCGGCCCGACGTCGTCGTCGCCGAGCCGTCCGCGCTGCGGGAGTGGCACGGGCAGGGGACGCGGGACCTGCCCACGGGCGGCGAGGCGGAGGCGCTCGACGGCTGGACCGTACTGTCCGACCGGGGCCCCAGGGACGTCACCCGCTGGAAGGGCGGCGCCGTCATCGGCTTCACGTCCGGCTCCACCGGGCGACCCAAGGGCGTCGTCCAGTCCGAGGCGGCCCTGCGCTACGCCTGCACCCGCACCCGCGAGATCAACGGCCTGCGCCCGGGCGACGCGGTGGCCGCCGTCGTCCCGCTCTCCTCCACCGCCGCGTACTGCTTCGGGGTCTGCATGTCCCTCATGCTGGCCGGGCCGCTGGTGCTGATGGGCCGATGGGAGCCAGGTGCCGCCGTCGTGCGGATGGCCGAACACCGCGCCCGGTGGACCATGTGCGTCCCGACGATGGCCCTGCAGATGGGCTCGGCGGCCTCCGGGTCGAAGGCGCTGGAAGGAGTACGTTCGATCACGGTCGGCGGCGGCCCCATGGACCGGGGCGCACTCGCCCGCGCCGAGCGTTCGCTCGGGACGAGAATCCTGCGGGTCTTCGGTATGTCCGAATGCCTCGGCCACACCTCGCCGCGCCCCGACGACCCCGAGGAGATCAGACTCGGCCGGGACGGCCGCCCCTTTCCGGGGACGGAACTGAGGGCCGTCGGCGCGGACGGAACCGTCCTCGGACCGGGCGGGACGGGACGCGCGCAGGTGCGGGGCCCCTCCCTCTTCCTCGGTTACGCCCGCGACGGCGTGGTGGAACCGCCCGCCCTCACCCCCGACGGCTTCCTGCCCACCGGAGACCTGCTCATGACCGCCCACGACGGCACCGTCACGGTCATGGGCCGGGAGAAGGACGTCATCATCCGAGGTGGCCGCAACCTCGACATCACCGAGATCGAACGCGCCGTCGCCAGCCACCCCAAAGTGGCCCGGGTGTGTGTGGCCCCCGTCCCCGACCCCCTCCTCGGCGAACGCCCGGCCGTGCTCGTCGTGCCCGAGGACGACAGCGGCGACCTCCACCTCGACGAGATCACCGCCCACCTGGAACGCACCGGCCTGTCCAAGGCGAAGTGGCCCGAGTTCGCCTTCACCGTGGGCGAGTTGCCGCAGACCAGGGTCGGCAAGCTGGACCGAGGGGGCGCCGGGGAACTCGTACGCGCCTTGCACGCGCGGCTCTCCGACGCGCACCCCGAAGAAGAGGCGCACCCCGAACAACATGAACTGGGAGACGTATGACGACCCGTTTCGACCGTGGACAGTGGGCGCGGGGCGGAGCCCAGACCGTGCGGCCCGGGGTGCACCGCGTACCGCTCCCGCTGCCGGAGGACGGGCTGCGGGCCGTCAACGTCTACGTGCTGGAAGAGGACGACGGCCTGGTGCTGATCGACGGCGGCTGGTCGATCCCCGAGTCCCGCAAGGCGCTGGAGGACGCCCTGGCCGGCCTCGGCCACGACCTCGCCGAGATCACCCACGTCCTGGTCACCCACATCCACCGCGACCACTACACCCAGGCCGTGGAACTGCGCCGCCTGCTCGGCTCCCGCGTCTACCTCGGCTCCGGCGAGCGGCGCGGCCTGGAACTGCTCGGCGAACTGCGCACCGACCAGCCCGTCGGATCGCTGCGGACCCTGCGCAGGGCGGGCGCCCGGGAGCTGGCCGACCGTATCGAGGCGATGGACCACGGAGGCTTCGACCCCGCCGTGTGGGAGGCACCCGACCGCTGGCTGGAGGCGGAGGAACTCCGGTTCGGGGCCCGCACCCTGCGCGTCGTGCCCACGCCCGGCCACACCAGGGGACATGTGGTCTACCTCGACGAGGCACGGGGGCTGCTGTTCTCCGGGGACCATGTGCTGCCGCACATCACCCCGTCCATCGGCTTCGAACTGGGCGACGGCCCCGGACTGCCGCTGGGCGACTACCTCGACTCGCTGCGCCTGATGACCACGCTCGCGGACGCCCGGTTGCTGCCCGCGCACGGACCCGTCGGTGACAGCGTCCACCGCAGGGTCGCGGAGCTGCTGGACCACCACGACGACCGGCTCGGCGAGACCCTCGCCGTCCTCGGTGGGCGCACCCTCGACGCACACGCCGTGGCCCGGGAACTCGGCTGGACCCGTCGGAAGGTGCCCTTCGAGGACCTGAACCCCTTCAACCGGATGCTGGCCGTCAACGAGACCGCGGCGCATCTGGACGTCCTCGTGGCCCGCGGCCTGGTCGGCCGCGCCTCGGTGGACGGCGTGGACCGCTACGCGCGGGTCGCCTCCGGCACGGGCGGCGACGACCGCGTATCGGTCCCGGCACCGGCGTCGGCGTAGCGGCGGGGCCGTCTCACCGCGCGGTCCAGCCTCCGTCGACGTAGAGCTCCGAGCCGGTCATGAAACCCGCGTCGTCCGAGGCGAGGAACGCCACGGCGGCCGCCACCTCCTCGGTCGTGCCCAGCCGGCCGAGCGGGGTGCCCTCGATCATCGCGGTCAGCCGTGGCGTGCCCCGCCACAGCTCCCGCGACAGGGGCGTCTCGATGAAGCCGGGGTGCAGCGAGTTGACCCGCACACCGCGCCCGCCCCAGTGCAGCGCGGCGTTCTTGGTCATCAGCCGTACGGCGCCCTTGGCCGCGTGGTACGAGAACTGGGCGCCGAAACCGCCGACCGTACCGAAGACCGAGGCGATGTTGACGACGGAGCCGCCGCCGGAGCGCTCGATGGCCGGACCACCGTGCTTCATGCCGAGCCAGACCCCGGTCTGCGTCACCCCGATCACCCGGTCCCAGGTCTCCCGGGTCTCGGTCTCCACCGTGCCCATCGCCGCGATCCCCGCGTTGTTGACCAGCACCGACAGGCTGCCCAGGCGGTCGGTCACCTGGGCGACGACCGTCTCCCAGGCCGTCTCGTCGGTGACGTCCAGGCGCAACCCCACGGCATCGCCCGGCAGTTCACCGGCGAATGTCTCGCACCGCTCGCCGTCGAGGTCGGTGACCACGACGGTCGCCCCCTCGGCCGCCAGCCGCCGTACGATCGCCTCACCGATGCCCCCGGTGGCACCCGTCACCAGCGCCACCTTTCCCGAGAGCCGGGCTTCCCTCACCGCTGCTCACACCCTCTCTCAGACACACGGAACGTCGACGGACAGGCCGCAGCGCAGCAGCGCGGACACCGCCGAGCCGACCCGGTCGAGGGTGCCGATGCGCCCTCACCACCTTCAAGCCCGGATCGCCCGAACCGACCAGGAACACGGTCGCCCTTCGGGGTCGCCGGGTTCTCCCCGGTACGGGCCCGGCATCGAGTGCCCCGGCGGCCTCGAAGACGACCACCTGACCGCGCAGACCCAGACCGAGCCCTTCCCACCGGCGCGGGACATGCGGGGTGAACACCCCCGCCGCGCGGGGCCGCCATGTACGTGGTGTCCCAAGGGGTCACTCACCGATCCCGCGCCACGCGAGCGCCCCGCCGTCGATGACGTACGAGGCGCCGGTGATGAACGCGGCGTCTTCGGAAGCCAGGAAGCAGGCCAGCTTCGCCACCTCCTCCGGCCGTCCGAGCCGCCGCACGAGCTGCGGCGCGGTCACCTCCCGCTCCATGGCGTCTCCTTGGCCGGACGCCTCGAAGAAGCCCCGCGCCAGTGGCGTTTCGATGACCCCGGGGCAGAAGCAGTTGCAGCGCACGGGTGCCAGATCGACGGCGGTGACCTTGGTGAGGTGGATGACGGCCGCCTTGGTGGTGCCGTAGACCGGTGCCAGGGGACGGCCGGTGAGCCCGGCCACCGAGGCCGTGTTGACGATCGCGGGTCCGCGGGTGGAGCGCCGCAGATGGGGCGCGGCGAACTTCGTGGCGAGCCAGACGGCCTTGAGGTTGACCTCGTAGACCGCGTTCCAGACCTCTTCGGGGAGTGTGTCGACGGCTCGCTCCTCCGGCCGGTCCACCAGCGCGGACTCGATCACTCCGGCGTTGTTGACGAGGACGTCGAGCCCGCCGAACCGCTCCACCGTGCCGGAGACCATGGCCTCGATGTGATCGCGGTCGCGCAGGTCGCACACGATCGCCTCGGCCTCGGCTCCGGCGGCCCGTACGAGGCCGGCGGTCTCGGCCGCGGTCGCCCCGTTCAGGTCGGCGACCGTGACCGCAGACGCCCCCTGCCGCGCTGCTTCCACGGCGATCGCCCGTCCGATGCCCTGCCCCGCGCCGGTCACGAGGACCGTCCTGCCGTCGAGTGAGCCGATGCCCATTCCCCGTCCCCCGCTCACAGCTTCTGGAAGATGTCGGACCCCGCGACCGACATGGCCAGGAAGACACCGGCCGACGTCACCAGCGTCATGACGAGCGCGATCGCCGCGACCAGCGGATAGGAGCCGTTGGACCAGTAGTCGAACAGGATGGTGCCCATGACCTGCGTCGTGGGTGCCCGCACCAGCAGTGAGGCGGTGAACTCATGAGTGAGCAGTACGAACATCAGCGCCGCCGCACCCGCGAGCGTGGGGCGCAGCAGCGGCATCACGATGTCGGTGGTGGTCCGCAGCGCGCCCGCCCCGCTCGTCCGCGACGCCTCCTGGTACGTGTCGCCGAGCGCCACCATCCCGGACAGCTGCATCCGGGTGGCGAAGGGCAGCATCAGGGTCACGTAGACGAGGACGATCACCGTTCGGGTGCCGTACAGGACGAACGGCTCGCGGCTGTACGTCAGCAGGAAGCCGGCGCCGAAGACCACCGCGGGGATACCCAGGGGCATCGCCACGATGAAGTCGACGGCGGCCCGGATGACGCGGAACCGACGCCCCTTGAGCAGCAGCGTGGCGGCGACGAAGCCGAGCGGGAGCGCGATGGCGACGGAGAGGACCGACGTGGTCAGGCTGTTGACGATCGCGTCGGTGATTCCCGACTCCTGGAACACGCGCCTGAAGTTGTCGAGCGTGAAGCCGCTCGGTTCGATCCGCCCGCTCCAGAACGCCGAGAGGGACACCACGACGAGAGCGCCCAGCGGCAGCGCCAGCGCCACCAGTCCGTAGAGGACGATGCCCGTGACCGCCACCCACGACGGCCGCCCGCCGGACCGGAAGGCCTTGCCGCCGTGTGTGACGAAGCGGCTGTGGTCGCCGAGCATGACCTTCTGGAGGAGGACGACGGCGATGCCGAACAGCAGCAGCGGCGAACCGATCGCGGCGGCCCTGCCGTAGTCGACCGGGCTCTGTGACACGGCCGCGTACATGTCAGTGGTGAGGACGTCGATGCCACTGTTCCTGCCGAGCAGCAGCGGTCCCGTGAACTGGCCGAGTCCAAGGAGCAGGGCCACAAAGCCCCCGTACACCAGGGTCGGACGCAGCAGCGGCAGCGTCACCCGGAAGAACACCCCGGCGGCCGATGAACCGCTCACCTGTGCCGCCTCGATCAGCTCCGCGTTGATGTTGCCGAAGCCGGCGCTGACGAAGAGGTAGACGAAGGCCGTCAGCCCGAAACCGGTGATCAGCACGATCCACGGAAGCGTGTAGATGTCGACGGGCCCCTCGTCGAGATGGTTCCACCACGGCAGGTGGCGCAGTGCCGCGTTGAGGTAGCCGGGCCGGGGCGAGAACAGGAACGCCCAGCCGGTCACCGCGGCGACGGCCGGGATGACGATGGGCAGGACGGGCAGGACGCGCAGCAGCCGCAGACGGGGCGGAAGGCGGGTCGCCGCCCAGGCCAGGAACGTGCCGAGGACGAGCGCGATGGCCAGTGAGCCCAGCGCCAGACCGGCCGTCGTCCGCAGCGTCCCGGGCATGTCCGGATCGTCGAAGGCGGCACCGTAGCCACGGGCGTCGTCCTCGAAGGCCAGTCGCTGCAGGCCCACCAGCGGAGCGATCACCAGGTAGCCGATGGCGGCGAGGAAGACGAGCGCGCCCAGCCGGGGCAGGTGGCGCTGCCCGCGCGTCCACGCCGTCGGACGCGGCGGGCCCGGCTGCGGCGGTGCCTCGGTGGGGGAGGGGGCGGGTACGGCGGGTGCGGCCATGACGTCACGCCCCCACTGCGGCGGCGGGGGCGTACACGGCTGTCCGTACTCCGTCGGCGTCGTAGTAGACGGCCGCGTCCTTGGCGAACCACGCGGTCACCCGTTGTCCGCGCGACAGGCCCCGGGCCCAGGGCCTGCCCGTCAGGGGAGCACGGGCGTGCAGACGGCTGCCCGCGATCGTGACGACCACGTCCATGTGGCGACCGCCGAACTGCGCGTCGACGACCTCCGCCGCGAGGCCGACACCGTGGGGCGGCACCTTCTCCTCGGCCGGGCGGAGCTGAAGATCGTCGGGACGCAGCCGGGCGATGACCTCGCCGTGGGAGCGGGGCACCGGGAGGTCGTCGGCCACCGTTTCACTCGCCGCGCCCGACGAGCCATCGCTCCCCGACGAGCTGTCACTCCCCGACAGGACGTCGACAATCGATCGGCCGTCTGCATCCGATCGGCCGTCTGCATCCGATGGGACGTCGGCACCTGGTGGGACGTCGGCACCTGGTGGGCCGACGAGCACCCACCCCTCACCCCGGCGCTGGAGCGGAAGCCGGTTCGACATGCCGATGAACCCGGCGACGTACTCGGTGGCCGGTGCCTCGAAGACCCGTTCCGGCGTGTCGAGTTGCTCGATCCGCCCTGCCTTCATGATCGCCAGCCGGTCGCCGAGTGCCAGTGCCTCACTCTGGTCGTGGGTGACGAACACAGCGGTGAAGCCCAGTCGCGCGTGCAGTTCGTGCAGTTGGGCACGCACCTGGTCGCGCAGCCGGGCGTCGAGATTGCTCAGCGGCTCGTCGAAGAGCACGAGGTCGGGCCGGGCGGCCAGGCCGCGGGCCAGGGCCACCCGCTGCTGCTGGCCGCCACTGAGCTGCGCCGGGTAGCGGTCGAGGAGGGGCGTGCAGTCGACGAGTGCCGCCGCCTCCTCGATGCGTGTGCGCGCCTGCTCACGGGCCACCCGCCGGGCTTTGAGCGGATATCCGATGTTGCGGCGCACCGTCATGTGCGGCCACAGCGCGTACGACTGGAACACCATGCCGATCCTGCGCTTGTTCGGGGGGAGGTCGACCTTCCCTCGTATGTCCAGCACCGTCCGGTCGCCCAGTGAGATGCGTCCTTCGTCGGGTGTCTCCAGACCGGCCAGACAGCGCAGCGTCGTGGTTTTCCCGCAGCCGCTGGGACCGAGAAGAACGATGAACTCGCCCGCCTCGACCTCCAGCGACAAGTCGTCCACGGCGACCGCCGGCGGCTTGCCCGCGAACCTCTTCGTCAGACCCTCGATGCGCACGTGGGACACGGGGACTCCTCACATCCAAAGATCAGGTGAGTGGGCACCCCTCGGCGAGGGTGCCCACACTGCTGTGCATGGGGCCTGGCGGACGCCGCCCACCGCCACTACTGGAAGAGGGACTTCCACTTCTTTTGGTACGCGGTCACGGCGTCGGGTGTGAGCTTGGCCGGATCTTGGATGCGCACCTTGTCGTTGGTGATCACTGTGCCCGGGACGTCGGGCAGCACCGAGCCGGCCGACGGTGTGATCAGCTCCTGCCCCTTCGCGGTCACCATGAAGTTGGCGAACAACTGGCCGGCGTTGGGGTGCGGGGCGGTCTTGAGCACCATGCCGTAGTACCGGGCACCCCACGCGCCGCCCGGCGCCATGCGGTAGTCGACCGGCGCGCCCTTCTTCTTGGCGGGATCGAGCGTGATCGGTGCCACGAAGCTGCCGGCGGCGATCTCCCCCGACTGCAGCGCCTCACCCATGGGCAGGGCACTGGGGTAGACGCGCGGCTTCTGAGCGGCCAGCTTCTTCACGAAGTCGGCGCCGTACTTCTCCTCCAGCCACAGGTAGAAGTCCACGATCGAGGGCGCGGTCGGCTCGATGACGCCGATCTTTCCGCCGGAGAGCGACGGGTCCAGCAGGTCCGGGTAGTCGGTCAGGCCCTCGGGGTGGAGTTCGGTGTTCCAGCCGAAGGTGAGGACTGCGGAGTTGGTCTCGAAGTAGTTGCCCTTGTGGACGTACTGCTTGGTGTCGTAGTCGCCCTTGCCGGTCAGTTCGGGGCCGGTCGGCGCGAGGAACCGGTCGGCCTCGGCCTGCGCCTTCGCCCAGGACAGGCTCGCGCTGACGTACATGTCGGCGATGCCCTTGCCGGAGTTGAACTCCGTCTCGACCTTCACCCCGAGGTCACCGTCGACGCCTCGGACGGTCTTGACGTCGATTCCCGGGTACTTGGCCTCGAAGGCCTTCGCGAGGTTGTTGAGAGCGGTCAGATCCTGGGCCGAGTAGACGGTGACCTGTCCTTCTTTCTTCGCTGCGGCGACCAGTTCGTTCAAGCCCGCCGATGCGGGTACGACCTTGGACTCGGTGTTGTCGTCGGTGCCGCCGCCGCACGCGGCGGCCAGCAGTGTGGTGATCGATAGCAGGATGAGCAAAGCCCCGCGCCGTCGCGGATCTGATCTCATTCTCGGCTCCCTTACCTGAAACCGGCTCCCGGCCGAACCGGCGCGCACCCGAGCGGACTTCGCGCTGGAGGTGGCCGCATTGCCAAGATTGCAGGGAAATTACCAAACTGAACTAGGTTAGGCAATAGGGTGGGCAAGGGTCCTGCGGGTGGGGTTCGGTTGGGGGTGGCGCGCCGAATCGTGCCTGCTCACGCGACTTTGGGGCATGGCGTGTTCGAGCTCAGAGGGGTGCTTGCCGCGCCGCTTCGTGCCGTGGCGGCGGCTACGAGTGGATGTTGAACTCATTTCAGTTCAACATTCGGGTCGGTGGAGATGCTCTGGATGCGCGGTGTCATCGGTCGTGGGTGCGTCGGCGTCGTCGTCGGCGGTGGCGGTACGGGACCTGCCTCAGCCGAGGGCGTTCCCACGATGCGGGACGCCGTCGATCCGCACAAGCGTCTTGCCGGTGTTGTCGCCGCGGAGGAGTGCGGCCAACGCCGTCGGCGCCTGGGCCAGTCCGTCGACGACGGTTTCACGGCAGTGGAGGCGGCCCTCGCGCACCCATGCCCCCATCCGCCGTCTCATCTCGGGGAGCAGATGGGTGTGTTCGCTGCCGCGGAAACCGCGAAGGGTCAGCCCCTTGGTCACCGCCAGCATGAGGTTGTCAGGGCCGGGCGGGGGTTCCGCGGTCGCGTACTGCGAGATCATGCCGCAGATCGCGACCCGGCCCGACTTCCGCAGCGCCCCGAGCGCGGCCTCCAGATGGTCGCCACCGACGTTGTCGAAGTACACGTCTATGCCGTCCGGAGCCGCCTCGCGCAGAAGGTCGGGGAGGGGGCCGCGCTTGTAGTTGAAGGCGGCCTCCAGGCCGAGATCCTCCAGGAGGTGGCGCACCTTCGCGTCGGAACCGGCGCTGCCGATGACGCGGTGCCCGCAGATCTTCGCCATCTGTGCGACGAGGCCGCCGACCGCGCCGGCCGCGGCGGAGACCCAGACCACGTCTCCTTCGCGCAGGCCCGCGACATGGAACAGGCCGGCGTAGGCGGTGAGTCCGCTCGCGCCGAGCACGCCGAGGTGGGTCTGCGGGGGCACAGCGCTCACATCGAGCCTTGTGAGCGTACCGACGCCACCGAGCGCCGGTTTCTCCGCCTCGACGACCGCGTAGTCGCGCCAGCCGGAGGCGTGCCACACCGTGTCGCCGGGGGAGAACCCGTCGGCGTGTGATTCGAGAACCTCCCCGATGGTCATGATCCCGTCCATCGGCTCCCGGAGCGGGAAGGCCGGGAAGTATCCCGGTGGAGCCTTCTCGCGCAGTCGTATCCGGAGCGCCGCGTCGACGGATGTCCATGTGTTCCGTACCAGGACCTCGCCCGGTCCCGGTCGCCGGACCTCGACTTCGACGACGCGAAAGTCCGAGGGCCGCACCTCGCCACGGGGATAGGCGATCGGCCAGACCTCACGGCCGATCGTCGCCGTGTCTCCCCGGAACGCGTCACGCACCGTCTTGGCGCCGCTGGGTCACAGGCCCCTCGAGGCCGGAGGCGTTGGTGCGGGGTTCGGTGGTGCCCTGTGCGAGGGAGGCGGCGCGAACGGCCGCGGTCCCGGCCGCGGTGAGCCCGAACACCAGAGCCGACGCGATCCCGCCGGCGTAGGCCCGGTACCACAGACCTCCGGTGTCCGAACCGGCTGCGAGCAGTCCTTCCACGGGCTCGCCCTCCGTTCCCAGAACCTGTGCCCGGTCGTCGATGCGGACTCCGTGGAACGGGAAGGTGATGGCCGGCACCGTCTCGATGACGTAGTAGGGCGGTTCGTGGAGTGGCGATGGGTCGAGCCGGCGGCCCGGCGCCGGGTTCTCGCCTGCCGACATCTTGGCGTTGAACCGGTCGACGGCCGCGCGGACGGCCGGTCCGTCGTATCCCCATTCCTCGGGAAGGCAGGCGAGTTCGTCGAGGTCTTCCGCGAAGCCGACCCGGCCGCCCCGTTTGGCGGCGAGTGCGAACTTGTCGACGGCGACCGCCCCTTTCACATAGGAGCTCACCACCCAGTCGCGGAAGACGCGTGCGTCGGCGATGAGGAGGCCGCGGTTCTCGGGCTGTTCCATCAGCGCCATCGCCGTCAGGTGATCGCCCAGTGTCTCATCGGTGAACCGCTCGCCCGCCAAGTTGAACAGCAACGCGTGCTCGCTGTAGTAGAGCGACAGGTCGACGAAGTCCACAGGGTCCGCGAACGGGATGCCGCTCGGTATCAGATGTCCGTAGAAGCCGGCCCCCGGCTTCCCGGTCGCTGCCCCGGCGGCGGTCGCCAGACGATAACCCGCCCCGTTGCTGTCGGGGTTGGAACGCAGTTGCATGCGGTCGGCGTGGGGATGGACGAACTTCCTGCGGAGAGCCATGTCCCCCTGGAAGCCCCCGGTGGCCAGGAGCGTCGAGGTGGCGTGCACCGTGTGTCGCGTCCCGTCGCCCGTGACGAGCTCCGCGCCGGTCACGGCCCCGTCCCGCGAGAGGAGCCGCTCGGTATCAGTGCTCAGCAGCAGTTCGCCGCCCTCCTCCACGACGATCCGGCGGCAGGTGTCGACGTAGTGATGGGTGTCGAACTGGTGCCCACGGCCGAAGTCCAGGATGGGCTGAGCGTCCTTGACGACGACTCCCGTGCTGCGAATCCACGCGATGCCGTCCTCGAAGCGGTCCACGAGGGCCTGCTTGAGTGAGGTCTCTCCGCCCGGGTTGTGCTGCTCCATCACCTTGTGGCTCGGCGCGGTCCAGGCGTATCCGGCGTAGCGCGCGGAGCCTCCGACGGCACCGCTGATCTCGACGACCACGACCGACAGTCCATTGCGTACGGCTCTCGCGCCCGCCGTCAGTCCGGCCATCCCCGCCCCGATGACGAGCAGGTCCACCGTCCGGTGGTCCGACATGTGCACTCACCCCCTCCTCGGCGTTCGTTGTCCGGCGTACCCGGGCAGGGTGTCCAGGGTCAACCTGAATTGACTTCAATTTTTCCCGTCGCTGAGCTTGTGGTCAATAGCTTCGTCAGCAGGGACACAGTCGGTGTGGTCGCATCCGGAGTGAATTCACCTCATGGACAGGGGAATCCGCTTGCGGGGCCCGAGGGCCGGGTCGCGCAAGTCGTCGAGCACGGAGTGCGCTTCGCGGGCGCGGCGCAGGCAGTCCGGGTCGAGGTCCGCGACGAGCAGTTCCCGTTCGTCGGGCCCGGCCTCGGTGACGAGGCGGCCGGTCGGGTCCCAGACGGCGCTGCCGCCGCATGTGGCCCAGCCGCCCGTGGAGCCCACATGGTTGGACAACACCGTGTACATGGTGTTGTCGAAGGCCCGCGACGGGAACCACATCCGGGACTCGTAGTAGCCGTTGCCCACGCTGAACAGCGCGCCCACCACGTAGGCGTGGCAGCCGTCGAGCGCTGCGGCACGGGCGTGCTCGGGGAAGCCGGAGTCGTAGCAGACGCCGAGACCGATTCTCCATCCGCCGAGGTCCAGTGAGAGCCCGTGGTCACCGGGACGGTAGATGTCCCGCTCCGTACGGAAGAGCATCTGCTTGTCGTAGCGGGCGGTCCAGGTGCCGTCGGAGTCCAGCACGAGGGCGGACACGGTCAGTTCGCCGGCGTCGTGCACCGCTGTGCCGACGACCGCGACGGTTCCGGTGTCACGGCATGCCGTCAGCAGCGGGTCGAGTCGTGCGTCGCCCTCCGCCTGCACGGCGCGGCGTTCCGGGTCGGCGCGGACGAGGTCCGGCTCGTAGCCGGTGAGGAACTTCTCCGGGAAGACGACCATCTGCGCGCCGGAGTGCTCTGCGGCCTCGCGGACCATGGCGGCGGCGGTGGCGGTGTTGGTGACGATGTCACCCGGCTCGGGGCATGCCTGGGCCGCGGCGATACGCAGGGGACGGGAGGGCAGGGGCATGGGGTCGGTCATGGTGTCGCACCTTGTTCGGCGTGGCGGGTCGACGAGTTGGCGTGAGGCGAGGCGCTATCGGTGGACGGGTGAGGGCAGCCGAACCCGGGGCGCGGTCGTGGTCGATGTGCCGGTGCTCCGGCCCGCCGGGGGTGAGTCGGCGTCCCAGGGCCATATGCCGGATGAAGTCCCAGGGCCATGTGCCGGATGAACAGGACCCGGCCCGCGCGGTCGGTCAGGACCGCGCCCGTAATGACGCGGCCGCGGAACTCCTTGCGCGATGTCAACTCGGCACACTCTCAGTCGGCGGTCATCGAGGTGACGCCGTCAGCTGTGGGGACGGGCAGGGGTTTGGCGTAGCAGCGGCTGAGCGTCTTGTGTTCGTACGGCGGGTAGTTGGGGATCGGCCGGTACCCGGCGCGGGTGTACAGCGCGATCGCCTCGGGCTGGTGGACGGCCGTCTCCAGACGTATCTCGGGGTGGCCGAGGGCGGTGGCGGTGCGTTCTGCCTCGGCCAGGAGCCGGGCGGCGATGCCACGGCCGCGGGCCTCGGGAACCACGTACATGCGCTTGAGTTCGGCGGCGGTGTCGGGGGCGGGAAAGGGCTGGACGGCACAGCAGCCGATCGGGCGGCCGTCGGCCCGCGCGAGCAGGAAGCGGATGGCGGGGTGGAGGTGGGAGCCGCCGGTGCAGGGCTCGTCGGGGTAGCGGGCGGCGAGGTCGTCGTCGAGGGCGCGGACCAGCCGCACCACGCTCGGGTGGTCGGCCGCCACAGCGGTGACAGTGAGATCGTGGGTGGTCACAGGGTGCGGTTCCCTTCGAGGATCAGGTCCAGTTGTCCGTCCAGGACGCGCCGTTGGAGGTCGGGCGGGTAGGCGACTGGATCGGTGACGGCGTTCAGGGCCAGGCCGTCCAGGCATACGACGAGGGCGCGCACCCGGTTCTCCAGGTCCCCCGGCTCCGGCTCACCGGGCAGTGCGGCGCGCGTCAGGGCGGTCAGCCGGCGCACCCAGGAGGCATGGCTGACGGAGTGCTCGCGCAGGAGTTCCGGGTCGGTTCGGGTGGTGAGCAGGAAGGACGACCACACGACGGCCTCCAGGTGCCGTTCCTCGTCCAGGGGGAGTGCCTGCTCGGCCACGGCATACAGGTGGGCGCGCGGGTCCGGATGCCGTGTGGGCATCGCGTCGATGCGGTCCGCCATGCGGCGATGCATGACGGACCGGGCATGCGCGAGGAGTGCCTTCTTGTCGTGGAAGTAGTGGGTGACCATGCCCGTCGTGCATCCGGCGGCGGCGGCGACCGACCGGAGTGTGAGCCCCTCCAGCCCGTTTTCGCTCACCACCCGCCAGACGGCACCGGAGATCTCGGAGCGACGCTGGGCATGGTCCACCTGTCGAGGCACGAGGTCCCTCCTCTTCGCGTAACGTCTGTTGCGTAACATACGTTATGCGATGGCCTGATGCCAAGGCGGGCGTCGGCCGCGGCCCTGCGAGTAGCACTGATCCCAACCGGCTTGGTGGGACCCCCGGGCGGCGTCGCCCCGACGACCTGGCGCTCGGCGAAGCCCGACGGCCTCAGCGATCCGACTCGACGACCGGGCCCGGGTCAGGGGTATCGGTGTCGAAGGGCGGCGCTTCGTCGGTCCACTTCATCGACGTGATCGTCGTGTAGCTCAACAGGTCGCCCTTGCTCACACCGTCACCGCCTTGGGTGGCCACCGTCTCGGTGCCCAGGGGCATGCCCGTGGACTTGTCGAAGATCAGGCGGATTTCGGGGGCGGACTCGTAGGGGCTGGGGAGGGCGACGGCGTAGCCGGTGCGGCCGGTGTGGTCCTTGACGTCGCCGAGGGAGCGCACGCCGGGTTCGGCGGCGAGGAGGCGGTAGGCGGCGGCGCGGAGCGCCGGGCTGGACGGGAGCGACGTGGCGAGTTGGACGGCGATACTGGCGACGATCCGGTCGAGGACCTTCTCGGGGGCGTTGTAGTCCTTGTCGACCAGAGCGGACAGGCGCTTGCGGAGAGCCTTCGCGTCCGTGGGGAGCGTGGGCAGCAGGCGGAGGGGAACCTCGCCGTACGGCACACTGTCGGCCCTGCCGCCCGGGGCGTCGTGCTGGATCTCGCCCTTGCCGGCGTAGGTGACGATCCCGTCGGCCCCGTCGGTCCCGTTCGTCAGCTTCCACGATGTCGGGGAACCGTCCGCTTTCCACGCTGCCTCGTCGGCCTTCGTGGCCGGACGGGCCCCTGAGTCCACGTACTGCGACCAGTACTTGTTCTTGGCGGCTGTCCAGTACCGCTGCTCGGCGCGGACGTCGATGCTGTAGTTCCTGCCGGGGACCTTGTGGAGGGAACCCGCGTGTTCCTCCACGTACCAGTACGTGCCCGAGCCGGCCGGCTGCCGCTCGACGTGGGAGGCGGCGGCTAGAAGGATTCCGCTGCCGGAGCCCGACATCGCGGAGGCGGAGGAGCCCGGCTTCTCCGGCGTGGCGTCGCTGATCACCAGAGCCGCCACCGCCGTCGCGGTGGCCAGGGCGAGGCCGGAGACGACAGGGCGGCTCACCCGGCGCGGCCGGGCGGTGGCGCGTTCCCGGCGCGTTGAGCGCGGACGGCTCATGGCCGTCGCGAGCTCCTCGTCCCGAACCGGTGACGGTGTGGGGAGGCCGGGGTCGAGGTGGGCGGGGCGGGCGGCGGTCAGGCGGTGCAGGACGTCGTTCTTCACCGGGCTTCCTCTCCTGTGGCGATCCGGGCTCGGGGGGACATGCGCCTCGTGGCTGCCGCTTCCTCCACGGGCGGGGAGGCCGACGCGGCTCGGTCGAGGCGCTTGCGGGCCCGGTGCAGGCGGACCCGCAGGGTGAGGGGCGAGCAGCCGACCACCTCGGCCGCCTGTGCCGGGGTCAGGCCCTGCCAGGCGGAGAGGATCAGCAGTTCCCGATCGTCCTCCGGCAGCGTGGCCAGCGCTTTGAGCAGCGCGCTGCGCTCGGACACCTCCTCGGCGATGTCCGCCTCGGCGGGTTCCGCCCAGGACATCAACTCGGCGGCGAACGACGCGCGCCTGGCCTCGGCCCGGATGCTGTCCCGCAGGATGTTGCGTGCGACTACGAGCAGCCACGGCAGCGGCGGCTCGGGGACGTCGTCCAGCCGGCGCCAGGCCACGGTGAACGTCTCGTTCACCACCTCGTCGGCGACCTGCCGTCCCGCACGGCTGACCACGTAGGCCCACACGCGTTGCCGGCAGCCGTCGTAGATGGCGGTGAAACGATCCGCGTCGTCGTCGGGCACTGCCGCACCTCCTGTCCCTCCGGTGTGTTCTGTCGTCGGGTAGTGGTCCGAACGAGGTGATCGTTACAGCGGAGGCGCGGGAAATCCGCCCGAGAAACGAGGCGTACGTCACACCGAGGTCAGTCGAAGACGGGCAGGTCAAAGCCGCAGCTCGGCTGCCGGCGTCTCAAAGCGGCCGGGCCGGTCCTGCGGGTTATGTGTGGTCCGCTGGAGCGTCGAGGAGTGTTTCCATCAGCCGCCGACGACTATGACTTGAACGCGTTCAAATTCCGTGCCAGGGTACGGCATGCGTTCTTGAGTCCACCGGTCGCGCACGCGACTCGCTGAACCCATTAGGGGCGGAGTGTTGTTGCGTTGCTGTCGTACCGTGCTGATCTCGCTCGCCATGGCCTTTGCCCTGACGGCCTGCGGCAGGCTCACGGTCATGCCGCCGCCCGACGGCGAACCGGTCGTGCTGAAACCAGCCGAACTCGCGACCACGTGGACCGATGCCGACGGCGGCACCCTCACGCTGAAGCGGGACGGGACGTTCATCGCCGACAAGGTCTGCGTCGCCGTCAGCTGGTACGAGGGTTTGACCTGGTCCGGAACAGGCACCTGGGAGCAGGACTCCAACAAGAAGCAAAGCTTCGTCGCTGTGTCCTTCGACGCCGATCACCCCGTCGACACCTATCACCCCGAAAGGGTTGAGCGGCGGCCCGACTCCTACGACGCCCTGAGGCAAGGCAAGGTCCTGAAGCTCTGGGTCGCCGTCGGCGATCCGGACAACGACTATCCGAACTGCGTCCTGACCAGCCCGGCGAACTGACCCGGCTGCCGCGCGGCCGGTGAGCCGCACATGGTTCGGGCACCGCACGTGAGTGGTTTTGGCCGATCGTGTCCGCCGGGCCTGAAGGATGCGTGGGCCGCGGCGACTTCCGCCTTGATCTCGACAGGTGTACGGGTCGTGCTGTGGACCTCGGTGAGACGTCGACAAACGCCCGGATGACCCTCCCTCCGTGAGCCGCCTCAGCTTCGCGCGGCCAGGGTGCCCTGCCGAGCGGCCTCGCTCATCTGCCCGGCTGGGGCGGCTCAATGGCATCCGCTACGCCCAGGGCCGGACCCTCAGCCCCGCAGAGCGCAGGTCCGTGGCCCGCAGGTCCGGCGAAGCGCTCCACGGCAGACGATCACCTGCGTCCGACCACCTGCTCCCGATCACACCACCGACCCGCACGAGCGCCACCGTGATCGCTCACCCCAGTCCCGTGATCAGCGACTTCAGGATGAAACGATCTCGGTGGCGGGCTTGGCGGACGTCCGTCGGCGGTCCCTCCACAGCAGGGTCCGGATCTCCGATGTCAGCGATCCGTCCTTCGTCCGCAGCCACAGGTGCCGCGGGTCCGGGTGCGCTTCGGTCAGCACCACTGTCCGCGCGTCCCGCGAGGAACGGAGGAAATTGCTGACCGAGACCACCGAGGCGAAGTCGATGTACATGGGCTTGCCCTCGGTGTCGAGCCAGAAGTACGCCCGCCTCGGCAGACCGAGGCCGCGCCGCCAGGTCTGGAGCGCCAGCCACTCCCGCCCGGAGGGCACCCGGCCACTGGCCCCAGGGACGTCTGCCGCGCCGATCTCCCACCGGCGGCGCTGGACGACAACCCCGTCGATGACGATCCGGGGGGTGTGGGGACCGAGCGTGAAGGACGTGAGGGAGAGAGCGGGAGTGGCACAGTGGATCAGCCCGCCGACGTCGACCCCGTTGTCGTCGTAGTCCGGCAGCAGCCACAGGTCACGCCCGTCGGCCGGCTCGTGCAGGCCGATGAACCCGTTCCGCCAGCGCCTGACGACCGCGCGGTCCGCCGTCACCGTCACCGCGTCCGGCACGGGCAGACCGGTATCGAGGCACAGCACCCTGTGCCCGTACGGAGAGGAGTCGGTGGCCTTGCCCTTTCGGACGATCTCCTGCATGGCGGGCATCGCGGGCGCCAGTTCTCCGGACACGGTCCGCCACAGCTCGTCGTGGCCGAGGTCTCCGTCCCCGTGGAGCGCTCGCACCCACGAGGCCAGCGGCGGCCAGATGTGGTGCAGTTCGCTGAGGACGATCGACCCCGCCCCGGCTGTGCGGTCGCCGTCCGGGCCGGTCAGCATCAGGTCTGCCGCCCCGAAGACCGGCCAGTCGTCGAGGTCCTCCCGGATCAGCCTGGCGTCGGTGAGGTCCCGGCGGCTGAACTCCGCACACGGGACGGACGGGTCCACCAGACGCAGGAAGCGTTCCTTCAGCGTCAGGTGGTCCTGGACCCCGGCCGTCATATCCCGGACTTCGGCGGCGGACAGCTCCTGGACGCCGCGGCCCGCCAGCTCTCCAGCCAGCTGTGCCTGTCCCGCGACCCGCTCCTCGATCGCCAGTGAGGCGAGGAAGTCCATGGCCGTGGAAAGCCGCTCCGTCAGACTCCGGGCGCCGACCGGATCGACCCGCGCACCGCGGATGTTGTTCCTGGCCTCCTCGTAGAACACGGTGCGGTCCCCCTTGAGCCGGCCGGCTCCGCGCCAGGCCGGCTTGCCCGTCAGGCGCGTGAATTCCCGCGCTATCGCGGACAGGAGGCCCGGCCGGTCCGCCAGCTTCGCCTGGGCGAAATCTCGTACGTCGGCGATGAGCCGGATCACCTCCCGCGCGCTCGGCGTGCCGAGCTCGGCCGCCAGCCCGCGGACCTCCTCACCGGCATCCGTGGTGAAGTAGGGCGCGCGCCATTCCTGCTCCACAAGACCGAGATCCGCCAGCCGCGAGACCGCAGCCCTCGCCGTATCGACCGGTACAGCCAGCTCCGAGGCGAGCACCTTGATGCTGCGCGTCCCGTCGATCCGGTCCAGGACGCGCGCGTCCGAGGCGGACAGTTCCGGCACGGGGACACCGAGTATCCGGAACGGCCGGCGTTCGTCGTACGCGCCGGCGGTGTCCCGAAGCAGGGACCGTCCCAGCTCACACGCCGCCCAGTAGCTCACGAAGGTCCGCCGCTCGGCCGACCGGCCGTCCCCTTCGGCCTGGTACTCGACCCGCCCGAGCACCGGGTCGTCGGCACCCAGAAGCCCGTCCGCCTCCGCGACCGCGCTGTCCCGCCCGGACCCCATGTCGATGAGATTGAGCGGACCGGTGACGCCACCCGTCTCGTTCTTCGCACAGAAACGCTGCAGGAACCGGTACACGGCCAGCTCACGCTGTCCGCCCCGGAAGCCTCGCCCGTCCGAGGCGCGGCAACATGCCTCATACATCGACGGACTGCTCAGGAGAACGGCGTCCTTCACCACATCGGTGGTGAAACGCTCCACCAGTAGCCCCGCTTCGCGTTCGTACTCCGCCTCCAGGAGCGCGCCCAGATCGACGGAGCGGGACAGCGAGTCGAAGCGGGCGACGGTCGCGTTCCACTCGACTGCCGCGGCGGATATCGCCGCATGGGGCTCGGTGACCGTCCTACCCTTGCCGATTCTCCTGATGGCCCTGTTGAGGGTGGTCATGTCCGCGTCCGGGATGTCCCCGCGCATCGACCACAAGACGCGCAGTACGTCGTCTCGTGTGCGCTCCAGTCGCGCGGAAGCCTCCACGAGGAGCGTGCCGCGTTCCTCCAGCGCCCCGCTCGCCAGGTCGTCGAGCCATTCGAAAGGAAATCCCGCCGAGCGAAGAATGCCCGTACGGAACACACTCCAGCGAACATCCGCATCCGCCATGTGAATCTCCTGCCATGTCTTGTCATTCCTGACGGCGTCAGGCCGGACCGGAATCCGCGGTCGAGTGGAAACAGCATCCGAAGAACGCTCCCTGCGCCGCGTTCACCACAGCGCCCTCCGCCTCGGCCGGGACGCCGCGGACCAGCGTTCCCGCGTATCCCTGTCGCGTCGTGAAGACTCCCCACACGAGCTGCCAGGCGGACAGACCCTCCGGAGCGGCGGAGGGAAACAGCTCGGGTTCGGCACGGACCAACTCCTGCACCACGTACGAGCCGTCCGCTGCCCGGTCCAGCGTGTCCTGCCACATCGCCGGTGTGACGGCCGGATCGGCGCCGACCGTCACACCGTTCCCGCCGTAGGAGAAGCACGGCTTCAGTACCAGTTCCCGCTGGTTCTCACGGATGTGGGCGAGCAGGTTCCCGCGACTGCCGTCCCGCAGCACCGCCTCACCGGGTTGGACACGTCTGGTCCAGGGGAGCAACCGGGCGCAGGCGTCCCGCTCCTCGGCCGTCAGGCCGGTCTGGCCGGCCGGATCGGACAGCAGGGCGAGGGCCCCTTTGCTCCCGTACAGTTCCGCGTCCAGCGGCGTGAACATCGCCACCTCGCCGTCCTCGACCGCGGAGAGCAGCGGCTCCAGCAGGCCGTCATCGAGGTGCGCCAGCGCGTCCTCGATGGTGAACACCCGGAACACCACATCGACCGGTTCGCCCCGCAGTTCCAGCCGGCCGTCCGAGCGGGTCAGTTCGCCCAGGTGGCCGGTCCTGGTCGACAGGCCCCGATCCGGCCAGCGCGCCGCGAGGGCGTTCAGTATCGCCTCCGACCTGGGGAATATGCCGGGCGTGTCCACCAGGGCCACAACGGGACGCGTCCCGGCCGGATATCCCGTCTCGGACCGCAGCACCGTCGACATCGCCTCGTCCGAGTCGGCGTGCCCCATGCCCTCCTTGGCGAGGAAGGACGCCATGTCGGGAACACCGAGCAAGGCCCGGCACATGTCCACGTTCTCCGCTCCGCCGATGGTGCTGCCGAAGTTCCATTCCAGGAGCCGGAACCCGGTGGCGTCCTTGTAGAGATCGGCCCGCGCGATGGCGGTGACGGCACCCGCGCGGGACCCTCCGCCGCGCAGGACACACGCGATCTGCGGCGCCGTCATGCCAACGGCCCTCGCGAAGTCCTCCAGACTGCCGCCGTACAGCCGCCGGGGAAGAGAACACAACGCGGAATGTACGAGGGAGAGGTCGCGTTCCAGGGAGCTGAGCTCCCCGGCTTCGAGGAACACCGGGCGTGACAGGTACTGTCCGGCCCATCTGATCCGCGCGAAGGGGCCCTCCGGGAGCGGCAGCACCGGACGGTCGAACGTCTCCAGGTACCTCGCCGTGATCGAATCAGCGGACAACGTGGCCTCCTTGGCCTTCCGGCTCACAGGCATGCGCGGACCGCGCGGGACAGGACGCCCAGCCCCTCGTCGAGCTCGTCCGGCGAGATGGTGAGCGCGGGGAGAAGTTTGATCACGCGGCGGTCGGGGCCGGACGTCTCGACCAGCAGGCCGAGCGTGAAAGCGCGGCGCGCGATCTTCTCGGGCAGCGAGGCGTCATGGAACTCCAGGCCCCACACCAGACCTCGGCCCCGGTACTCCTTGACCGCCTCCGGGTGTTCAGCGCACACCGCGGCCAGCGCCTGTTCCACCTGAATCCCTCGGGCCAGGGTCAGCTTCCTCAGTTCGTTATCGCTCCAGTACAAGTCGAGCGCCGCGGTGGCGGTCACGAACGCCGCGTTGTGGCCGCGGAACGTGCCGTTGTGCTCCCCGGGCTCCCAGATGTCCAGTTCAGGCCGGAACAGACACAGCGCCATGGGCAGCCCGTAACCACTGATCGACTTGGAGAGCGTGACGATGTCCGGCACGATGCCCGCCTCCTCGAACGAGAAGAAGTCACCGGTACGACCGCAGCCCATCTGGATGTCGTCGACGATCAGCAGCATGTCCCGGCGCGCGCACAACTCGGCGAGCCCGCGCAGCCACTCCGCGCTCGCCACGTTGACGCCGCCCTCGCCCTGCACGGTCTCGACGATCGCGGCGGCCGGGTGGTTGAGTCCGCTGCCGCCGTCCTCCAGGAGCCGTTCCAGCCACACGAAGTCAGGGGTCAGCCCGGCGAGGTAGTTGTCGAAAGGCATCGGTGTGCTGTGCACCAGAGGGATGCCGGCACCGGCCCGCTGAAACGCGTTGCCGCTGACCGCCAGTGCCCCGAGCGACATGCCGTGGAAGGCGTTGGTGAACGAGATGACAGACTCCCGGCCTTTGACCCTGCGGGCCAGCTTCAACGCGGACTCCACGGCGTTGGCACCGGTCGGCCCGGTGAACATGACCTTGTAAGGCAGACCGCGCGGCGTGAGAACGGTGTCGCGGAAGGACTCCAGGAAGGAGCGCTTGGCCGTGGTCGACATGTCCAGGCCGTGCACCACGCCGTCACGTTCGAGGTAATCGATCAGCGCGCGTTTGAGCGCCGGGTTGTTGTGCCCGTAGTTGAGGGCGCCGGCCCCGGCGAAGAAGTCCAGGTACTCCCGGCCGTTCTCGTCGTACATCCGGCTGCCCAGGGCCCGCTCGAAGAGCGTGGGCCAGCCTCGGCAGTAGCTGCGCACCTCCGACTCAAGGGCCTCGAACACACTCAGATCCGAATGCGCCATCGTCACAGATACTCCTCGGGAAGGGCCACTTGGTGGTGAGGCCGTGGCTGGCGGCGAGGGCACGGGCGGCGTCGATCGCGGCCTCGCTGTCGTCGGTCCCGAAGCCGGTCTGCGGGCACAGCACGCGTCCGGGCGGTGGAGCGCGTCGCAGGTCGCGGAGATGTCCGGTGCCAGTCGATGACGGCCGGGCCGTGCCGCGGACCGTCGTCGGCAGCGCGGTGCGGCTCCTCGACCGCCCGACAACGCCGGGCGGCGTCAGCACGGGCGTGGACGACGCACACCGGGGCGAACCGGGGAGGCACGCGAGCGGACACCGCCGGTGTCACGTCCCGGCCGAGGCAGGCACGCGGATGGGCCGGACGGGGATCGACCCCGGTCACGGAGAGCATCGTGGGGGCCATGCGGCCACCTCCGGGACTCACGGCGACATCCATGACGTACAAGGTGTCCTCGCGCAGCCTCGGTTCGGCACGCAGTACGCCGTGGAACACCCCCGGCGCGACGGGCAGCCGGTCGACGGCGGTGCGGTCGGCGACCGGAGGGCATCGCGGACACGCGGGTCGGCCGGTGGCGAGACGACGATGCAGCCGGAGTGACCCCGTCGCGGGGCCGTCATGTGCTCGTACAGCTGCGTCGACAGGTCGGCGCGGCAACGGAAACCGCCGCGCGGACCCGCCCCGGGCGTGGGCCTGAGCATCGGCTGCGGACCCAGCACGGCTGTGACCCGCTCCAGGTAGGGGACCGACCAGGACCCGGTCATGAACGCGGGTACCGCTGTGCCCAGGGCGTCGAGCCGCGCGTACAGGGCGGCCTTGTCGCTCACCGGACGGCGCGGCTCGGCCACGGGGAGGCGCCTCAGCCCGGCGCCGGGAGCGAGGTCGGCCAGGCCGCGCGCCGTGTCGTCCAAGGCGTCGAAGACGCCGTATACCGGGCTGGGGCGGCCCCGTGCCGGGCCCGTCCAGTCGCGGAAGAGGCCCGCCATCGCATCCTCCGTGGTGGTGTGAGTGCCGAGGGGCATGGGCGTCAGAGAGGGCGCGGCTCATATGTTGAGCAGCACGTTCTTCCTCTGGACGTAACCCATGAGCGCCTCCCGGCCTTTGAGGGACCCGTGTCCGCCGCGGCCGAAGCCACCGAACGGCACTTCCGCTCCTCCGATGGCCGACTGGTTGGCCACGATGTGCCCGGCCCTCACCTGGTTCGCGGCCCGCAGCATCCGACCGAGGTCGCGGGTGAATACGCTGCACATCAAGCCGCTGTGGCCGGCGCTGTTGGCGAGTTCGATCGCCTCGCTCTCCGTACGGAACTTCATGACCGCCATCACCGGCCCGAAGACCTCCTCCGTGGCCACCCGCATGCTCGGGTCGACGTCCCGGAGCACCGTGGGCCTCAGGAAGGAACCCGCACCCGCCAGGCGGGTGCCGCCGGTGACGCACTTCGCCCCGGCCCGCTTCGCGTCCTCGACGATGCCCAGCACCCGGCCGAGCTGCCGCTCGCTGTCCAACGGCCCCATGTACGGCTTGAAATCACCGTCCCCGCTCTCGATGCCGGGGCCGACCTTCAGACTCTCCGCCAAGGCGACCGACCGGTCGACGAGCTCGTCGTAGCGGGATTCGTGCACGATGATGCGGTACATACCGCAGCAGAACTGTCCGGCATTCAGATACGTCCCCATGCGCGCCTCGGCGAGGAACGCGTCAAGATCCGCGTCCTCGTGGACGATCGTCGGAGAGGTACCGCCCACCTCCACGATGCTGGGGACGATTCTCTTGGAGGTGTCGGCGAGGACCGCGGAAGCACCGGCGGCCTGTCCGATGAACACGAGGTGGTCGATGTCCGGATGCCGGGAGAGAGCGGTCCCCGCGTCGGACCGCCGTCCGCAGAAGATGTTCACCGCGCCGTCCGGGAAGCCCGCCTCCTGCGCGGCGAGCGCCAGCCAGGAGGCGGAGATCGGCGCCATCTCGGACGTCTTCATGACGCATGCGTTGCCGACCGCGAGGGCGACGGAGAGCGCCCGGGAAGGTATGTACACCGGATAATGGCAGGGAACGAACTGCGCCGAGACACCGAACGGCTTGTACACCGTGAAATCGAAGCGGGTGTCGTCGCAGGGGACGGAACGCCCTTCCAGCGATTCGGCCATGGACCCGAAGTATTCGAAGAGGCGGGCGGCCATGCGGACTTCGGCCTCGGCCTCGAACAGAGGCTTGCCCTGCTCCAGGGTGATGGTGCGTTTCACTTCGTCGATGTGCCGGGCGAGAAACTCGCCCATCGCGCGGACCATCCGGCCGCGTTCCATCGGGTGCAGGTCGGCCAGTGCGCCGGACCGGTTCACCCGCTGCGCCGCCGCGACCGCTCGGCCGACGTCATCGGCGTCGGCCAGGGCGTGCTCCGCCAGGGCACCGCCCGTGCTGGGGTCCTCCACCGTGATCCGGCCGGCCCCGCCGTTGCAGAAGGTTCCATCAATGTAGTTCGGCCAGTACGACTGGATCATTCCACCGTTCACCGTGCCCTCAGCCCTCTCCCCTTTTTTCTCCCGCTCGCCCACGTACCCGTTCAGTCGAAATAACTGTCCATCGTGCCCTCACGCCTGGTGTCCAAGGTGGTGCAGTGGAACCCGCCGGCGAACATCCGGGAATGGCGGAGCTTCAGCGGCAGGACATTCAGGCCGTTCTCTTCCAGGAGTTTCATCAGCGGCAGCTGGTCCCGGTCCACGACGACGAGGTCGGGACCGATGCTGAAGAGGTTCATGTCGATCCAGCTGCTGCCGATCGCGCGGGACAGGTAGTCGCTGTCGAACCGGTCGCCACCGACCATGGGCGGGCTGTAGATGATCTCCCAGGTGTCGAAGATCGACGGGAGCATCTCCCGTGTGACCCGCTCCGGGTTGCACAACAGCAGTCCGGGACGCAGCGCGACCACCGACGTGTCGATGTGGCTGCCCTGGTAATCGATCCTGCACGGATGAACCCGGAACTCGTCGCCCAGGACCGTCTGGAGCCACTGCGCACCCAGCTCGTTGCCGGTCGAACTGATCAGGTAGACCAGATCGCGTCCGAAACGCAGGACATTGGCGGCGTCGAAGACCGGTTCGTCGTTCCTGGGGGCGGCGTCCTGGCCCACTTCGAAGAGACTGTCCAGCAGCATGGGCCTGGGCGCGCTGTACCACTTGGCGCCGGCCCTGAGGTACTCCACCATGATCTTGCGGTAGCTGTATGTCTCCAGCAGGCGACCGCGGATGGTGTTGGGCGTCTCCACGATATGGTCCCCGACGACCAGGAAGATGTCCCGTGGGCAGTAGTTGTAGAAGCCCTTCGTGGACCAGAAGGGCGTGGAGATCACCTGGTCGTGCGGCCAGGTCTCGGGCCTCTTGACCACGATACCGAGGTCCTCGAAGGACTCGACCATGACCGCGAGGTCTTCCTCGGTCTCCTCGATGATCTGCTCCGGAAAGGGCCCGTCCGGGATCTCGTCGATGGGAAGGTGGGCGAACTCCGCGGCGATCGAGCTCTTGTCGGGATGGGGGAACCGGGCATTGAAGGGGTTCCCGACGATGACCTCCTTCAGAGGGTCCCACTCATTGCAGCTCCACACGGCGGAGAGGTGTTCCTCGCCCAGGCTCGGCGCGGGGTCGATCCGAGGCATCGCGGTGTCGACTGTGTCCTTCATCGGCTTCACTCCTGTGGGACAGAGGGCTTGGGCGTACCGGGCGAGTGGCTGATCGGTTCACGGGGGCGGGCCGTGTCATGCGCTGGGGGCGGGCACCGCCGGCGATGGGCTTCGGTGCCCGGCTTCCCGCACGAGAGGGATGCCGAGGAAGCGCTCGATGTCCGCCTTCACCGCGGCACAGGTCTCCGCCGCTCGCGCCGGATCTGTGTCGACAGCACGGATCATGCCGAACCGGTCGAAGTTGCCCCGCATGGCGTCGACGCGGCCTCCGGGCTCCAGACGCGCCCACCCGGAGTGCAGCCGTTCGAGGAACGGGTCGAACCAGCCGGGTGCCAGATCGTCGCGCACGACCGAGGTCTCGGCGGCGGCGAGCAGGGAGTGGGAGGCGGAGCCGCTGAGTCGAAGTGGAGCGACCGGCGTGTCCCCGCCGAGGAAGAGGTCGACCAGGATCGCGAACATGTCCTGGTCCGCGACGGCGTTGACCGTCTCGGGCAGGGCGCCGCCGGCCATGCGCGGATTGGCCTCGGTCAGCCGGAAGCCCTCGGCGGTGCGGATCATCTCCACGTGGAAGACACCCAGGGTCAGACCGAGGGTGCGGCATACCTGTGCGGCGTAATCGCCGAGTTCACGTTCCGTGGTGTCGTCGAGCGTGCCGGGGACCGTGCACCCCAGTTCCAGTACGGCGTTGTGCAGCCCCGTCTTCTGGATGGTGGAGACCAGCGGCACGAAGGAACGTCCGTCGGAGGCGACTTCGACGGAGTACAGATCGCCGATCGCGAGCTCCTCCACGATGAAGCGCTCGTCGAAGTGGGCCGACATGCCCGCGGGCAGGCGGTCCAGGCTCCCGATCAGCCCCGCGAAGTGGTCGCGCACCTCGGCGGGTCCGTGGGCGATGGTGGTCGCGCCCTTCCCGACGCCGAGGACGGGCTTGACGATGACCGGGTAGCCGATGCGGTCGGCGGCGGTGAGTGCCTCGTCGAGGGAGGCGACCACCGAGAAGGCCAGGCTCGCGACGCCCGCCTCGGCGAGGGCACGCCGGCTGCGGCCCTTGTCGCGGGCGGTGGCGACGCCCTCCAGGGGTGTGCCGCGAGCCCCGATGAGGTCGGCCAGCGACGCCGCATGAGGGACGCAGAAGGCGAGCGTCGAGAGGACCGCGTCGACCTCACCGGGCCGGGTCCCGGCCGCCCGCAGCGTGGTCAGCAGGTCCTCGGCGTCGTGCACGTCGGGCAACTCGGCGGTGCGGTCGGCCAGTTCCCGGGCGAGCCGGCGCTGCTCCGGCGACGCCGTGAAGTCGTAGCGGGGCGAGTACAGGTAGGTCACCGTGTGACCCGTACGTTTGGCGTATGCGATCGCGTTGACGCCCGACCCCGATGTCTCCACGAAGACGAGGTGGCTCATGAAACTCCTCGATCTATCGGTTCGTCCGGAGTCCCGCGTCTCCCCTGGAGCCGTGGAACCCTTCGGCGTGGTAGAAGTCGTACTCGTCTGACGTGGTGTCGGGGGTTCTGGCCACCCACTCGATGAACTCGGCTGAGAACTCGGGAGGGATGGTCCGCATGTGGTCCTTGGGCGAGCGGTCTCCCCACTCACCCGCCCGGTAGGGCGGGAGACCGGCGGTCTTCACCGCGAACGCCGGGTCCATGCGCGGGTGCCGACGCAGATCGCGCTGGAGATCGGTGTCGACGATGCCGGGATGGACACGGGCGACGGTGACGTGGGGCGCCGTGAGCGCGAACTCGCGGCTCTGGATGAGCGCCATCCTGCTCAGCGCGGCCTTGGTCAGGCTGTACAGCCCCAGACAGGCGAAGGACAGCTCGGGCACCGTACGTGCCAGGGACGAGGTGACGTAGACCACGCGTGCGCCGTCGGCCGCGAATCGTCCGGCCCGCACCAGCGACGCGGTGATCGTCAACGGCGCGTGGACGTTGACCCGGAATGCCTGGTCGACCTCGTCGTGGGAGAGCTCGTGGAGCCAACCCAGCGGCGACACCGCCGCGTTGTGGATGAGCGTCGTCACCCGATGGTCGGGGTGGGCATCGAACCACGCCCCGAGGGATGGCTCGATGCTCCCCACGTCCGCCAGATCCACGCTCAGGTTGTGCAGTTCGTACGGCTCGGACCCAGGGGAAGTCCCGGCCTCCCGGGCAGGTGTTCGCGACACGTTGAGCACGTCCGTGTCCGTTCGGAACGACCGCACCAGGAAGTGACCGATGCCGCGGCTTCCCCCGGTGATGAGAGCGAGCGACTTGCGTTTCATGGAATGAGGCGACCTGTCAACTGGCGGCGGTGGGCTGCGGTTCCAGGCTGGAGGGGATGTCGACGCACTTCGGGAACAGCTCGATCGAGCGCTGGCTCCACCACGGGTTGCCCGCCGCGATCGATATGAGGTCACGCCCGGTCACATCGGCGTGGAGGCCGAGGTAATAGGCGATGTAGACCGTGAAGAAGTGGCCGAAGAAGAACTTCTTGAAGAAGTCCTCCTGGTCGAGCTCGATGGTGATGAACTCGATGTTCCGGTTCTGTGGGACGCTCTTGTCCCCGAAGAGCTTCTCCAGTGTCTCGATCTTGTTGCGCGTGTAGTCGTCCGCGCCGGAGTCGCGGAACACGACCAGAGCCTGTTTGGCGGCCGGGTCCGAGTAGGCGGCCACCTCGGTGTGGCTGAACTCGTGGAGCAGATTGCGATGGGTCGGGACCATCGCGATCTCGTTGAAGAACATGGTCGTCTGCTTGAGCAGGGTCACGTACCAGTCGGCGGTGCCCAGTAGAGCGATCCGGCTGTCCCTGAGCCGTTCGGCGATGGCCTCGGCGCGCTGGAGTGTGCCTTCGTCGAACGTGTCCTTGAGGAACTCGACGGACTGCTCCAGCTCCTCCCGGTAGGAGCGCTGGGTGATACCCAGCGTGTGGAAGAGGTCGAGGAAGATCGCGAAGAACTGCTGCACGTGGTACAGGGGATATTCCCGGTCCGCGTGCCGCAGCTTGTACTGGATGAGCGAGCTGCCGTTCTCCTGGCACAGGCCGGCGATCTTGCCGCCACCGGTCAGGACGATCAGGTTCCGGTTTCCGGTCAGCTTCCGCATCGTCTCGTAGAACAGGCACGGCTCGACCGACCAGCCGCTGTAGCAGACGATGATCGTCAGTGTGGACGGGTCTTTGATGACGTCCCGGTCGATGAACCAGTCGAGGTCGTAGTCGTTGATGACCTGGACCTGAATCGGGATGCGCTCGGACAGGAAGAAACCCTTCACGATGTCCGAAACCACGGACGAGCAGCCCATCCCGTAGAAGACGATGCGCTTGAACTGCCCTGATTCGATCCTTTTCTGAAGATCATTGTCTAAGCCGCTGAGGTCGTACTCATGACCCCAGAGGAGGCTCTCGAAAAGGGGGGCTCCCAGCATTGGTTCAAGTCGCTCTAAGCGTGGCTGCACCTGCTTGACTCCTTCCGAGAAAGGGCTTTCGAGGAAAACTAGCTGGCATTACCAATGATCGTCAAGAGGGCGTCCTGCGACGAATTCAGGCCAGAAGGAGTGCGAGATTGAAGATCATTAAATGAATTTTTTGCCCGGTTTCGGCATGGAATGTGGCCTGCGGTGAGTGGCTGATCCGGCCGGTTCCGAGGGAGCGGAAAAGACCAGTTGCCGACCCGGTGGCCAGTGCAAACAAGGCTCCTGTGATCCAGGCAGGGGTGACAGCGGGGCGAGGCCGATCGTTTTTGGGCAAGTCGGCATCGACCTGTCGATCAACAATGTCACCATGTTGCTTTCGGGCACGGCGGATCGGACAATGCCTCGGGCCATCCGGCTCAACAGCCAAAACTGAGGAACACGCATTGCCAACGTTCATGCTGTACGGGGAAGGCAACGCCAAGGAACAGGCATTCTGTGAGCAGAGTTGGCTCATCGGCTCCCAATCAGGAGAGCTGTTGTGCTGCATTTACGGTCGAAATAGATTCCTTGAGGGAAATCCGCGGACCGTACGGGTCGGTGGTATCGACGAAGCTGTTTCCGTCGCCATGGCGCGGGATGTGGACACCGTCGTCCTATTGTCTGTCGAGCAATTCGAGGCGGGGCATGTGGAGGTTTTCGAGGCCGCCGGTTTCCGAGTGATCGGAGTCTCGCGTGCCGCCGCCTTCCTGGAGGGAAGCAAAGTCCGGGCCAAACAGTTCATGGAACGGCATGGTGTGGCCTCCGCGCACAGCGTGTCCTTCACCGACGCCGACGAGGCGGAGAGGTTCCTGGTCCGCACCTGGAGGGACCGGAAGTTCGTTGTCAAGGCCAGCTGTTACCTGGACGACATCGCGTTCAGTTGCAATGTTCCGGACACCCTCCCCGAGGCGGTCGAGGCCGTCCGCAAACTCTCCGACCACCTCGCATCCATAGGAGCCCCTCGGGACATGCTCCTGGAAGAGAGGGTCGAGGGGCGCGAATTCTCGGTGCACGTCCTGATCGACGGGTCCGACTACGAAGTCCTCCCCATGGTGCGGGACCACAAGCGGCTCCTCGATGGCGACCGGGGCCCCAACACGGCGGGGATCGGCTCCGTCGCCGTGGCAAGGGACTGGGACAGCGGCCTGCTGGACGATCTGCGTACGCGGATCATCGAGCCGACGATGGACGGGCTCCTGGAAGAGGGCATCGCATACCGATTCGTCCTCTATATCGGCGTCATGATCACGCGGGACGGCCCGATCGCGCTCGAATACAACGTGCGTCCGGGCATGCCGGAGTTCCCGACGCTCCTGGCGCTGGCCAGGACGAGCGGGCTGGACATGGTCGCGGCGCTGCGGGACGGCAAGATCGGCTCGCTGGACCTGGAATGGGACGAGGCGGAGCCCTGCTCCGTCGCCGTCACCCTGACCACGTCCGGCTACCCCTTCTCCACCGACGGGTTCGGCGAGCCGATATCCGGTCTGGACGAACTGGACGACGACGTATGGCTTCTTACGGAGCACATGCCGGCGGCCCCGGTCCCCACCGTGTCGAGCGGCAGGGTCCTGACCCTCGTCGCACGCGGAAGTTCCTTCCAAGAAGCGAGGGAGCGCGTCTACCGGAACGCCGATCGCATACGGTTCCGGGGGCTCTACTATCGACGGGACATCGGCGATCTGACGGTGCTCGAATAGCGCGACCCCGAAGGCGGCATCCGGCGGAATCCGAGGAAGGGTGTTCGGCCCACGGGGCTGGAACATCGACTCGCTCGGTCGGCGAGGGCGGACATCCGGACGTCTCGTGGATGACGGTCGTGGCGAGCATCGACGACGCGTCGTCGGCGTCGGCGACCGCAGAGCTGGTCAGACTGCCGCACGTACCGAACGTGGTCGATCTCGCCCCCGAGCCACCGGTGCGGCGCGGCTGCCTGTGGTGACACGTTTCATGCTCAGGAGCCGTCGTTCGCCGTCGGCGCGTTCGGGATGTCCCGTATACGGCGCAAGGGAGAGAAGTACATCCAGAAGCCCGCTGCCCAGGTGCCCACGCACGCGATCCAGAGCGTCGGTCTGATGCCTATCGCCGTACCGAGCGAGCCGCCGATCACCCCGCCGACCGGAATCGTGCCCCACGCGATCCACCGGGCGGCCGCCGTCATCCGGCCCAGCAGGGCGGGCGGGCAGATCACCAGCCGGTAGGTGACCACCGCGATGTTGTAATTGACGAGGGAGAAATAGGAGACGGCGAAGCCGAGCGGGAACAGCGCCACGCTCCAGCCCGGTTCGGCCAGCGCCGACAGGATCTGCGGCAGACCGATCACGAGCAAGGAGAACCACATCACGCGCGCGGAGCCGATCCACCGGGCCATCTGACCCGACAGCAGCCCTCCGCAGATGCCGCCGAGCGACGCCAGCGCGAAGATCAGCCCCGTGTAGGCGGGATGGACGTGCAGCACACGCACGAGGAAGATGATCTGTATCGCCCCCGCCATGGAGCCGAACAGGTTCACGGTCGCACTGCAGGCGACCGTCTTGCGTATGACCGTGTGCCCCATCACAAACTTGATCCCCGCGAAGGTCTCCGCCCACAGGCCGGGCCGCGAGGACGCCTCGGCCACCGGCTCCCCGGGAGTCTCCCGGTGCCGGATGCCGAGCAGTGACACGCCGGACAGCAAGTAGGAGAGGGCGTCAGCGATCATCGACCCCGCAGCGCCCAGGAGCCCCACCAGTCCGCTGCCCAGGCTGGGCCCCACGAACCGTGCGCAACTCTGGGTGGCCGCGATCTTCCGGTTGCCCTCCATCAGGTGCTCAGGCCTGAGGAGAGCGGGGAGGTAGCTCTGGTAGGACACGTCGAAGAGCACCGTGCAGACGCCGACCACCAGGGCCACGACGTAGAGCTGTGCCATCGTCAGGTTCCCCAGGTACCAGGCGATGGGCACCGCAGCGATGATCACGACGCGGGCGAAGTCGCAGAAGATCATGATTCCGCGTTTGGCCCGCCGGTCGGCCAGCACACCGGCGGGCAGCGCGAACACCGCGAACGCCAGGGACGTCGCCGCGGTCAGCAACCCGACCTCGAAGGCGCTCGCGTCGAGCGCGACCACGGCGATCAGCGGCAGTGCCAATTGCGTGACGGCCGATCCGATCTCACTGACCGACTGTCCGCCCCACAGCAGCATGAAGTCCCGATGCCGCCAGAGGCCGCCACCCCGGTGCGCCTTCCGTCCGGAGGCCTGGCCGTCCGTCAGGAGTCCGTCGCCCTGCACACTGGGGCCGATGGTCCGATCATCTCGTTCCATCGGGCCACCCTGTCCCGGGAGTTGGGCAAAGTCCAGACCCGGCGCGATCACGGGGCGGAGCGACTGGCCAGAGCTTGGGGGACTGGCATCGCCACACAGCGGGAAGATAAACTGGGGCGATGCGTTCTCGTGGTTTGCTGCGGGAACCTGCTTGAGCCGTCACGAACGGACTCGCTCTGCTCCGACGAGAGTTCCGGTCCCTCGGAGCCGCCGAGCGCGTTGTCGTCACCCGACACCGCTCTCAGCGCGGGCCGCCCCGTAGTACTTCCCGGACTTACCGTCCGCGAACTGCCGAGTTCTGCGCGCTGCCCTTCGAATCAGTCTTGCGAACGGGCGTCTTCCTCTCCTCCCACTCGGGTCAGCAGGCACGCCCAGCATTCGAGCCAAGCCAACAGGAAAGAGCAGATGACCGAACAGATGACAGGTGCTCAAGCTCTGGTCAGGGCATTAGAGCACGTCGGAGTCGACACCGTGTTCGGAATTCCGGGCGGCCAGATCTTACCCGCCTACGATCCGCTCTACGACTCGACCAAGGTCCGGCACGTACTGGTGCGGCACGAGCAGGGCGCCGGACACGCTGCGGAAGGGTATGCCCAGGCCACCGGCAAGGTCGGCGTCTGCATCGCCACCTCCGGCCCGGGCGCCACCAATCTGGTCACCCCGATCGCCGACGCGTACATGGACTCCGTCCCGATGGTCGCCATCACCGGTCAGGTGCCGAGCGGCATGATCGGCACGGACGCCTTCCAGGAAGCCGACATCTGCGGCATCACCCTTCCGATCACCAAGCACAACTTCCTGGTGACCGACCCCGACGACATCCCGCGCACCATCGCGGAAGCCTTCCACATCGCCTCCAGCGGCCGTCCCGGTCCGGTACTGGTCGACATCTCCAAGGACGCGTTGCAGGCCCGCACCGAATTCCACTGGGAACCGACGACGCACCTGCCGGGCTACCGGCCGGTCACCCGGCCGCACGCCAAGCAGATCCAGGAAGCAGCCAAGCTGATCTCCGAGGCCGAGTGCCCGGTGCTGTACGTCGGCGGCGGCGTGCACAAGGCCGGCGCCTCGGCGGAACTGCTCCGCCTGGCAGAGGTGACCGGTATTCCGGTTGTCACCACGCTGATGGCCAGGGGCACCTTCCCCGACAGGCACCCGCTCCACATGGGGATGCCCGGCATGCACGGCAGCGTCTCGGCGGTGGGCGCACTGCAGAAGGCGGACCTGCTCATCGCCCTGGGCGTACGGTTCGACGACCGGGTCACCGGGCAGCTGTCGTCGTTCGCACCGCGGGCCAAGGTCATCCACGCGGACATCGACCCGGCCGAGATCTCCAAGAACCGGGCGGCGGACGTACCGATCGTGGGTGACTGCAGGGAGGTCATCGGCGCTCTCGTCCACGCGATCGATCGCCCCGGTGACTACGTCAAGTGGCGCGCGCTGCTCGACAGACTGAAGGAGACCTACCCGCTCGGGTACGAGGACTTCTCGGACGGCTCGCTGGCTCCGCAATACGTCATGGAAAGACTCAGCTCCATCGCCGGCCCGGACGCCCTCTACGTGGCCGGCGTCGGCCAGCACCAGATGTGGGCCTCCCAGTTCATCGGCTTCGAGAAGCCCGGCGCCTTCATCACCTCCGGCGGCCTGGGCACGATGGGTTTCGCCGTCCCCGCCGCGATGGGCGCCAAGATGGGGCGGCCGGACACGATGGTTTGGGCGATCGACGGAGACGGCTGCTTCCAGATGACCAATCAGGAACTGGCCACCTGCACGATCGAAGGTGTGCCGATCAAGATCGCGGTCATCAACAACGGCAACCTCGGCATGGTCCGCCAGTGGCAGACGCTCTTCTACGACCAGCGGTACTCCAACACCGATCTGCAGACGGCCCAGCGCGTCCCCGACTTCGTGAAACTGGCGGAAGCCTACGGCTGCGTCGGTCTGCGGTGCACACGGCCCGAGGACGTGGACGGCACGATCGCCAAGGCAATGGAGATCAACGACGTGCCGGTGGTCGTCGACTTCGTGGTCCACGAGGACGCCATGGTCTGGCCCATGGTCGCCGCCGGGACCAGCAATGACGACATCAAGATCGCCCGAGACATGGCTCCGAGGTGGGAGAGCGACGACTCATGAGCAAGCGCACGTTGTCGGTCCTGGTCGAGGACGAGCCCAGCGCGCTCACCCGGATCACCGCCCTCTTCAGCCGGCGCGGCTTCGACATCGACTCCCTTGCCGTCAGCCCGACTGAAGGGGGTGGCTTCTCCCGGGTCACCCTCGTGGTCGACGCGGACGACTCACCGCTGGAGCAGGTGACCAAGCAACTCGACAAGCTCATCAACGTGCTGAGCGTCACGGAAGTCGGCCGTGCGCGGCCGGAGTCCGTGTACGCATCGGTGACGGACTGAGCTGCGGCGGGGACGTGGCACTCACCGGAGCGACGCCTTGAGTTCCAGCTCGCCCCGTCCCCGTCGAACAGTCCGTCCCGCTCGTCTGCCGATGCGGAGCTTTCAGCTGCGTGACCCGTACGGCGCCGTTCCCGCCCTGCTCGATGGGAGTCTGAGGAAGTTGCCGACGGCTGCGGCTTGTTCCCTCGTGTCGCCGCGCAGCACCTGGTCCGTCGCCGCTCGGATCGCTTTCTCGCCGCGGGTTCGGGTGGCCTCGCTGATGCGTCCCATGTCACGCTGACGTTCTGGTCGCGGCGTAGATCTCGGCCAACGCCCTGAGACCGCAGTCGAGTTCCTTTCTGCAGGCGGGCCGTCTCGTCATCTGCCCGGGTCCGATCCTGCCGATGAACTACGCAGGTCCGCCGGGAGTGGATCTGCCGTCGGCGAAGAACATCCGAGCCGGTCTCACGCGCCATGCCTTTCAAGCACCCGTCTGTGAAGGCGACGGCCGTCCACACGAAGTTCGCATCCGGAAGAGCGCAGTACTCCTTCGTCCGGTGCGTGAGGCGCGAAACGAGCGTTGACCCGCAGCCGAGCCAGCCCGCAGTACCGATTCCCCCGTACGGCCAGTTGCGGGTGTAGCCAGGGTGACCGCTGTTGACTCGATGGCATTAGTCGTGGGCTCGTGGCCGATTGTTCGGTCGGCGCCTTCCGGCCCAGGTCAGTGCGTCCTCGGCTTGGGCAGCCAGCGTGGTGACGAGGTTGGCGGCGGAAGGCAGATCGGTGATGAGGTCGACGCCCTCGCCCGCCCAGAGCGGCAGGGGTGGAATCACTCCTCGTGCCACGTCGTCCCGGTAGTCCTGACGGGCGTGGGAATCGCGGGCCAGCTCGGCCTCCCGACCACGCCATCGGTCGAGGTAGGGGTGGGCGAGAGTACGGGCGGTGTACTTCTCGGTCGGCCAGCTCGCGCCGCGGGCGATGTCCAACACGCTGCTGCGTTCGGTGTCCTGTCCGCGTCCTTCGAGGAGGGCCTTGCTGACGGAGGGGGAGACCATGGCTTCGGCAGTGGCCTGGAAGCGGGTGCCGAGGAGAGCTCCGGCGGCACCCAGGGCCAGGGCTGCGGCGACGCCGCGACCGTCGGCTATCCCGCCGGCCGCCAGGACCGGTACCGGTGCTGCGAGGTCCACCACGAGCGGCACAAACGGCAGTGTGGAGCGCCCGCGGCGGGCGCCGTGGCCACCGCTCTCGGTTCCCTGCGCCACGATGACGTCGGCGCCCACGTCCACAGCCTGCTCGGCCTCGTCCAGATCGGTGACCTGAACGATCAGAACCGCGTCCGACTGGCGGATCAGATCGACGAACGGGCTCGGGTCGCCGAAGGACAACATCACCGCCGCGGGATTGAAAGCCAGTGCCTGCTCCACCGCGCCGACATCGACCGCCCAGGTCAGAAAGCCGACACCCCACGGCTGATCGGTTCCCTGCGCGACGATCGGCAGCTCTCGCTCCAGCCAGGCCCGGTCCCCGTACGCACCGCCCAGCAACCCGAGGCCGCCTGCTCGGGACACGGCCGCCGCGAGTGCGCCTCCGGCTGAACCGCCCATCGGTGCCAGCACGATCGGGTGCCGCACGCCCAACAACTCGGTGAACTCCGTCGACAAGGCCATGTCCACATCATTGCTCCCGCACCAACGGCCATGACCCGAGTTCGAGGCAACGCGCGTTCGTAAGAGCACCACGCCGAGCCGTCAGCCTGCCGACGACTACGTGTGACGACTACGTGTTGTGACATCCATGGCCGGATAACTCCCCACAAACTGACCGCGAGCGGCGCATCTGAACTGGCGACCAACGGGGCGTCGCGGCACTGGTGATGCCCGATTCGTGAAGCGCTCTCGTTGTGTCCGACCATTCCGCGATCTGGTCGAAGTCATGGAGGCTCCTGCTGACGGCGCTGACCTCCGCCAGGTCGGCCACTGGGGCTGCCAACCCCTGCTTTGACCAAGCGCGTTGAGGGCGCCGCGCTCCCACTCCTGCCGACCCGACACCGGGCCGGGTGCGGGCACGCCAAGGGCGTTGGCCAGGGACGGAAGCCACTCGTGGGCGGGGGCGGGCTCGTCGTCCACGATGATGACCGGTCCGCCTGGCCAGCCGAGCGCGGCCAGCGCGGCGGTTGCCGCGTCGGTGACGTGGACGAAAGAGCTCACCGCGTCGTTCACCACGGTGCTCCCCAGGAACCGCGCCGCCCGGTGCGTACCGGGTGCGGGGCCCGTACAGCAGGCCGTAGCGCGGCAAGACCGCTGTCTCCAACTCTGCCGCCGTGTCCTCCAAGGCCTGACAGCGGCCACCACCCGGGCTCGGGGTTGAGTGGCCGTGCTGTCGAGCGCTACCACCTCCTTGGCCGGACCTTCGCCCGGCGCGTACGCCCAGGAAATCGACTGTGCGACGATCCGGCCGACCCCAGATGCCTTCGCGGCTTCCACCAGGTTCCGGGTACCCACTCGGCGTATTCGGCCGTTGGCGGACCCGTCCGCGCCGGAGAGGTCGGTCAGCTGGTGGATCACTACCTCCGGTGCTGCCGCGCAGACCGCGCGCTGCAGTCCGTCCGCGTCGAGCGCGTCCACCTGGACTCCCGTCGCTCCAAGGCTTCTGATCCGCTCGATCCCGGCCAGGGTCCGTGGGGTCCCGGTGACCTCGTACCCCGCCGCAACCAGCATCGGGACGAGCAGCCTGCCGACAGTCTCTTTGCTGGCTGGCCTGCTGGCCACGGAGTTCTCCCTCGTCAGGGTTTCTTGCCATCGACTTAGGCGTCGTCTCATTTGGTGAGTCTGCGGTAGCAGATGAGGCTGCAGGCGATGGCGGTGAAGGCCAGGAAGTGTTCGGCCTTGCGTTCGTAGCGG
>NZ_JBSFVY010000036.1:0-85275 GCF_053592555.1 Streptomyces sp. NPDC002643
CGCCCAGCGGTGCACCTCATCAACCGTGACGTCCCCACCCATGCCCACTTCAACGAGCAGCCAGACCAACCGTCACACCAACTGCGGCTGCAGTATTAGCCCCTCCTCAAGGAATCCGCCATGTACAACAAGACCCACTACACCCACAGGGTCGCCGCAAGCGTCGGCGTTGTTGCTCTTGGGGCAGTATTCACGGCCCTTGGATCGAGCCAAGTCAGCTCCGCCGCAGAACGACCCGTGGCTCCTTTCGTAACCGAAGTGCAGGGCACGTCGATCTTGGTCTCGGCAGCGGACGATACGGCGATCCTGGGAAGGGACACCGAGTCCCTCGACGGGCTTGAGATCGCACCGTCGGCGCCGAAGGCGTGGACCCCATCCGACACGTCTCTGGGGAGCGACGAGTTCAACTACTTGGTGACCGTGCAGTTCACGAACAAGGGTGACAAGAGCGTCGACCTTGGAGATGTCATGACAGAGGTCAACACGGACGGCGGCGCGACCCACAACATCATCGACTCGGCCAACGACGTGGGTATGTCATTGGACGCTGGCCGGCTGGCCCCGGGGCAGACCTCCACCCTCAAGTACGGCTTCAGTTCCGAGTCGAAGCCGTCCTATGTCAACTTCGACTTCAAGATGTTTCTGGGAGACGACACCGCGGAGTTCACCTACGAGTGGTGATCGACACGACTCGGCATCGTGTGCGGCGGTGACCCGCGTCGGCAAAGCCACTGGGACACCCGTTGTCCCGCCTCGGGAAGCCTTCAGCGGAGAGATGCGAGCGGCGGGTCACCAAGGTGATCAGGATGCCCGAGCTGCGCGCTTCACTGCGCTGGGGAAGGTGTTCGTCGAATCGGATATTTCTGCGAACCCTCATGATCCAAACAAGGCGCTATTTCAACAGTTCGCCCGGGGCAGACAGGAAAGATCCCGCAACGACTGGTGCCGAGCGGCAGAAGATGTCAACGTACAACGCTCCGCCAGAGTACCTACCCCCGAGCCCACGGAGGCGCCCCTGTACCCGCACCACCCCAACGACCCCCTCCACCTTGACTCGCAGGAGCCGTTGTACTGGGTAACCCCGCGCCACTTGGCCGGTGACGACAACGCTCTCGCCGAGCAGATCGGGACCACCCTGACCGGCCTCGGCTGGCGCATGTGGCCCACCTCCCGCAACACCTTGTTGTACGTCAGCCCGGACGAGCTGTGCGGGGCCGAGTGGGTCCTCGCCGCCTACCCGTTCGAACTGGGCGGACTGCCCGTGGCCTGGCAACTGAGTGCCCGCCCACATGCCGACTCCGTGATGACGGAGTGGAACGCCTACTTCACCACCGGTATCCCGTACGAGGCGCTCATCGACCTCCTCATGGCGATCGACGCCCGCGAGGTACCCGACATCGGCGTCGAAGGGCCCGAGACCGTTCTGAGCGCGCTCGGTGCCCAAGGCTGGGTCCGTGACCCGGACAGCCCCCACACCACCGCCATGGACCCCGGGTTCTCCGCCACCGTCTCCCTGGGGCTGCAGCCGCCGCTTGTTCAGGACGCCGATCCGCGCCCTGATTTGATGGGGTGGCAGGCGTGGGCGGAACCTGTTCTCGGCGCTCCGTATCTGTGGTGCGCCAGCTTCAGCGCCAGCGTCCCTCATGACCTGGTCGCCGCCTTCGCCTCCTCGCTGGCCTCGCCAGCCGTGGTGTCCCGCCGGACCCTGCCCAAGGACGCCGAGGGCCGACTCATGGTCGTCCGTCGCGGCTGACGACCCGCGCTCCAGGAGTGGCTGTTGTGCTGCTCCTCGCCGAGCGTCGATTTTCCCTGAGCGGACCGTTCCCCGAACTCGCCGGATGGCAGAGAAGGAGACCTGTATGTTCCGAATATTCCGGCGACGTGCTCGCGCCGACCGTGAGTTCCGTGATGCTCAGCGTGCGGGCCAGGCGCTGCTGCAGATGCACACCGAAGTGCCCTGGCCCGATGCGCTCGGCTCGGTCTCCGCTGCCGCCCAGGAGGCGACGGAGGCTGTGCTGGGCTCTGACTTCCTGCCGCCGGAATTTCGGGCCCCGTCCCGCCAGGATGTCGCCGGGTTCATGATGCGCTGGGACCAGCCGCTCGTCATCGACGGAGAGGTACGCGAGTGTCACGCGTGCGGCGCATACCGGAATTGGGTTGTCCTCTGCATGCGCGACGACTCGGTGTGGCTGCGGTGCCGTGCCGGCCACACGGCGAGGGAGCCGGGGCTGGACGCGGCCTGGTACAACCGCCACTCCGGTCCGGCCGACCACTGGCATCCCACCCTTGAGGACGGCCTGCGCCATCTCGGCCATTGACTCCCACGAAACCCCCTGCCTCCTTCCCCTCCACATCGCCGGCCCCGGAGAGCCGGGTTGGTCAGACCGTTCACTCCGCACCAACATGGGGGTCCCACATGCGTTTTCCCACCACGACCGCGCTCTGCATGGGTACTGCGTCCGTCCTGGTCCTGGCGGCCTGCTCCAGCGGCAGCACCCGCGCCACGGACCCGACGTCTTCCGCCTCCGCTTCCGGACGTCACGAAGGCAGCAATGGTTCGGCTGCCGTGCCGTTGTCCTCAGCCGCGCTGGCCAAGCGGCTTCTGGACGAGAGCGACCTGGGCGAGGGCTATGCCCGCAAGGCGGAGCAGCCCAGCCGGCACGATGACGTCACCGTGACCGGCTGTCCCGCGCTGGGTGAACTCGGCGGCGACGCTGCGGTCGGCGGCAGCCTCGACTTCCCGCGCCGGGCGAAGGTCTCCTTCACCTACGCGAGCGGTACCGGCTCGGAGGTCTCCGAGGAGTTGTACAGCGGTACCGCGGCCGCACTCTCCGGCGGTGTCGGCCGGATCTTCGAGGCGATGACCACCTGCCCCCGCTACCAGGTGCTCGTCGGCAGCACGGCCGTCACGGTCACGGCTCAGAAGGTGTCCGCTCCGTGGTTGGGTGAGGAGCGGTGGAGTTTGCTGCTCACCCTCACCTCTGGCGGGCGGAGCAGCTTCGTCAAGCAGACGGCCGTCCGCACCGGGACGGTAGTCGTCGTGCTCTCCGGTAGCCCCAGCCTGGTCGATGTTCACTTGGACGAGGCGGTGGCCAAGGCCACGGCCGTCAGGCATACGGGGTGACGCGGCGGGATCGGCCGGTTCGGACTGTGCCGTAGGCCCCGAAGCGAAGGCCGGTTCCTACAGCGCCAGATCCCCGCCCTGGTCGCGGAGGCGCCTGCCCTTCCTCACAGTGTGAGCCCCGTGACCTGGACGGACTTCACTTCCCTCGCCCCTGGCGGCCGGAGCCGAAAAGGCCGGCCGCCAGGGGCGTCGTCGTGTCAGGCCAGGGCGGTCAGGTTCTGGACGCGGGAGCGGACTTGGGGTGTGAGGCCGTCGAGGACGTCCCGGCTGTAGGGGGTGTCGGGCCGGGCGGCGAGGTCTTCGATCGCGGCCCAGTTCTCGGCGACCACCCGGAGAGCCTGCTGTGCTTGCTGGATGGTGTTCCGCCGGCAAACGAGGAATTCTTCGGCGCGCTGGTGGGCCTGTTCCCAGGTGACGTCTCCCCGCTCGACGAGCTGGGCCAGGGGCGGGGCATGTTCTCCGTCAGCGAGGCGGAGAGCGTCCGCGTGCTGCACGGACTGCCGGAGGTGTTCTTCGTGCTGGCGCTGGTCGAGTGCGGCCGTGGCGTCGTCGAGGGTGAGGAGGCCCTCGTTGATCTGTTCGGCGAGGTCGGGGGCGTGCTCGCGCAAGCGATTGTGCTGGGCCTGGATCTCAGCGACACGGGCCTGGTCTTCGCGGACGATGCTGTAGGCGGTATCGAGGCTGAGGGTGCCGATGCGGACCTGCTCGGCGAGGTGGGGGTTGTGCTTGAGGACCGTGGCCGCGTTGGACAGGCGGGTCAGGCTGACGCTGTGGACCTTGGCCTGATGGCGCAGGGAGTGTTCCGAAAAGAAACGGGCCATTGCGACGATCATGGCCTGCTGGCCTTTGCTGATGTGCCGGCGGCGCAGGTTGTGGGTGAGTATCAGCCCCTCGGGGTCGCTGCCGGTGTAGGTGGTGAAGCGCGGCTCGACGTCGGCGATCTCGCAGGCGGCCAGACGGTTGCGGCCGTCCAGCAGGACACCGTCCGGGGTCAGGACGATGGCCTCGTGCTGGCCCTCGGCCTTGATGGACTCGGCCAGATCGTGCAACTCGTCGGCGCTGAGCATCGGGAACATGCCGGCGGTGGGGTGGGTCTGGATGATGTGCTCCCTGTCGGGTGGGGTGTTGGTGGGGCGCCGTAGATGTCCTGCGGCGCTGTCAGACCGGGGTCAGGGCTGTGTGGCGGTTGGTGTTCACCGCGTCCGGTGAGTGGGAGATGGCGGTGGCGCGGACGCGGCGGGTGTCGCCGCGGTGGCCCGCGCTGTGGACCGGACGCCGAAGACGTGGGGGCTGCGGGTTCGTGCGGCTTGCGCACGGGCGCCGGGAGGGTGTCGGTCGCCGAGGCGCTGGATGCGCCAGACGAGAACCTCGGATGCCGACTTGGCGTCGCTCATGGAACGTTGCCGGGCAGCCTGTTCGAGGACGGTAGCGGGATTGTGGCCAGCGGCTTCCGCAGCGGCTAGGGCGGCGGTGAGCGCGGGCCAGGCGGCCTCGGTGAGGATCTGTCCGGCATGAGAGGGCAGGACCTCGTGCAGGGTGCGGGCGTACCGGTGGACGGTGCTGTCGGAGGGGCGGTGCCCGGCGAGTACGGCGAGGCTGGTGGGGGCGATCTGGTCGTAGACGGCCTGGAGATGGATGAGCGTTTGCCGGGCGGCGGCCACCTGCCGGTCGTGGTGGCGTAGCGCGCTGCGGCGCTGGGCTGCGAGGACGACGAGGATGGCGGCGTCCAGGAGCATGGCCAGGCCGGTGCGGTCCGCGGGCTGGTAGCGCATGGCTTTCAGAGCGCCGCGCAGGGCGCGGGCGTGCTGGTGGTCGGCGCGGGCACGGGTGTGGGCGGCGTGCTCGAAGGCGACGGCGGCGCGCTGGAGTTCGGCCTTGAGGTGGACGGGGGCGTGGGCGGGCAGGGCGTAGAGGACCTCGCTGAAGACGGTCAGGTGGGCCTGGGCAGCGCTGTCGTCGGCGTGATCGAGGTGGTGGGGGATACGTTCCGCGGCGGCGGTGGCCTGGTGCCACGGGCTGCGCCGGTAGTGGCTGGCTGGTGAGGCTGTGGTGGCGGTGTGTGCTTCGGTGGCGGCCAGGCGCTGCTGGATCTGCGGGAGGGACAGGTCGGTGGCGAGGCTGGAGCCGGAGTACCAGACTGGCTCACCGTCGGTGTTGGTGTGGTCGGACATGGCGACCTTGTAGCCGCCGACGTCGCCGGAGGGCAGCGTGCGCGTTTCGACCTGAAGGCCGGCGTCGGCGAGCAGGTTGAAGAACTCCTCCAGATCCTTCGCGTGGGAGAGCGCGGTGCGCACGGTGTGCCGCAGCTGCGCGCGCGCCGTCGTGGGGTGACCCAGCCGCTTGGCCTTCTCCTGCTCGGCGCGAGTGGGGCGCTTCGCCGCTGCAGTGCCGGCGGCTGCTTCGGGACCGCGCGCAACCCGGGTCAGGCCGAAGCCCTTCTCGATCTGGGTGAGTTCGGCCATGGCGCGGCGGTAGTCGTTCCAGTTCCGCGGAGGGCGCAGATCGCCGCGGACTTTGGTGGCGACGATGTGGATGTGGTCGTCCGCGTGGCGCACGGCAACCCACCGGCAGCCGTCCGGATCACCGTGCGGTGCGATGCCGGTCGCATGGACCATGCGCTTGGCGATCGTCGCCCACTCGGCATCGGTCAGGATGCGGTCCTCGGGCGCGGCGCGCACCGAGCAGTGCCACACATGCCCCTCGGGTGCCTTGTCTCCGGCCTGCTCGACCCGCAGATCCAGCGCCCTGGTGAGCTGGGCGAGCCGCTGCTTGTGCCCGGGGCTGTCCCACGGGCCGGGGTCAGCAATGAAGTCGTCCCAGGACGCGACGATGTGCTGGTCGGTGTGTTCGTTGGCACTGCCCTTGTCGAAGAGGTACACCAGCACGCCGCGGGTGTGGCTGCCCGGCTTGACGATGTTCGCGATCAACTCGGGCCGCCCGTCTTCTGCCGGGCTGCCCGGAAGGCTGCGTCGTCGATCGCCCGGACCGTGTCGTGGGCGGTGGCGAGCAGGCGTTCCGCCCGCTGCAGGATCGCGGTGTCCACAGGGTGTGGATCGCCGCCCGAGTTGAGGCGGCGGGCGATCTGGTTGACGTTGTTGCCGATCCGGGCGATCTGCGCCCGCTGGGCGGCGAGCTCGTCGACCGCATCGTCGTAGACCGTGCGAGAAGCGGCGACGGTGATCTCACCGCGGACCCGGGCCATGGTGGCGTCGGCGATGTAGCGCGCCATGGTCACGTGCTCGGCTTTCGCCGCCGACTGGATGTCGTGCTTCTCATGCGGTGCGAAGCGGGCGGTGACGTGCTCGGAACGCTGCGCGTCGAGGTTCGCGCGGCGGTACGGCGTACGCGGCTTGGCCCCCTTGACGAGAGCGGTCGGCCGATCGGCGGCGCTCACCCCCTCCTGCTCCGGCACGCCCTCGTGCCGGAGCTGCTCCTCCGCCACCCCCGGGGCGGAGGTGTTCGCGATGGACCGGCCTATGGACGGTCCATCGCTATTGCTTGCTGCGCGTGTGACGGGAGTGGTGACCATCTGCTCTTGGGCGATGGGGAGTTCGGGGTACTGGTCGCGTATGACGGGATGTCCTTGTGTCGGGGTTGCGGGGGTGGTGGGTTCAGGCGGCGTGCGATTGCGTGTTGAGCTCGGCGAACTGCTCGGCGGCGAGGTCGAGCAGCGCCACCAGGCGCCGCTCCGGGAGGCGAGCTGCGGAGGCCAGGACGTCGTCGATGCGCGGGTCGAGCGTGCTCACGGCATCCAGTCCGGCGGCGCGGGCGACAACTAGGCGCAGCTCGGCCTCAAGCCAAGCCCACTGCTCGATGGCCGGCACCGGGGTGTCGTCATCGATCTGGCCCAGGGGGCCGATCCTGAGTCGGCTCAGGTAGTGGCCGCCGCCAGAGAGGATGTCGGGAAGGGAGATCTCGTCCTGGGCCATCCATCGTCCGTGTTCCAGCAGCGTGAGGATGGCGCAGCGCAGCAGGGTCATCTCGTCGCGCCCAGGCGCGGTGCAGATGGGGCAGGACCAGTCATGGCAGTCCCAGGCGGGCGTGGTCGAGCGGGGCATGGCGGAACGGCCTTTCAGCGATGTGTGGTTAGCGGTGCGGGGGAGAGTTCAGAGGGGGTGGCCGGTACGGGCTGAGCCCTGGTGCTCGGCCTTGACCGCGTTGACGATGCTCTGGGCCAGGTCGGTGCCGACCTGGTGGCCGTCGGCACGGACGGCTGCCTTGAGGGAGTCACGCGAGAGGCGACCCGTCTTGCGGTAGATGCGCTCCGCGTACGCGATGAGGGCATCCCGTGGCAGGTCGGGCTTGCGACCCGGGCGTATCGGCTCCGGCTTCTCGCCAGGCTCGGCATCCGCGTCTCTGCCCGTACTCACCTCCGCGGCTGCATCTGTAGCGGGTTGAGGGCGGCCGATGGATTCCGGGCGGTCCGACCGGTGTACGCCTTCCTCGCCCGGATTCGCTACGGCTTCCGGGCGCTCGGGCCTTGCCCGCTTAGCCGCGCCAGTGCGGAGCTGGCTGACTCGGTCTCCGGGCGTCTCCCACCGTTCGGGCAGCGGGAGCGAGGCCAACCGCGTGGCCTGCTGTCGGGTCCCGAGTTTTCGCAGCAGCAGCTCGTCCTGGCGGAGATCACCGTCGACGTCGGCCCTCTCCAGCGCTTCGTGCAGGCGCCGAGTCGCACGCCGGGCACGTCCCTTGTTGCGCTTCGCTTCGGGCATCGCCTCGATGCGGAGGATCAACGTGACAGCCCGGCTCAGGGCGCGTTCGCGGATGAGTCGTGCGGCATCGGCGTCCTGGTCGTGGATGCCCAGGCGTGCCAGCAGTCGCTCGCGTGCCTGTCGGCCGAGGATTGCGAGCAGGCTGCGTGAGGCGGCCTCGGGGGCGTGGTGGCGGAGCTCGATTCCCATGGCCAGGTGCCAGAGGACTGCGGCCATGACCGGGCCGATCAGGGCGCGGACCGTGCCGCCGACGGGACCGGACTCGGCGTAGGCGGGGATGATCTGGCCTCCGGTGATCACCCACACCAGTACGCCAGGCGGTCCCGGCGCCTGCCTGGGGCCCTTCAGGTTCTGGCGTGCCATCAACGCCATTGCGAACAAGGCCAGTTCAGCGATGGCGAACATGAAGGCGCGCTCGACGGTGCTGCCCATGCCGAGGTAGTCGGCGGCGAAGCGCCAGCTGGTGTCCGCGCTGTAGGCGGTGCAGCCGATCGCGGCGACAGCGGCGACCCGGACGGCGGCGCTGCTACGCCGCTTTCCGTCGCCTAGCTTGCGGGCGCGTGGCCACAGCCATCGCGTGACCAGCGCGAGGGTGATGAGCAGGGTCGCGATGGCCGCAGGCACAGGGATCCAGTGCGGCAGGACGGGCATGCCAATGATTTCGGCGCTGATGAGCGTGGTGGTGCCAGGTGTCATGCAGAGGCTCTCCATGGGGCCTGCGCGTTCGAGGGCAGGCGGAAGCGAGGGCGGGCGAAGCGGTGGGGAGGAAGCGCGATCCGTCAGGCGGCGGGTGCGGTGCGGCGTCGGTCGGGGCCGGTGAGGATGACCCGCTCGGTCATCTCGGCGAGACGGGAGGCGACGCGGTCGCCGAGCGCGATGCGCAGCTCGGCGGTCGGGAGGTTGGTGGTGATGAGGGTGGGGAGCATGTGCTCGTACCGGTGGTTGATCAGCCGGTAGGTCAGCTCCTCGGTCCACTCGCTGGTCTTGGCCGCGCCGAGGTCGTCCAGGAGTAGCAGCGGGCTGCGGGACAGCGTCTGGAGCTCGCGTTCGCCGTCGTGGCCGGCGCGGGGGCGGAGCCGCGCGTGGAGGTCGGCGGACGTGGTGGCCTCCCAGCGCAGGCGGACGCCTCGGGTGAGGAGGGCGCGTACGGCGCCGTATGCCTGGTAGGTCTTGCCGGTGCCGGTGGGGCCGGCGATCAGCAGCGAGGGGCCCTCGGCGATGCCGGGTCCGGTCGGGCCGGGGCGTCCGGCGCGGGCGATCTGGTCGGCCCAGGTGGTGATCTGGGGGTGGTCGGCCAGGGCGCGGCGGTAGCGGGCGGGGATGCGGGCGTCGGCGAGTTCCAGGGCGGTGACGGTCTCGGGCGCCGGCTCCTGGGTGGCAGCGGCGGGGTCGATGCCGCGGTTGGCGAGGATCGTGTTGAGCCGGTCGGCGAGCGGGCCGACGCGCTGGGGTGCGCGGGTGAGGGTGGCGGTCAGAGTTCATCTCCGTAGGCGACGACGACGTCGGTGGGGTTCGTCCATGCCCGGTGGGACGCGGGAGTGGCGGGGGAGTTGGCGTTCATGACCTCGTGGACGAGGCTGGGCAGGACGCTCGGGGACAGCCCCTTGGCCCGGTGGCGTTCGAGGGCGGCCCGGAGATGGGCGGGGGCGATGCCCTCGTCGAGAAGCTTGCGCACCTGTCCGCCGAGATGGTTCAGGAAGGCGTCCGGCGGGCGGTGGTTGCACGCCGCGATGTACTCGCCGAGGAGCTGCTTGGCCGAGACGGTGTCGGGCGCGTGGGCGCTTGCGCCCCCCGAAGGGGTATCTCCTAGATCCATGGTCCTAGGTCCTAGATCCGGGCAGTGAGGGTTCACCGAATGCTCTGGGAGTCCTCCATGAGCCCTCACAGAGGACTCCAGGAATCCGTCCTGAACTGCGGCTTCGCGAGCGGCGCCCGGATTCACTGCGGGCTCGCGTATTTCCCTTGCGTCGTCGCGGAGGGCTCCGTGAGGCGGCAGTGAGGGCTCCGTGAATCCGGACTCGGCTGCGCTCGGCATGACTCCGGTCGGAGTGTCGTGATGCGGGCACGCGGGGAGGCGGCTCTTGCTGGGCCGGTTGATCTTCTGATGGAGGCCCCAGGTGACGATGTGCAGGTACCGCTTGTGATCCGGCGCCTTGTAGCGGCAGATCAGCCCAGCGTCGGAGAGCTGCGCGAGGTCCGTCTCGACATCGGACGGGGTGTGCTCCGGGCGCAGGACCCACAGCTGTCCGGCGATGATCGCGGCGTGGTCGCGGTGCCGGCCCTGGTCGTCGGCCTGGGTGAGCAGGCCGAAGAAGGTGCGCTCGGCGGTCAGGGAGACGGCGGCCAAGGATTCGGAGACGAAGGCTTCGGGCTTGATGGTGCGGATTCGTGCCAAGTGCGGGGCGGTCCTCACTCGGTGGCCTGTGCGTGGACAGCACGGCTCACCGTCGGTCGGGGCGGGGGACGTTGGCGCGGACGCGCGCCGGGAAGCGATTGCGTTTCCGGGGGTGTCGTCAACATAGCCACACCCCCGTCGCGCAAGTCCAGCCCTATCCGGCGCAATCTCTCACGGCAGAAAGGCTGCGAGAAATGGGGCTGGGTGGCGGGCGGGAGGAAAACCGTAAGGCACGATCCGCTGTTGACCAAATAGTTGCCCGGATCGCAGAGCCAGAAGCATCACATCGGCAAGCCGTTGACGCGCCGCCAGCAGGGAAGCTACAACACAACACCCCACGTCAGAGCAATGATCGACACCCCGCTCCAAGCCGTTCCCGGTCCCTCGGAAACCGCTTCGCGGCGAACCGCGCGAGCGCAACATAGCCGACGATCGCCGGTTACCAAAACCGGCGATTGGACCTTTCAATTGGAGTCATGCCCCCACGCTCATTGGAAGTCGGACCCGCTGGAATACAGGCGGCCCGCACCATCGGAATCCTCCGCACCGAACGAGGCTTGTCACAAAGGCAGTTGGCCAGCCGAGTGACCGCCCTCGGCCACCCGATGTCCAACACCATGCTGTCCCGCATCGAACGCGCCCAACGACGATGTGATGCCGACGACCTCGTCGTGATCGCCGAAGCCCTCCTCGTCTCGCCTCTCGTGCTGCTGCAGAGGCCGACCGCCACGTGACGAGGCCCGCTCAGCACCGCTGGCCTAGCACGCCCCCACCCAGTAAGGACCCGCCCTTCTTGCACCACTCCGACATACCCCCTGCCCTCGTACGACGCCTTCCCGGCACCGAGGGCGGAGCCCCCTTGCCTCGTCTCTACCGCCCCGAAGAAATCGCCGAAGCCCTCGGCTGCTCCGCCTGGTGGGTCAAGGACCGGGCCCGACGCGGACTCATCCCGCACACCCGCGTCGGCCGCGCCTACCGCTTCACCGGCGCGCACCTCGCCGAGATCGTGCGCCTCCACGAAGAGCGCCCGAAGCGATCCGTCAGCAGCGCGCCGGCGAGTCGGGCAGCGACAAGCGCTCCCTCGCGAACTCGTGCCGCCCGGCCTCCTGAGCCGACCACGGCCCCGACGCCAGGGCGTCTGCGGGCCCGACCGCCGCGCCGCACCCAGTACGGGACCGTCGCGTAGCGCGCCCGCGCCCAGTCACAAGCCGAGAGCAGGGGAGGAAGACGGAAGTTGGGTTTCGCGGAGAAACGCGGAAACTACTGGCGCGGCCGGTACAAGACCGCGCCCGGCAAGCACCTCACGGTCGTCGACGACACCGGCAAGGCGATCCGGTTCGCCACCAAGGGCGAGGCCCAGCGCGCCGCGAGCGAGGCCGAGAACAAGTACCGGCGCGGCGATTGGCGCGACCCGGCACTTGGCCAGGAGACCTTCGGCGAGTACGCGAACCGCTGGTACGAGGCCCAGGACCTGGCCGCCTCGACCATGCAGAACTACAAGCGCCACATCGAGGAGCACCTCCTCCCTGACTTCGAGGACAAGGCGCTCGCTGGCATCCTGCGCACGGACGTCGACCTGTGGGAGAAGAAGGAGAAGGCCGTCTACGCGGCCTCCAGCGTCAAGACCTGGCGCTCGACGCTCCACCTGATCTTCGAGGACGCGATCGACGAGGGCCTGATCGCTTCGAACCCGGCCGCCAGACGGCGCGGACGCGGAAAGCGCGCCGGCCGCTCCCGCGACCGCGGCCCGGAGAAGGTCGTCACCGATCCGCTCGGAATCCTGCTCACCGCGGAGCGCGCCGCCCTGCTCTCCGGCCGCGACGACGAGTTCGTCGCCGTCGTCCTCAAGGGGTACACCGGCATGCGCTGGGGTGAAATCGTCGGCCTGGCGACGGAGTTCGCCCGCTCCGGGGCCATCCGCGTCGAGTGGCAGCTGTACGAACTCGACACCGGCGAGCTGGTGCGCTGCCCGCCCAAGGACGACAGCTATCGCACCATCGACGTGATGGACTGGCTGTCGGCCCTGGTCTCCAACCACGTCGCCCGCACGAAGCCGAAACCCTGCCCGTGCCACGGCAAGACCTACGTCTTCCGGGGCCAGGGCACGGCCCGCACCGGCGGCCACCAGGGCGCAAAACTGGTCGACGTCGCACGCCGCGCTGAAGTCTCTACGGGCACGGTGTCCAACGTCCTCAACCACCCCGACCGCGTTACCGAAGCCAAACGGGTCAGGGTGGAACAGGCCATCAGAGACCTGGGGTTCGTGCGCGGCGGCGCGGTATTGCAGCACGCAGCCCACTGGCGCCGAAACGGCTTCGCCACCTGGCTGTTCACCCCGGCGGTCTCTGGCTGGTACCCGAAGAAGGCACCGCAGGAAGCCCGCCCCGTACCGCTCCTCGGCGAGCCGTGGCCCGGCGTCCCAGCCCGAGGGCGTGGCGCCAGCGACCGGGCCGACGCCTGCTGGCTCCCGATCGCCAAGGGCCTTACACCGCATGGCCTCCGTCACACCCACCGGACCGTGATGGAGGACCTCGGAACCGAGAAGGTCCTCATGGACGAACGCATGGGCCACATCGACAGCTCCGTCTCGGCGCGCTATGCCCACGTCACCCCCGGGATGCGCAAGCGTCTCATGCTCGGACTGACCGAGCAGTGGGAGACGGCACTCGACGCCCGCCTCGCGATGAGCCCCACGTCACCGGTCCGTGTCCTTGACGATCTTCTGCGCGCGCACGTGGTCGCCTGCAAGTAGTTGAACGGTGCCTCGCAACGGTGTCGCGGCAATCGCAGAGTCTGTGCAACCCGGTGGACGTGCACGATCAATCCACCACACATCTGCTCCGCTGCGCACGGGTTCGGTTACTTCTGCGGGCACACGGGCCACGGTGTTTCATTCACAACGGCGTCGGAGAGATCGCCAAGTTGGGGGCGCTCGTGGGTTTGGTGTCGGGGAACGAGAACGCTGCTCCCTGTGGGAACAGACGATGAATTCCTTCGGGGAACAGTTCAGGCGCTCTCCTCAGCACCACGGCAGTTCTCCAATACCTCCCTGCCATTAGTTGGTGGGTACTTCGCCAAGGATGTCGGCAAGGGTTAGCGATCCGTCGGCCCACTTCGCAAGGTCGTCCCTGCCGACGGTTCGAATCTCGTGCTTGTCTGCGAAGGCCAGCGCTGACCTCGTGAAACCTCCATTAGTCACTACGAGCGCCACTCTTGCTCCGTGTTCAGGGGCGGCTGTGCCATTCACCTCGTACATGGTCGCAGCGCCGACGTTCCGTCCTGTTCGGGTGTGTTTGCACTGGACCGCGATGTAGACACCATCTCGGTTGGTGGCGAGGACGTCAGCCGCCATGTCGTTGGCCCGACCACCCCGCCGAGTAATTGAGCACTCCGATCGCTCAAGGAGTCCAGACACGAACTGCTCGAACTGGCTTGGCGTGAGGCGGTCGATCCTCGCCAGGCTGATGTGTAGCGAGTCGCGCGTGGGAAAGAGGAATCCGTCGTCTGGCAGCAGGTCCACCTGATTCGCTTCTGCCTGGGCCTTCAGACGCCCCAACTCATCGGAGCCAGGGACGAGGAAGAAATGTGCGCGGTGCACGTACACCGGCGCGGAACTGCCTGTGCGGAGTCGGTAGTAGGGCGCCTGATTCGGCTTGCGAATCCGCCTGCACTCGTGGACGAGCATGGGTACTCCGCCCGGCCCCATGATGTGGTCGCCGGGCTTGAGCGCGGCGAGGGTGACTGGAGTGGGATTGACCCCCGCGACACACGTTGTGCTCTCTGTCGGAGTGTGCCAGGCGAGCGGCCACCCATTCTCCGCACCGACTGTGAAGAACCTGTGCCGACCAGGTATTAGAGGCTCATCGCAAAGTACGCACGTGGTGCAGAATCGCTTGTGCTCTTCTGCCTCCGGCCGGTTCTTCCGATCAGTTTGAGGACCCCCGACAGGAATGTGGCAGGGACGCCAGGCAGGAATCCTCCCCCAGGTTGGTGACTGACCCAGCATGCACCACGGGTCTGACAATCCAACAGCTTCTCACTCTGTGGCTCTCTTGAGGCCGGGCCCAGCAACGAAATGGGAGTTTCGTCCTGCCCCTTCACCGCGTAGGAGCAGCCCGTCTCGTTCCAGACGCTCCAGTTGGCCTCGGGCACCGGTGGTAGTAAGCCCTGTGAGCGTGGCGTGATCGCCTGACGTGTAGCGATCATGGCCGGAGAGCCATTCGCGGGCCACGGCTTCGGCACCCGTGATGTCTGGCTTTAGGTAGGGAAGCACGCCACGGCGCCTGAGCTCGTCCCGATCTGCAACGGTCTCTACGGCGGATACAGCCGCCTTCGACAGGGCCCAAACATCCTTGTAGTGGGTCAGCAGAGGAGTGTCACCTACTAGGCATTCCGCTGCTGTTTCGAGAGCCTCTGCAGCTTCATCAGCGCTCCGTTGAAGGATGCCTGTGAGCCGCTCAGCAGTAACGAAGGGCTCTCGGAGAAGCGTGTACACGATCAGTGCCACGCGGACGTCACGTTGGCGGATCGTCGGTTGGATCCGGGTGACGAGATTCATCACCGGCAGAACCGGACGCCCACCGGTTAGTCGTGCCCGTACTCGGGGACCTTCTTCCTCCACCAGGATCGGGGGGCGGTGCCCGAGAGAGACCATGTCTCGGTACATGCGGTCGACGCCTAGACCCTGCTTCTCGACCAGGTGAAGCGCCCTGAAGAGGTCTGCCAGAGCGGGATATCGGGCGTAGCGCTGGGTAAGGACGTTGCTTGCGTTCATACCGCCAACGAAGCCGCCAGGGCTCACGACCTGTACGGCTGAGTCCGCGTCAATCCATGTGATGACTACAGGGTCGGGTTGCATCCAGTCGCGATGTACCACTCCGTTCAGGACTGCCTCACGTACGGCGCCCTCAGGAAGGCGGCGAACGGATGTGACTGCGAAGCCGGGACGACCTTCCAAGCGCAGGGAGGTATTCAGCGCGTCAAGCCGGTCCTCCACTGCCGCGACCTGTTCCAGCAGGCTAAGACCTGACAGGTCAGGCGGAGGCGAGATCACGTCGCCGCCTTCTACATCGATTACTGATAGTGAGAGGTACGTTCTGTCAGCAGGGCAGAACGTGAGAGCCCCCGCTTGCGTCAGCTTGCCGTCGGGGCGCAAGACGCCCAGGGAGCTCAGCAGGTCCCGCACGGATCCTTGGCGCGATTGCCTCGAGAGTGATCCGGACGCGTCTAGGTAGCGATGGGCAGCAGCGACAGCGCCGGGAGACACCTCAAGATATGAGTGGTCGGTGACCGATGCCATCGGGTCGTGACCAGTGGTGTTCTGTCGGTGAAGCCACCACTCTGCGCGGTCGACGGGCTCACAATGGCCGCCCGCTCGCCATCGGATGCGGCCTTTCAGGTCTTCGACTGGCTCTCTCGCCTCGGCTACGTAGACCACCAGAAGGCGCATCCCGTCAATCGTGATGGCCTCCACGGCTGGGGCAACGCCTACCCGCTCGTAGATCCTGTGCCGAAGCCAGTCTTCTTCGAGCGCGGCGCCTAGAAATCGGCCGGTGGCGTCTTCGACGCCGACGATCAAAGCTCCGCCGCCTGGCGTATTAGCGAGGCAGGTAACTTCGCTGGCTAGCTGGTCGGCGGCAGCAAGGTTGCGCGGGGTGCCGGGCAGCAGTACGCCTCCTGTCCCACGGCGGCCCGCCTCCTCCTTGCAGTCGACGTGCTGACGCTCGGCTTCGTCAGGCAACACCCCACCGCGCAGTTTCTGCAGTACGCCATCAACCTGCGCACGCAGACGGGCACGTGCAGTAACCAAGTCTGACTCAGGACTGAAGGGCAACATCGATGTGCCTCATGACCTCTCGTTGCACTTTAGTGGGGTGCCTAAAGTAAAGCATCTAGGAGTCAGTGCGGTACTTGTTGCTTTTTAAGGGATGCAGTCGAGCAGTGTGCTGTTGGTTGGCCGGCGCCCAGCTGGCGTCCGCGGTGTGGCGTAAGCCCTACGATCATCCCGGCCCAGCGCGAGCCCAATGGCGGAGTCAAGCGCCCAGATGTCATGAGTAGTGCAGGGGCATGGGCGCTCGTCAGTGACGGCCGAGCGGCCGGGCCTAGGGCGTGCGCCAGCGACCGGGCCGATGCCTCCTGGCTCCCGATCGCCACGGGCCTCACATCTCATGGCCTGCGTCACACCCACTGGCCCGAGACGGGGCGCGGGTGCTCGACGAAGCCCCTATTCCAGGCGACATAGAGACTCAGCGCGGTCAGGCCACTATGGACTGGTGCAGGTGCGACATGAGAGATGATCGCGATTGCACCATTTGGTGGGGGCGCAACCCAGCTGATGGCACTCTTGTCCTACTCGCCCGTTGCTGGCGCTCGCCTGACGATGTCGGACAGCGGTCCGCGATAGGTGGTGCCGAGCTTGCTCACCACACCCAGGGTGGGGCCGGGGCCGTTCTTCATGCGGCTCACGTAGTTTTCGGGCAGCAACACCCGGTCGCCGACCTGGAGTGGTGTGCTGCCGCGCCAGCGGTAGGCGTATCCGCCGACGTCCACAACCTGATGGCCGTCGATCTCGTACACACGCTTCGCATCGTCCAGCTGTTCCTCAAGCTCTTTGACGCGTTGTTCCAACCGTTCGATCCGGGATCTGGAGAAGCTCGCGCTGCTCTCGCTGCCGGATTTGTAGCCTTCGCTCCACCCGCGTCGGTGAGCCTCCGCTACGGCTTTGTCCTGCTCCGTGGCATGCGTGCTGCACGCCACGTCCGAGCCCGATAACCGGACCTTGCATGGGTTCCCGGAGCGGGTCGGGTGCCCGCAGGTTCGGTTGTGCTGGTCGGTCATGTGAGGTCCCCCTGGGAGAAGCTGACGGTGATCCTCTCTCAGGTTTCTGCCAAGAGGACGGCGGAAACCAGACATACCTCGGATCTGATGATTGGTGCGTGGCGGTGTCGTCGACCTGGCTCAATAGGCACATGGAGATTGGTGAGCACTGGGCATATCGCCCGCAGCCGAAGGAGCTGGGCGGGGCGGTCCGCCAGGTGGAGATCGTTCGAGTAGGTGGCTCGCGCAGGTCTGGCTGGATCCACGTGCGCTTCCTCGAAGGTGACGATGCCGATCTGCAGGAGTGGGTAAATCCTGTCTCTCTCGTAGCACTGTGGGCGGAGGTCGAGACGTTCCGCGCGGACGACGCGGCGGAGCTGGCACTGGTCGAGGCGTCCCGCCATGTCCGAGGCAGTACGGATTTCGAGGCTGCGCGGATGATTCTCGGGTTCATACGCCCGAAGAACAGGCTCCGCGTGCGCCGAACGGTGGCCGACGCCGGGGTCCTGGAGCTGAGCCGCCTCGATGAGACGGCTCCGCTCATCGGCCTGGACGCAGCTGAACTCCGCGGCGACGCCATGGTCTACGAGAACCGCCACGGCATGTGCCTGGCCGGGTGGCCGATCACCGAGCGCGTCGCCCGCCTGGTCGCCGGCCGCCTCGCCGACGAGATCCTTCCGGAGGTGGACCGCAAGCAGCAGGGCATCGAGCAGGAGCGTGCCCAGTCCTCCTGGTACTCCTACAGTCGGCGGGACGACCGGAAGCTGGACGCGGAGGCAGCCGTCCTGCGAACCGTCCGGGCCTGGTGCGGCGAAGACAAGGCCGATCGCTACGACGAGTTGGTCGCCCTGCGCGCCGAGGTCATCCGGCTCGGAGAACTCGTCGAGAAGGCGGCCAAGGCCCTACGCGACCGAGGCCACGGCGTCATCGCCTCCACCATTGAGCGCGACCTGGGCGTCCATATCGCCACCCTTGATCCTGATGTGCGTCGATGACACCGCGCCACGGGTCTGGCTCCGGCTTCGGAGGCGTTGGCTGAGCCGGAGGCTCCTTCTCCGGCCGGTCCGGCCGCCAGCCGTCGAGGAACGGTCGCAGCTGCTTTTTTGTCGGCTCCACGTTGAAGTCGCGGGTGGCCAGGCCCTTGCCGTTCGTCGTCGGGTCGAGCTGATCGGCCTCCGTGTTCCCCCAAGCCGACCACTCACGCAGCCTCTCGACTTCGAGGACGTCTTCCGACGCGGCGGCGACTTCATCCAGCGCGGCACAGAACTCCCGAATCTCGCCTGCGGCCCGCCACTGCTCAAGGGCCATGCCGAAGTGCTCGGCCCGTACCGCGTGAACCGCCTTGACCGAAGCCGCACTTACCGCGGCCTCCCACTCCCGCCGCTCGCGCTCCTCCCGCTCCGCCGCCAGTCGCCGACGCTCGGCCTCCTGGCGCTCACGCTCCTCTCGCAGACGCCGCTGCTCCGCCTCTCGTTCCAGCCGGGCCCGCTCCTGCTCCTCCGACCGCGCCTTCAACGCCCGGAAGATTGAGGCGATCTGCTCCTCCAACGGCTTCTTGGCGGTGTCGGCCCATTCCTTCTTCCAGCCGTGGTGGTAGCTGTAGCCCGAGTTCTCGCTGACCAGCAGCTCCAGTTCGCCGGACGGCTCGGACTTGTGGGCTGGGGTGACCCGTTGCCAGTCGTACGTGCGTCGGCCCGGCTGCTTGGGCACATACCGGACCTGCTTCTGCCGCTCACGGAAGCCGATCTCGTACGTCCTGCCGTGGACGGTGAGCAGCGGCCTCGGCTGCCTGCCCTTCTTGGACACCGCGATCTCGCCGTACCGCCCAAGTGCCTGCTCGGCGAGCAGCCGGATCAGCGCGAGCACCCTCGGCAGCACCTCCTCGGAGATCTCGAAGGCACTGTGATCCTTGGTGACCGCGGCGAGCACGTCCTCGACGTCGGTGATCACACGACTGCGTGCCAGGCGGATCCGGTTCCACTCGGTGTCGTCTTCGCCGGTCACCCGCAGCAGGCCGAGGAAGAAGTCGCCTTTTGCCCGCCCGCTGTACTTGAGGTGGTACCCGTCAGGAGCGCACTGCCGGGCCGCGTCGAAGGCTCGGCGATACCGGGCTCGCTCCGCGTCGCTGGGGTCCGGGATCCGAAGGAATCGTCCGGCTTCCTGCACTTGCTTGATCAAGGCCGGTCCGATCGCCGCCGGCGACGGGCGCGGGGGCTTCAGGGTCCGCTGTGGGGTTGACTTCGTCTCGGATGGGGGAGCGGCGTCCTGCTGCGGACGAGAGGCAACCGGCTCCTTGGCCACATGCGCCGCCGAACGAGGTTTGCGCGGGGCCGGCTCGGGTCGGTCGGGATGATGCCCGTGTTCGAGATAGAAGCGTCCCGCGTCGGTGATCTCCGCCTGCCACTTCCCATCTTGCTTGGGCATCGTGATCAGGCGCCGCTCCTTGAGCGCGCGGGCGGTGAGGGCGAACTCGGGGCTGTCCGACGTGACGGGGTTGGTTCCGTCCCCGATGCGGGTGAGGAGGGCGAGCTGCCGGTCGTTCAGCGGAGACCATCGGTGCATGTCGATCGTCGTACCGTCTGTTGTGTCCTCCGCACAAGCCGTGGGGTGACTCTCGCGCAGCGCACGGCGTGCCCGAAGGCGGAAGACCTTTCTCTGGGAGCCGCTGGGGAGCCGCTCCCCGAGGTCGGCTCCCAAATGGCTCCCAAAATGGGCCCGCAAAGCAAATCAGGCCCGGCGCTGATCTCTCAGCGCCGGGCCTGACCTGCTGTTTTGGCTGTCGGGGTGGCGGGATTTGAACCCACGACCTCTTCGTCCCGAACGAAGCGCGCTGCCAAGCTGCGCTACACCCCGATGTCGCTGCTGTTCTGCTCTTCGCGGCGACGTCGTTTACTTTAGCCCACCGGTGGCTGGAGACGAAATCCGGTTTTCGGGGCGGCGGTCGTAGCGGTTCGGGCGGCCTCGGCGGGGCCGTACGGGGTCGGGGCGAAGGTGGTCGACCGCGATCAGGAGGAGGGAGAGGGCGAGGACGGCCAGGCCAAGCAGCAGCGCGTTGCCCAGGACCCCTTTGTAGCCGTGACGGTCCGCGTCCAGGAACGGGTACAGATAAGGCGCGGGCCAGTCCGGCGTCACCAGCGCCGCACGGCCCAGAGTGAACGCCAGATACGCCATCGGGTAGAGCAGCCACGCCGCCGCGTGCGTCAGCCGCGGCGGCGACGGGCGCGTCAGCAGCAGCCAGTCGACCACCACCGCGAGGGGAATGGCCGTGTGGAAGGCGATGTCCGTCACCGCGTGCCAGCCGGTGGGAGTGATCGGGGCGCCCGTCGCGGTCGTCGTCATGGCGAACGTGGCCGGGTCCTGCGCGAGGACCAGGTGGTACGTCAGGGCCCCCACCATGGTGTAGAGGAGCGTGCCGCCCGTCACCAAGGGTGGCAGCGGGCGGCGGGCCGACCATGCGCGGTGGGCCGAGGCCGCGAAGACCACCGCCGCCAAGGCCGTGCTCTGGACCGAGAAGTGACTGATGGCCCGTAGCGGGCTGCCCAGGATCATCTCGGTCACCACGGCCACTGCCGCCGCCAGCGCCACCAGGGCGCGGAAGACTGCCGTCGGCCGACGTCGGGCCGGTTCCACCACCGCCGTCGCGGGCACGACGGACGTCACCGGCGTGGGGATGCCCGAGATCGCGGGCAGGTCGGGGATGTCCCTGGGTATCGGAGCGGTCATGCGCTCACGCTAGGCCGACCCGAATAAATGGGGCTATTCGGGACAGTCCATACGGGTCACTCATGTGCTCCCGTACGCTTCCCGACCGCCCGACCGCCCGACCGCCCGCCCGACCGCCCGACCGCCCGACCGCCCGACCGCCCGACCGCCCGACCCCGCCTCAAGGCCCCGCGTAGCCCGACCGACCTCGCCCGCCACCCCTTCCCGACGCCCAACCTCAGACCCCCACCTACTCCCGCCCCACCAACGTCAGCAGTGAAGCCTCCGGTGGGCACGCGAACCGTACCGGTGTGTAGCGGTTGGTGCCGCAGCCCGCCGAGACGTGCATATAGGAGGTGTGGCCCCCGGCGGTGTGCGTCGACAGGCCCTTCACCCGGTCCGTGTCGAGGTCGCAGTTGGTGACCAGGGCTCCGTAGAAGGGGATGCAGAGCTGGCCGCCGTGGGTGTGACCGGCGAGGATCAGGGGGTAGCCGTCGGCGGTGAAGGCGTCCAGGGTGCGGAGGTAGGGGGCGTGGACGACGCCGAGTGAGAGGTCGGCCGCGTCCGAGGGGCCGCCGGCCACGCGGTCGTAGCGGTCCCGCTTGATGTGAGGGTCGTCGAGCCCCGTCAGCTCCACCGACATGCCCTCGATCTTCAGCGTGCCCCGGGTGTTGGTGAGGTTCAGCCAGCCCGCTCCGTCGAAGCCGTCCCTCAGGTCCTCCCAGGGGTTGTGGATCGCTCCGACCACCGGCTTGTTGCCGTTCAGGCCGTGGCGACCCTGGGCCTTCTCCAGCAGATACCGCGCGGGGTTGCGCAGCTTCGGGCCGTAGTAGTCGTTCGAGCCGAAGACATACGCCCCCGGGAAATCCATCAGCGGGCCCAGCGCGTCCAGCACCTCGGGGACCCCCTCGGGGTCGGACAGATTGTCCCCGGTGTTGATCACGAAGTCGGGGCGCAGGCCCGCCAGGGAACGCAGCCAGCGCTGCTTCTTGCGCTGTCCGCTCACCATGTGGATGTCGGACACCTGGAGTATCCGCAACGGCCGCATGCCCGGCGGCAGCACCGGCACCGTCACCCGCCGCAGCCGGAACGAACGGGCCTCGAAACCCGCCGCGTACAACACACCGGCGGCACCGGCCGCCGCGATCCCCAGAGGTACTCCGTAACGCGCTCGCATGTGCCCATCGTGTCAGACCCCGCCGATCCCGAACGCACCCTGTGGATAACCACCGATCCCAGCCCCGATCCCCAACTCCCCCTGTGGACAACCGACTCCGACCCCGGCGACAAGCAACCCCGACACCTGCGACGACCGACGCCGGCCCCGGCGACAACCAACCCCGAGACCTGCGACGACCGACTACGACACCTACGACGACCGACTCCCAGATCTGCGACGACCGACTCCGAGACCTACGGAAACCGACCGCACTCGCCCGCCCCACCCCGCACCCGCCCTCGCACACTTCAGCGAAATCAACGCGCGCCCTCCATCCCGCACCTGCGACAATCGACCCCATGACCACGCTCAAGTCGAAGCTGCAGGAAGACCTCAACGCCGCGATCAAGGAGCGCGACGAGCTGCGCTCCTCGACGCTCCGGCTGACGCTCGCCGCGATCACCAAGGAGGAGGTCGCGGGCAAGGAGAAGCGCGAGCTCTCCGACGACGAGGTCCTCAAGGTGATCACCAAGGAGGCGAAGAAGCGCCGCGAGGCGGCCGAGGCCTTCGCCCAGGGTGGTCGTGCCGAGTCGGCCGAGCGGGAGAAGGCGGAGGGTGAGGTGCTCGCCGAGTACCTGCCCAAGCAGCTGTCCGACGAGGAGCTGACGCAGATCGTCGTCCAGGCCGTCGAGGAGGCCCGTGCCGCCGGCGCCGAGGGCCCGCGCGCCATGGGACAGGTCATGAAGATCGTCAACCCGAAGGTGGCGGGGCTCGCCGAGGGCGGCCGTGTCGCCGCGGTCGTCAAGCAGCAGCTCGCGGGCGGCTGAGCGGCACCGGCCACTGCACCGGCCTCACGGCACCGCACCATCAGGGCCGCCATTCCCACCGGCACCGGACCATCAGTGCCGGCACTCCCACCGGCACCGCACCAGCACGTCCGACACTCCCACGCGCACACAGACACATCCCGCGCACATGGACACATAGGGATACGGCGCACAACAGCTACAGATACGGCGGTGGGGCGCCCCCTCTTCTCCGAGGGGACGCCCCACCGCCGTAGTCATTCAGGTGTCCGAACCGGTGTCACCCCTCCACGGGGTCACCCGAACCGGCCGCCGTTGCCGCTGCCGTTGTTCCCTCCGTTGTCCTGGCCCTGGATGAAGCCCTCGGGGAGGGTGAACTCCGGGGTCGGGACGCTGGTGCCGCCGTCGATGCCGCCGATGAAGCCCTCGTCGTCGTCACCGTTGTCGTCGTCCCCGTCATTGCCGCGACCGTTGTTGTCGTCGTCCCCACGGCCGCGGTCCGGCTGCGGGTCGGGGATGTAGACGCGGTTGAACTGGGGCGCGGGCTTGCCCTCCAGCGCGCCGGACATCATGTCGCGCCAGATCGGGCCCGGGACCTTGCCACCGAAGACCTTGTCGTAGGTGATGCCGCCGATGGTGATGTTCACCATGCGGCGCTCGTGCGCGGGGTCGCCGACCCAGACGGCACCGGCCATGTTCGGGGTGTAACCCACGAACCAGGCCGCGTAGCGGAAGTCCGTCGTACCGGTCTTACCGGCGTTGTCCCGGCCGTCGCCGAGGCCCGCCTCGGTACCCGTACCGTCCTCGACCACACCCCTGAGCAGGGTGTTGATGGTGTCCGCGGTTTTCTCGGACATCGCGCGCGAGCAGGTCGACTTCGGGACGTCCAGCGACTTCGACTTCTCGCCGATCCGCTGGGTGATGGACTCGATGGCGATCGGCGTGCAGTACATCCCGCGCGAGGCGAACGTCGCGTACGCGTTGGCCATGGTCAGCGGGGACATCTCCTGGGTGCCCAGCGCGATCGACGGGTTCTGGCCGATCTTCGCGCCGTCGGCCCGCTCGACGCCCATCTTCCCGGCCATCTCCGTCACCGGGCAGATACCGATGTCGGCGATCATCTGCACGAAGTAGGTGTTGACCGACAGCGCGGTCGCCTTCTTCAACGAGTACGGGCCCTTCTCGGACGTGTTCTCGTTGGTGAGCGTCGTGCCGTCGGTGTTCACCCAGTTCTTGCCGTCACAGGTGGAGATCGGGCTCGGGTACTCCATCTTGTACGGCGCGGAGTACGACTTGGTCGCGGGCATGCCGCCTTCGAGGGCCGCCGCGGCGACGATCGGCTTGAACGTCGAACCGGGCTGGTAGCCGGCGCCGCCGCCCATGGACTCGTCGACCGAGAGGTTGATGGTCGTCTCGTTCTTCTTGACGTCCATGCCGTACGGCCGTGACTGACCCATCGCGAGGATCTTGCCGGTGCCGGGCTCCACGATGGTGGCGGCGGTGGCGACCTCGTCCGACTGGTTGACATGCGACTTGATGGAGGCCTGGGCCGACTTCTGGGCCTTGGGGTCCATCGTCGTCTGGATGGTCAGACCGCCCTGGTTCCAGGTCTTGGCCCGGTCCTCCTTGGTCTTGCCGAAGACCGGGTCGTTCAGGAAGACCTCGCGGACGTAGTCACAGAAGAAGCCCGCGCCCTTCACGGCCGTGATGCAGCCGTTCTTGGGCTTGCTGATGTCCAGGCCGAGCGGCTTCTTCTGGGCCTCGTCGGCCTCCGTCTGTGAGATGTCGCCGACCTCGGCCATGCGCTGCAGCACGACATTGCGCCGCTTGGTGGCCGTCTTCGGGTTGTTCACCGGGTCGTAGAGGCTCGGCGACTGCACGACGCCGGCGAGCAGCGCGGCCTGCTCCAGGTTCAGGTCCTTGGCGGACTTGGAGAAGTAGCGCCGGGAGGCGGCCTCGACGCCGTACGCCTGCTGACCGAAGAACGTGATGTTCAGGTAGTTCTCGAGGATCTCCTTCTTGTCGAGCTCCTCCTCCAGCTGGATCGCGTACTTCAGCTCGCGGATCTTGCGGCCGAGGGTCTGCTGGGTGGCCTGGGCGACCTTCGTCGGGTCGTCACCGGCCTCCTCCACCGCGACGTTCTTCACGAGCTGCTGCGTCAGCGTGGAGGCACCCTGGGCGACGCCGCCCTCCTGGGCGTTGCGGTTGAGCGCGCGCAGGACGCCCTTCAGGTCGACGGCGCCGTGCTCGTAGAAGCGCGCGTCCTCGATGGCGACGATCGCCTTCTGCATGTACGGCGAGATCTCCTTGAGATCGACGACCGTACGGTCACGCGAGTAGACAGTGGCGATCTGGTCGCCGTTGCTGTCCAGAATCGTGGTGCGCTGGCTCAGCGGAGGCTGCTTGAGGCTGGCCGGGAGCTCGTCGAATCCCTCGACGGAACCCTTCGCGGCCAGCCCCAGGGCACCGACCGCGGGCAGCGCGATGCCCGCCATGACGGCCCCCGCGAGCACGCTGACACCGAGGAACTTGGCGGCCTGCTGCGTGGGGGACAGGCCACCGCCCGAGCGCTTGTTTGGCATGAGGGCAGCCTAATCCGTCCCTCGGACACTTCCGAAGGAGCCGAAGTGCCTGACGGGACACAGGTGCCAGATCGTGACATCCGTGGCCATGGCTCGGCCGAACGATGTCCGGCGGACGCGGAAAAGTGAAGGGGCGTCATTTTCATTTGCCGGACACAAGGACAGGCCTTGGCCTAAGCTGCTCTCAGCTGTCACAGGCGTAGGCCCTTGTATCAAGTACGTGCGCCGAGCCCGAATTGTTGCGTCGTTCTTCCGATTTTTTTCAGGGGTCGTGTCCGAATACACCTTGTGTGTCATTCGGTGTCCGTTGTGCGGCATGTCAACTGCCCCGATCTGCCGGGATAATCACGTATGCCCTTGGGTCACTCCCGCGGGTGATCTGCCGCTTACGCATAGTCCGTTCGGGCCATTCAAGATTGGGCCCGCTGGGGGTGTTGCGCTGTGCCCACCTTCCGTAACGTCCTCAACTGGCGGCGGTGAATATGCCGCTGCCGCCGTGGGGGAGCCTCGATTCGGGAGAGGACGGCGCCGGTATGGGCTGGGTAACCGACTGGAGTGCGCAGGCTGCCTGCCGCACTACCGATCCGGATGAACTGTTCGTTCAGGGAGCAGCGCAGAACAGGGCCAAGGCGGTGTGCACCGGATGTCCGGTACGCACGGAATGTCTGGCGGACGCGTTGGACAATCGCGTCGAGTTCGGCGTGTGGGGAGGAATGACGGAGCGCGAGCGCCGCGCACTGCTGCGCAGGCGTCCCACTGTCACTTCATGGCGCCGGCTCCTTGAGACCGCGCGCACGGAGTACGAGCGTGGCGCGGGCATTCTGCCGCTCGACGATGACGAGATCTACGAGAACTACGCGGCCGTGAGCTGACGACGCGGCCCTCATGGGTCGTGTCGTCCGGGCCGGGTCGACGGAGGGCGCCCTTGGGGTGTCGGCGCGTCGGGCAGGTGTGCCGACTCCTGGGTGCCCCGGGGCCCGGACGGGCCGTAGCCGTCGGAGCACTGACCAGTCGTGCGGTCGGTGAACCGGGGTCGGCGGTCCTCGGACGCGGCCGTCAGTTCTCGGAGATGGGCAGCTCGGGCCGTATGGCTGCGAGCCGGTCACCGATGTCCCGCAGACCCGCCAGATCATGAACATCACCGGGGAGCGCGGCCACCTCGGCCACGGCCACCTCGGGATGGAGCGCGGTGAAGCGGTCGCGTGTGCGCTGCTCGCGCGAGAGCAGCCGCATCCGCTCGGCATGCAGCCGCAGCAGGCCCATGGTCAGCTGTTCGACGGTGGGGTCCTGGACGGGGGAGTCGTCCTGGGCACCGGCGGAGCTGTCCTCGGGGTCGGCATCGGCGCGGGTGGTGGCGGGAGATTCTGAACTGCCGTACGTGTCGGGAGAGTTACGAACTGCTTTCCCGTCCATCTGATCCACAATGCGGGGCTCGTCAAGATTTTCCGCGGCGGCGAGCGCGCGCTCGGCCGACAGCTGGGCCGCGCCGCTGCCGTGGACCCGATTGAGCACCAGCCCGGCCAGCGGCATGTCCTCGGCGGCCAGCCGCTCCACGAAGTACGCGGCCTCCCGCAGCGCGTCCCGCTCCGGCGCCGCCACCACCAGGAACGCCGTACCGGGCGCCTGCAGCAGCTTGTACGTGGCGTCCGCGCGCGTACGGAACCCGCCGAACATCGAGTCCATGGCGGCGACGAACGTCTGGACGTCCTTCAGCAGTTGACCGCCCAGCAGCTTGCCCAGGGCGCCCGTCATCATCGACATGCCGACGTTCAGGAACTTCATCCCGGCCCGCCCGCCGACCTTCGCCGGCGCCAGCAGCACCCGGATCAGCTTGCCGTCCAGGAAAGAACCGAGCCGCTTCGGGGCGTCCAGGAAGTCCAGCGCGGAGCGCGACGGCGGGGTGTCGACGACGATCAGGTCCCACTCGTCACGGGCCCGCAGCTGGCCCAGCTTCTCCATCGCCATGTACTCCTGCGTGCCCGCGAAGCCCGCCGAGAGCGACTGGTAGAAGGGGTTGTTCAGAATCGCGGAGGCTCGCTCGGGGTCCGCGTGCGCCTCGACGATCTCGTCGAACGTGCGCTTCATGTCGAGCATCATGGCGTGCAGCTCGCCCTCGCCCTCGATGCCCTTCACCCGCCTCGGGGTGTTGTCCAGCGAATCGATGCCCATGGACTGCGCCAGCCGCCGGGCCGGATCGATGGTCAGCACGACCACCTTCCGCCCGCGCTCCGCCGCCCGCAGCCCGAGCGCCGCCGCCGTGGTTGTCTTGCCGACCCCGCCCGCCCCGCAGCACACGACGATGCGGGTCCGCGGATCGTCCAGCAGCGGATCGACCGCGAGCGGCAGGGGCGCGCTGATCGCGCGGTGCGCTTCGGGGGTGTGGTCCTGGTCCGGAGTCATGAGATCCCTTGCTGACGCAGTTCCGTGGCCAGTTCGTACAGGCCCGCCAGGTCCATGCCCTCGGCGAGCAGCGGCAGTTCGTGCAGCGGCAGGCCCAGTTCGCTCAGGACGCCGCGTTGTTCGTGCTCCAGGGCGTACCGCTCGGCGTACTCCTCGGCCTGCGCCAGCAGCGGCTCCACCAGGCGTTCGGCGGTGCCGCCGCGCCGCGCGCCACCGAGGCCGGCCGTCGACAGGGAGCGGGCCAGCGCCGTACGCGGCACCGTGCGCGCCAGCTCCAGCTCGTCCGCGTCCAGCACCTCGGGTCGCACCATGTTGACCATGATCCGCCCCACCGGCAGCTTCGCGGCGTGCAGTTCGGCGATACCGTCGGCCGTCTCCTGGACGGGCATCTCCTCCAGGAGCGTCACCAGGTGCACGGCCGTCTCCGGCGACTTCAGGACCCTCATCACGGCCTGCGCCTGATTGTGTATCGGGCCGATCTTCGCGAGCCCCGCCACCTCGTCGTTCACGTTCAAGAACCGTGTGATGCGTCCCGTGGGCGGCGCGTCCATCACCACGTAGTCGTACGTGAACCGCCCGCTCTTCTCCTTGCGGCGCACCGCCTCGCACGCCTTGCCGGTCAGCAGGACGTCCCTGAGGCCCGGCGCGATGGTGGTCGCGAAGTCGATCGCACCGAGCTTCTTGAGCGCCCTGCCGGCACTGCCGAGCTTGTAGAACATCTGGAGATAGTCCAGCAGGGCCAGTTCGGGGTCTATGGCCAGCGCGTACACCTCCCCGCCCCCGGGAGCCACCGCGATCTTCCGCTCCTCGTACGGCAATGCCTCCGTCTCGAAGAGTTGCGCGATGCCCTGCCGGCCCTCGACCTCGACCAGGAGGGTGCGCTTCCCCTCGGTCGCGAGGGCGAGCGCGAGTGCGGCGGCGACCGTGGTCTTTCCGGTCCCGCCCTTGCCGCTGACGACCTGGAGCCTGCTCACGTATTCGAGACTAACCAGTCCGCGCTCGGCATAAGCGGGAGGCTGTGGACAACGTGCGCGCGGCTCTGTGGACAACCCGCGGGTGAGCCTGTGGACAACGCGAGCGCGAGGCCGCTTCCGGCAGCGGCTAGAGTCGGCCCATGACCAAGTGGGAATACGCGACTGTGCCGCTGCTCGTCCACGCCACGAAGCAGATTCTGGACACCTGGGGCGAGGACGGCTGGGAGCTCGTCCAGGTCGTGCCCGGGCCGAACAACCCCGAGCAGCTGGTGGCCTACCTGAAGCGGGAGAAGTCCGCGTGAGCACCGTCGAGGCCAAGCTCGCCGAACTCGGGCTGAGCCTGCCCGAGGTGGTACCGCCGCTTGCCGCGTACCAGCCGGCCGTCCGTACGGGCAGCTACGTGTACACCTCCGGCCAGCTCCCCATGGTGGACGGCAAGCTGCCCGTTACCGGCAAGGTCGGCGCCGAGGTCACCCCCGAGGAGGCGAAGGACCTCGCGCGCGTGTGCGCGCTCAACGCCCTCGCCGCCGTCAAGTCGGTGGCCGGCGACCTGGACCGCGTCGCGCGCGTGGTGAAGGTCGTGGGCTTCGTGGCGTCGGCCCCGGACTTCACCGCCCAGCCCGCGGTCGTGAACGGCGCGAGCGAGCTCCTGGGTGCCGTCTTCGGCGACAAGGGCGTACACGCGCGCAGTGCGGTGGGCGTGGCGGTGCTCCCGCTGGACGCGCCGGTCGAGGTCGAGATCCAGGTGGAGCTGTCCTAGCCGCGGTTGGTCGTGCCGTGATCGAAGGGGCTCACTCGTACATCCGGCTGTCACGGGTTAGCCTCCGCCCATGGCAAACGGGCAGTGGTACCCAGCCGAGTGGCCGACCCTCATACGCGAACTCGCGGCCGGCACGCTGACACCGGTGACCCCCAAGCGGGCTGCCACGGTCATGCTGCTCAAGGACACGGCCGACGTCCCGGTCGTCCATATGCTGCGCAGACGCGCCTCCATGGCCTTCGCCGGAGGCGCGTACGCGTATCCGGGCGGCGGCGTCGACCCCCGCGACGACGACCTCCAGATCCGCTGGGCGGGCCCCACGCGCGCGTGGTGGGCGTCCAGGCTCGGCGTCGACGAGACCGACGCCCAGGCGATCGTCTGCGCGGCCGTACGCGAGACATACGAGGAGGCGGGCGTCCTGCTGGCCGGGCCCACGTCCGACACGGTGGTCGGCGACACCACCGGCGACGACTGGGAGGCGGACCGCGCGGCGGTGGCCGCCCGGGACCTGTCCTTCGCGGAGTTCCTGGAACGCCGGGGACTGGTCCTGCGCTCCGACCTCCTCGGCGCCTGGACGCGCTGGATCACCCCGGAGTTCGAGGCCCGCCGCTACGACACCTGGTTCTTCGTGGCGGCCCTCCCTCAAGGGCAGCGCACCCGCAACGCCTCCACGGAGGCCGACCGCACGGTGTGGATTCGCCCCCGGGACGCGGCCGACGGCTACGACAAGGGCGAGTTGCTGATGATGCCGCCCACCATCGCCACCCTGCGCCAGCTCTCGGCGTACGACACGGCCGACGACGCCCTGGCCGCCGCACCCGGCCGCGATCTGACCCCCGTCCTCGCCCAGGCCCGTCTTGAGGGCGACCAGGTGATCCTGTCCTGGCCGGGCCACGACGAGTTCACCAAGCGGATTCCAGCGGGCGGAGGCCACGCATGACGAACGCGGCGGCCCTCCCCGGCCAGCCCAGAGGAGGCACCCTCTCGGGCCCGGCCACCGCACGCGCGGTCAATGTCCTCGCCCCGAACGCGTCGGTGATGACCCTGGACGGCACGAACACCTGGATCGTCTCCGAGCCCGACTCCGACCTGGCGGTCGTGATCGACCCGGGCCCCTTGGACGACGGCCACCTCCGCAATGTGGTCGACACGGCCGGGCGGGCCGGCAAGCGCGTCGCGCTGACCCTCCTGACCCACGGGCACCCGGACCACGCGGAGGGCGCCGCGAGGTTCGCGGAGCTGACGGCGACGAAGGTACGGGCCCTCGACCCGGCGCTGCGGCTCGGCGACGAGGGCCTGGCCGCGGGCGACGTGATCACGGTCGGCGGCCTGGAACTCCGCGTCGTCCCCACTCCCGGTCACACCGCCGACTCGCTGTGCTTCCATCTCCCGGCCGATCAGGCCGTCCTGACGGGCGACACCGTCCTGGGCCGCGGAACGACCGTCGTAGCCCACCCTGACGGCCGCCTCGGGGACTATCTCGACTCCCTCAGGCGCCTCAGGTCCCTCACGGTCGACGACGGCGTCCACACCGTCCTCCCCGGCCACGGCCCCGTCCTGGAGGACGCCCAGGGCGCCGTCGAGTTCTACCTCGCCCACCGGGCCCACCGCCTCGCCCAGGTCGAGACGGCCGTCGAGAACGGCCACCGGAGCCCCGCCGAGGTCGTGTCCCACGTCTACGCCGACGTGGACCGCTCCCTCTGGCCGGCGGCGGAACTGTCCGTCCGCGCCCAACTGGAGTACCTGACGGAGCACGGCCTGATCTGAGCGAAGCCCCGGCAGACGGACGACGAGACGTTCAGGGGCGCGGAGCCTTGACGCCGTGCACGCGCGCGTACTCCTCGGCCAGCCAGGGCCCCAGGTCGTCCACATAGGACCGCAGAACGGCGGCATGGCCGCCCGGATCGGCCTCCGGCGCGTACGCCGCGACCGCAGCGGCCCGCATCTGGTCGGCCCGCTGCGGGTAGTACCGGCCGAACACCTCCGCCATCTCGCGCAGATCGCTGGTCCAGCCGTTCCAACGGGGCATGACAAGGGTGAACCCGGTACGGACGAGCCGCCGCGAACAGCCCCGCACGAGGCGCCGTCGGTCCTCCTCGGAGGAGGCTTCCGCGATCCGCTCCCGCCAGCTCTCCAGGACCACCGCGAGGTCACCGTTGGTCTCCCGCGCGAGCAGCGAGTCCGGACGGTACCGGGGCAGATCCTCGGCCAGGTCCTCACCCAGCAACGGCGTACACAGACACGCCACGAACCACCCCAGGTCGTACCGCTCGACCTCACTGAGCACCCGCGCCCGGCTCTCCAGCAGCGTCCCGGCCCCGTCGATCTGCGGAAACTCCTTGTCGAGCGCCTCGTCCAACGCCCGGGCCTCCGCCCGATCGGCCTCCGAGGGCTCCTCACGGAGCACTACCAGCACATCGAGATCACTGCGCCCCACGCGGGCGGTCCCCCGGGGAATCGACCCATAGAGATACGCGCTGTGCAGCCGATCCCCGAAGAGTTCCAACACCCGATCCCGAGCCGCCACCACGACCGGCCGAAACACCCCGGCCACCCGCCCGAGGGCCCCTTCCCGCGCGATGAACCCCCGACTGTCCAGCCCTCTGTGCGCTTCAGTTCCAGCCATGGGCCCACTGTGCCCCGAGAGTCCCCCGGTGTCAGACGATTTCCGGGAGGCGGGCCCTGAGGGGGCCCCAGGCCCCGAAAAGGGGCGCGGGGCCGCGTCGATATGCGGCTTGGCCGCGTGGGCGCGATCAGCCACGACGCACCCGCGGTGACACATGCACCACGACGCACCCGCGGTGACACATGCCCTCAGGGCACCCCGAGGACACAAGCACCCAGGGCACCCCAAGATCCGCAGCGAGGGCCGGGGATGGCAGCCCCCAGCAAGTAGACCGGCGCCAGAGCGCCGGCCCCCGCGTCAGCGCGACCGCTTGGCCAACCGCTCCACGTCCAGCAGGATCACGGCCCGGGCCTCAAGCCGCAGCCACCCCCGCTGCGCGAAGTCGGCGAGCGCCTTGTTGACGGTCTCGCGGGACGCGCCGACCAGCTGGGCCAGCTCCTCCTGGGTGAGGTCGTGCACCACGTGGATGCCCTCCTCCGACTGCACACCGAAGCGCCGGGAGAGGTCCAGCAGCGCACGCGCGACACGGCCGGGCACGTCCGAGAAGACGAGGTCGGACATCTGGTCGTTGGTCTTGCGCAGCCTCCGCGCGACGGCGCGCAGCAGCGCGGCGGCCACCTCGGGCCGCGCGTTCAGCCACGGCTGGAGGTCGCCGTGTCCGAGGCCGAGCAACTTGACCTCGGTCAACGCGGTGGCCGTGGCCGTCCGCGGACCGGGGTCGAACAGCGACAGCTCGCCGATCAGCTCACCGGGGCCCAGTACGGCCAGCATGTTCTCGCGGCCGTCGGGCGAAGCCCGGTGCAGCTTGACCTTGCCCTCGGTGACCACGTAGAGGCGGTCGCCGGGGTCGCCCTCATGGAAGAGTGCGTCACCGCGGGCGAGGGTCACCTCACTCATGGAGGCGCGGAGCTCCGCGGCCTGCTCGTCATCGAGCGCCGCGAAGAGCGGGGCACGCCGCAGAACGTCGTCCACGAGTTCTCTCCCTTGTCGACCTGCTCAGGGGATCTTGCTCCCTGTAGTACCAGGGGACCGTGTTCCCCATCTTGCCGGATGGTCCAAACAGTGTGATCTGTCACAAGGATGCCGCACACATGTCCTGAGGTAAGCGCCAGGGGTCCAATTGGGGGCCGATCTTCTGGGCCTGAAGCGGATGTCGGTGCCGGGCTTTAGGCTGGCCGGGTGTCCAAATCGCCGGTGAGAGCACAGGCCAAGGGGGCTGGGCGGGTGGTTGTACGTCGCGATTCCGCTATGGGCGAACAGGGTCCCTCGGGAGCGAAGAAAACGGCAAAGGCGACGAAGGTGTCGGAGGCCTCGGCGGCGAAGAAGACCATGACAAAGAAGACGACGAGGAAGACCGCGGCGCAGGCGACGGCGGCGAGGACTGCCCCGCGCAAGGCGCCGACGAAGGCCGCGGCGGAGGCGACCGCGCTCGCGATGCGGGCGACGGCGCCCACCAAGAAGGCGGCCGCGGCGAAGGGAACGACCACCTCCAAGAAGACGGCGGCCGCCCCGGGCAGGCCCGAGTCGCACACCGCCCTCGTACGCCGTGCCCGGCGGATCAACCGCGAGCTGGCCGAGGTGTACCCGTACGCCCACCCGGAGTTGGACTTCGAGAACTCCTTCCAGCTGATCGTCGCCACGGTCCTGTCCGCCCAGACGACCGACCTGAGGGTGAACCAGACGACACCGGCGCTCTTCGCGAAGTACCCCACCCCCGAGGACCTGGCGGCGGCCAACCCGGAGGAGGTCGAGGAGATCCTCCGGCCGTGCGGGTTCTTCCGGGCCAAGACGAAATCGGTGATAGGGCTGTCGAAGGCTCTCGTGGAGAATCACGAGGGCGAGGTCCCCGGCCGCCTCGAAGACCTCGTCAAGCTCCCCGGCGTCGGCCGCAAGACCGCCTTCGTGGTGCTCGGCAACGCGTTCGGCCGGCCGGGAATCACCGTGGACACGCACTTCCAGCGGCTCGTACGGCGCTGGCAGTGGACCGCGGAGACCGACCCGGACAAGATCGAGGCGGCCATCGGCGGACTCTTCCCGAAGAGCGACTGGACGATGCTCTCGCACCATGTGATCTTCCACGGCCGCCGTATCTGCCACGCCCGCAAACCGGCCTGCGGCGCCTGCCCCATCGCCCCGCTCTGCCCGGCGTTCGGCGAGGGCGAGACCGACCCCGAGAAGGCCAAGAAGCTGCTGAAGTACGAGAAGGGCGGCTTCCCCGGCCAGCGTCTGAAGCCTCCGCAGTCCTACCTCGACGCGGGCGGCATCCCGGCCCAGCCCCTCGGAGCCGCCGGATGACGGCCCGTACACCACGACCCGGCACGGGCCCCGCCACGAGCGACCCCGGCGTGGACCGGCTACCCGCGCGCCACCCACACGAGGGACTCCCGCCACGATCGGAACGATCAGCCGAACCCCGGGCGTTGGGACGAAATGAACGACGGGGGTGGCTATGACACGCACAAGCCGAACAGGCGGCGACGCGGACACGGACAACGCACACGAGGCGCGCGGCGATCACCACGCGCGCGACGATCACCAATCGCGGGAGGACCTCCGCGCCCGGGACGAGCGGCACACGCCGGAAGCCCACCACGCGCGCGGCGAGCGACCCGCACAGGAGACCCGGCCCACACAGGAAATCCGTCCCGCACAGGACACCCGTCCCGCGCGGGACGGACATCAGGGCGAGCGGGACGGCCACGACGCCCCGTACGCCCCTCACCCGCACGGCGACGGCCCCCAGGCCCATGTCGGCGTCGGCCGATCCCTCCTCGACCGAACCGGCCTCCCCGACTGGCTGGACCCGATCGTCCGAGTCGTCGAGACGGTGCAGCCGCTACAGCTGAGCCGCTTCCTGCCGCCGGAGAACGGGGCGGGGCGGCAGTCGGCGGTACTGATCCTGTTCGGCGAGGGCGACATGGGCCCGGAGCTGCTGCTCATGGAGCGGTCCGGCTCGCTGAGATCGCACGCGGGCCAGCCGTCGTTCCCGGGCGGCGCCCTGGACCCGGAGGACGGCGACCCGGCCGCCGAGGGTCCGCTGCGGGCGGCCCTGCGCGAGGCCGAGGAGGAGACCGGCCTCGACCCGTCCGGAGTCCAGCTCTTCGGCGTGCTGCCCAAGCTGTACATCCCGGTCAGCGGCTTCGTCGTCTCACCGGTGCTGGGCTGGTGGAGGGCGCCGAGCCCGGTCCGGGTCGTCGATCCGAACGAGACGGCGCGCGTGTTCACCGTCCCCGTGGCAGATCTCACCAATCCGGCCAATCGTGCGACCACCGTGCACCCCAGTGGCTACCGAGGCCCGGCATTTCTGGTCGAATCGGCCCTCGTGTGGGGTTTCACCGCCGGAGTGATCGACCGCCTGCTGCACTACTCGGGCTGGGAGCGCCCCTGGGACCGGGGCAAGCAGGTCCCGCTCGACTGGCGCTCATGACAGGGTGTCTGCCGTGCCGCGTCGTTCGGGGGAGCCTCATATGCCTCTGCCGCCGCGCGCCGGGCCGGATTCCCGGCCGACGGGTAGTGATCGCGAAGTGACGAGGCGAGGCTTGAAGCGGTGAACGTGCTGGACATCCTGTTGCTGGTCGCCGCCGTCTGGTTCGCGATCGTCGGCTTCCGCCAGGGCTTCGTCGTCGGCATCCTGTCGGTGATCGGCTTCCTGGGCGGTGGCCTCGTCGCGGTCTACACCCTGCCGGTCATCTGGGACTGGATGACCGACAACTCCGAGGTGAGCACGGCCGCCGCGGTCGTCGCCGTCGTCATCGTGATCGTCTGCGCCTCGGTCGGCCAGGCCCTGACCACCCACCTGGGCAACAAGCTGCGCCGCTACATCAGCTGGGCCCCGGCCCGCGCCCTGGACGCCACCGGCGGCGCCCTGGTCAACGTTGTCGCGATGCTCCTGGTCGCCTGGCTGATCGGTTCGGCACTCGCGGGGACGACGCTGCCGACGCTCGGCAAGGAGGTCCGTAACTCCCAGGTGCTGAAGGGGGTGTCGGAGGCTCTGCCCCGTCAGGCCGACACCTGGTTCGCGGATTTCTCCTCGGTCCTCGCGCAGAACGGTTTCCCGCAGGTCTTCAGCCCGTTCGCGAACGAGGAGATCACCGACGTCCAGCCCCCGGACCCCGCCCTCGCGAACAGCGCGGTCGCCCAGCGCGCCAAGCAGTCCATCGTCAAGGTCATGGGCACCGCCCAGGGCTGCGGCAAGGTCCTCGAAGGCACCGGTTTCGTCTTCGACCAGCGCCGCGTGATGACCAACGCGCACGTGGTCGGCGGAGTCGACGAGCCCACCGTCCAGATAGGGGGCGAGGGCCGCAAGTACGACGCCAAGGTCGTCCTCTACGACTGGGAGCGCGACATCGCCGTACTGGACGTGCCGAGCCTGGACGCGCCGGTGCTGCGGTTCGCCACCGAGGACGCCACCAGCAGCGACGACGCGATCGTGGCGGGCTTCCCGGAGAACGGCGCGTACGACGTCCGCCCCGCGCGCGTGCGCGGCCGGATCGAGGCCAACGGCCCCGACATCTACCACCGGGGCACCGTCCGCCGCGACGTCTACTCGCTGTACGCGACCGTCCGCCAGGGCAATTCCGGCGGGCCGCTGCTCACGCCCGAAGGCGAGGTCTACGGCGTCGTCTTCGCGAAGTCCCTCGACGACCCCGACACGGGATACGCGCTCACCGCGGACGAGGTCCAGGAGGACATCGCCGAGGGTCGTACGGCCAACCAGCAGGTGGACAGCGACAGCTGTGCCCTGTGAGGCCCCGCCGGGCCGGTGTGATGAGGTCCTGAAGGCTCAGGGACGGGGGTGACGCAGCCGCGCCGAGACCCACCGGGCCCGGCGGCGCAGGATGCGCGGAATGCCCAGTCGGAGATCGGTGTCCGTCCCCGCGAACTGCGGGGTGCCCCTCTGGGAGCCGAGGCCCCCGGTCGAGCGGCGGTTGCGTGCTACGTCGTTGTAGTCGTGCGTCCAGCCCATGTCCGACGTGTGCCCCCGCCCCAAGGTCGATAACCTCCCCCACGCCCCCCAATTGGCCTATGCGCCGGGCACATGGCTGTACGTGGAACACAAGTCCACGCCCCGTGACGGCCTCCCACCGGTCCACCGGCCGGAACACACAGGTCACCGGTCGGGTTCGGGGTCCTTCAACCAGTTGATCAGCTCAGAGGAGAACGCCACCGGGTCCTCCTCGTGCGGGAAGTGGCCGAGTCCGTCGAACAGCCGCCAGCGGTACGGCGCTTCGACGTACTCACCGGAACCGGCCGCGCTGCGCGTGCGCATCACCGGGTCGAGTGAACCGTGCACATGGAGCGTGGGCACCCGAACCGGACGCTTCATGCGCCGGTTGAACTGGAAGCCGTCGGGGCGGGCCAGCGACCGCACCATCCACCGGTACGGCTCGATCGAGCAGTGCGCCGTCGACGGGATGCAGATCGCCCGCCGGTACGCCTCCACGGCCTCGTCGTCGGGGAGCCGGGGCCCCGACCACTCCCGGATCAGCCGCCCCACCAGCGCGCCGTCGTCGGCGGTCAGCTGCCGCTCGGGGAGCCAGGGCCGCTGGAACCCCCAGACGTATGACCCGGCGGCCGTCTGCTTGACGTCCGACAGCATCGCCGACCGCCAGCGCCTCGGATGCGGCATCGAGGAGACCGCGAGCCGTCGTACGAGCTTGGGGCGCATCACGGCCGCGACCCACGCCAGATAGCCGCCCAGGTCATGGCCGACGAGCGCGGCGTCGGGCTCCCCGAGGGACCGTACGACGCCGGTGATGTCGAGGGCGAGGTTGGCGGGGTCGTAACCCCGGGGCGTACGGTCGCTGCCGCCGACCCCGCGCAGATCCATGGCCACGGCTCTGAAGCCCGCGTCGGAGAGGGCGACCAACTGGTGCCGCCAGGTCCACCAGAACTGCGGGAAGCCGTGCAGCAGCAGCACCAGCGGCCCCTCGCCCATCTCGGCGATGTGGAAACGCGCGCCGTTGGCGGCCACGTCCCGGTGGATCACCTCTTTGGCGCCGGGCACGTCGAGTCGTACGACCGAGGCGGGGTGACCGGAAACGGGCGGGGTGGCGGGGGCCGTCATGAGGTCGAGCGTGCCACAGGCTCGACGGCGCCGTCGGTCCGGGCGGGCCGTCGGGGGTGGGGCCTGGCGTTCTGCAGGACGCCCGCCGTCTCCTTCATGGACGCGGCGACCTTCTGCGGTCCCTGGCCCTTCTTGGCCTTCTTGGCGAAGACGACGCCGATGAGCGCGAGGACGAGCGCGACGACCACGTTCGCCGCGAACGACAGCAGGAAGCAGATCGCCAGGTTCCAGTCGCTCCAGGTGCGGATGCCGTACGCCAGGGCGAAGCTCAGCATCGGCAGGGAGAAGATCAGCACCGCGCCGGCCGCCGTGAACGCCCCGCCGCCGACCACACCGCGCTTGACGTCCTGCTTGAGCTGGGCCTTCGCCAGCGCGATCTCGTCGTGCACCAGCGCGGACATCTCGGCCGTCGCCGAGGCGAACAGCTGACCGACACTGCGTTCGGCACCGACCGGGCTGCCGTCGGGTGCGCTCATCGGGGTCTCCCTGTCTTTCGAAGTGTGCTTCGAAGTCTTTCGCATGTCCGAAGGTCCGTGTGTCCGCGGCCGTACGGGCTTCTGCGGCGCGCGGCTTCTGAAGCGCGCGGGCTTCTGAAACTCCGTGACATCCCCGGGGCGCCGGCAGGTTTCGTACGACGTCGGGGACCGCCCGCGTTCTGTACGGTCCTGTCAGATCATGCCGGACCGCCGTCCCCGTCGCCTGCCCCGCCCGCCACTTCGGCAAGCCTGCGGTGCTCGGCGGCCTTGCGCTCGTAGATCTCGGCCATGCGCAGGTGGTACGCCGGGTCGTCCTCCTCGTAGATGTCGGGGATGCCGTCGAGGTCGTCGTCGCGCTCCTCGGCGGCCCACAGCGCCTGGTACTTGGCGTTGCGTATCTTCAACAGAACGGTCGCGCAGACCGTCGCGATGAGCGACCCGATGAGGACGGCCGCCTTGATGCCCTCGGTGAGTGCCGGGTCGCCCTCGAAGGCCAGTTCGCCGATGAGCAGCGACACGGTGAAACCGATCCCGGCCAGTGAGGCGACCGCGAAGACGTCCGGCCAGGCCAGGTCGTCGGAGAGGGAGGCCCGGGTGAAGCGGGCCGTCAGCCAGGTCCCGCCGAAGATGCCGACCGCCTTGCCGACGACCAGCCCGAGCACCACGCCGAGCGTCTCCGGCTGGGTGAACACCTTGCCCAGCGCGCTTCCTGACACCGCGACACCCGCGCTGAACAGCGCGAACAGCGGTACGGCGAGCCCGGCCGACAGGGGGCGCACAAGGTGCTCGATGCGCTCGCCGGGGGAGTGCGCTTCCTGTTCGCGCCCCTGTGGCCCGGTGATCTCGTGCCGGGTGCAGCGCAGCATGAGCCCCATCGCGACACCCGCGACGGTGGCGTGGATGCCGCTGTTGTACATCAGCCCCCAGATCACCAGCGCGAGCGGAACATACACGTACCACCCGCGTACGCCCTTCCTCAGCAGCAGCCAGAAGACGGCGAGGCCGACGAAGGCGCCGCCCAGCGCGGCGAAGTCGAGGTCGTCGGTGAAGAAGATCGCGATGATCAGAATGGCGAAGAGGTCGTCGACGACGGCGAGGGTCAGCAGGAACGCGCGCAGCGCCGAGGGCAGCGAGGTGCCGATGACGGCCAGTACGGCGAGCGCGAACGCGATGTCTGTGGCCGTCGGCACGGCCCAGCCGGCGAGCGAGCCGCCGCCGCTGAGATTGGTGAGCGTGTAGACCAGCGCGGGCACGGCCATACCGCAGAGCGCGGCGACCACCGGGAGCAGCGCGGCCTTGGGGTCGCGGAGATCACCCGCGACCAGTTCGCGTTTGAGTTCGATACCGGCGACGAAGAAGAAGATCGCGAGCAGTCCGTCGGCGGCCCAGTGCTCAACGGACAGATGGAGCCCGAGCGCTGATGGTCCGAAGTGGAAGTCCCGTACGGTCTCGTAGCTGTCGTGCAGTGCCGGAACGTTCACCCAGAGCAGTGCGGTGACCGCCGCGACGAGGAGCAGCACACCGCCGACGGTCTCGGTGCGCAACGCGTCCGCCACGAAGTTCCGTTCGGGCAGTGAGAGGCGTCCGAGGAGCTTGCGGGTGGCGGTGCGGGGGGCGGTCATGGCGGGGGCCTCCGGTCGGTGGGCAGCACAGAACTCATGCCGACCAGACTTCCCGGCGCACCTGAGATTGACGTGTTTTTTATTAGCGTACCTAAGCTGTGAGGGGGACCGTCCGGTGGACCTCACCGTAGGCACAGGAACGCCCGGCGCGCTCACGCCGGGCGTTCTGGGTGTGTGGGTGCGACCCCACGGGAAGGGGGGCGGGTGGCTCAGTCCTCGCTGGGCGCCGCGGGCAGCTTCGCCTGGATGAGGTCCATGACCGTGGAGTCCGTGAGCGTCGTGACATCGCCGAGCTGGCGGTTCTCCGCGACGTCCCGCAGCAGTCGGCGCATGATCTTGCCGGAGCGGGTCTTCGGCAGCTCGGCCACCGGCAGGATGCGCTTGGGCTTGGCGATCGGTCCGAGCGTGGCCCCGACGTGGCCCCGCAGATCGGCGATGAGGTTGTCGTCCTCAGCGTCGGCCGTACCGCGCAGGATCACGAAGGCCACGATCGCCTGACCGGTGGTCTCGTCGGTCGCGCCGACCACCGCCGCCTCCGCGACGGACGGGTGCGACACGAGTGCCGACTCCACCTCGGTGGTCGACATGTTGTGGCCGGACACCAGCATCACATCGTCCACGCGCCCGAGGAGCCAGATGTCCCCGTCGTCGTCCTTCTTGGCACCGTCACCGGCGAAGTACTTGCCCTCGAACCGCGACCAGTACGTGTCCAGGAACCGCTGGTCGTCGCCCCAGATCGTGCGCAGCATCGACGGCCACGGCTCGGTGAGGACCAGATAGCCACCGCCGCCGTTCGGCACCTCGTTCGCCTCGTCGTCGACGACGGTCGCGGAGATACCCGGCAGCGGGCGCTGCGCGGAGCCCGGCTTTGCCTCGGTGACACCCGGCAACGGGGAGATCATCATCGCGCCGGTCTCGGTCTGCCACCAGGTGTCCACGACCGGCGTCGCGTCGGCCCCGATGTGCTTGCGGTACCAGACCCATGCCTCGGGGTTGATGGGCTCGCCCACCGAACCGAGGACGCGCAGCGAGGACAGGTCGAACTTCGCGGGGATGTCGTCGCCCCACTTCATGAACGTCCGGATCGCCGTGGGCGCCGTGTAGAGGATCGTCACGCCGTACCTCTGCACGATCTCCCAGAAGCGCCCCTGGTGCGGGGTGTCGGGCGTGCCCTCGTACATGACCTGCGTCGCGCCGTTCGCCAGCGGCCCGTACACGATGTACGAGTGGCCGGTGACCCAGCCGACGTCGGCCGTGCACCAGTAGACGTCCGTCTCCGGCTTGAGGTCGAAGACGGCGTGGTGGGTGTACGACGTCTGGGTGAGGTAGCCGCCGGAGGTGTGCAGGATGCCCTTCGGCTTACCCGTGGTGCCCGAGGTGTAGAGGATGAACAGCGGGTGCTCGGCGCCGAACGGCTGCGGGGTGTGCTCGGTGGACTGGCGTTCGACGATCTCGTGCCACCACACGTCCCGGCCCTCGGTCCAGGCGACGTCCTGGCCGGTGCGGCGGACGACGAGGACGTGCTCCACGTTGTCCACACGCTCGATGGCGTCGTCGACCGCCGGCTTGAGTGCGGAGGGCTTGCCGCGTCGGTAGCCGCCGTCGGCGGTGATGACCACCTTGGCGTCGGCGTCCTGGATGCGCGTCGCGAGCGCGTCCGCCGAGAAGCCGCCGAAGACTACGGAGTGCGCGGCGCCGATACGCGCGCAGGCGAGCATCGCCACGGCCGTCTCCGGGATCATCGGCATGTACACCGCGACTCGGTCGCCCGACTGAACTCCCAGCTCCAGCAGGGCGTTGGCCGCCTTGCTGACCTCGTCCTTGAGCTGGGCGTAGGTGAGGGCGCGGCTGTCGCCGGGCTCGCCCTCGAAGTGGATGGCCACCCGGTCGCCGTGGCCGGCCTCGACATGCCGGTCGACGCAGTTGTACGCGACGTTGAGCTCGCCGTCCTGGAACCACTTGGCGAACGGCGGGTTCGACCAGTCCAGCGTCTCGGTCGGCTCCTTGGCCCAGGTCAGTCGGCGTGCCTGCGCCGCCCAGAAACCGAGCCGGTCAGCCTTGGCCTGTTCGTACGCCTCCACCGTGACGTTGGCGTTCGCGGCCAGGTCAGCGGGCGGCGCGAAGCGTCGCTCCTCCTTCAAGAGGTTGGCCAGGCTTTCGTTGCTCACGACATCTCCCTTACGGTGCTTTGCCGGGGCGACCGTTGTGTCCCAGGCCACAGCTCATCAGACCCGGACCCCCGATGACAAGGGGCTTCCTGGGATTGGTTTAGACCTGTGGGACCGGGTGGCCCCCGACGAGGGCTCACCCGTTGTCACGGACCGGGAGAAGAATCGGTTCATGCGCGTGTGTCGTGCAGCATCGTCCCGTTCGGCCCGGTCGCGTCCGTGCCGTCGGCCGGTCCGGCCACTGCGGCGACCTGGTCGAAGACGCCGCCGTCCGGTGCGTCCTCCGTCAGCAGATACGCCTGGGCCTCGCCCACGTGGAAGTACATCCCGTGCAGTTGGAGCGCCCCCTCGCGCAGGGCGCGCGCCACGGACTCATGGGCCCGCAGATGCTCCAGTTGCTGGATGACGTTGGTGAGGCAGAGCTGCTCCACCGCGTCGGCGGGCTCCCGCCCGGCGAGCCGCGCCCAGGGACGCTCCTTGTCGGTGGCCCGCTCCAGACTGGGCAGCCCATGCCGCAGCCATCTCTTCAGAGGCGTCCGGGCGCCGCCGGGGTCGGTTTTGAGCAGGGCCTGCATGGCCCCGCATCCGGAGTGCCCGCAGACCGTGATCGACCGTACGTGCAGCACCTCCACGGCGTACTCGATGGCCGCCGCCACCGAGTCGTCCCCGCTCTCCTCGCCGGGCAGCGGCACCAGATTGCCGACGTTCCGTACGACGAAGAGGTCACCCGGGCCACTGGAGGTGATCATGGAGGTGACGAGGCGGGAGTCGGCACAGGTCAGGAAGAGCTGCGACGGCCGCTGCCCCTCGCGCGCGAGCCGGGCCAGCTCACCGCGCACCAGGGGCGCGGTGTTGCGCTGGAAGGCGCTGATCCCACGCGCCAGTTGATGCCCGCTCGGACCGTCGCCCGCCTCCCGTTGTGGCGCTCCGGCGGGGGCGGTGGCCGGGGCCTCGCACTGGTGGTTGCGCCACGCCGTCCACGGGCGGCAGCGGCAACCGCCCGGCAGAGCACCGGCGGGCTCGGCGATACGGGTGCCCGCGCGACCGGTGATCTCCACGGAGCCGCCACGCGCGCGATGTGCGTGCTGCCAGTCCTGCAACGACTCGTACGCCGCGTGATCCATGAACGATCCGTCCAACTCCACGACGGCACCCGCCCCTTGGGGCACCTGGTGCAGAGCGCGGCTGAGCCGGGGCACGGCGAGGAACGTCAACTGTCCCCGCACATGGATGTGATGGACTCCTTCCTTCTCCTCATGGGTGATACGCGTGCGGGTGAGGCGGTGCAGGGCGACACCGACGGCCACGGCGATACCGAGCGCGACGCCCTCCAGGACACCGAGGAGGACGACACCGCCGGTGGTGACGGCGTAGACCAGCACCTCACGGTGGCGGGTGACCGTGCGGATGTGGTGCAGCGACACCATCTGGACCCCGACGGCCATCACCAGGGCGGCGAGTGAGGCGAGGGGGATCAGCTCCAGGACGGGGATCAGGAGCAGTGCTGCCGCTACTACCCAAACGCCGTGCAGCATCGTGGAGTTCCGGCTGACGGCACCGGCCTGCACATTGGCCGTGCTGCGGACGGCGACACCGGCGACGGGCAGACCGCCGAGCGCTCCGGAGACGACGTTGGCCATGCCCTGGCCGCGCAGCTCGCGGTCGAGATCGGAGCGCCGTACATCCGTCCGCCCCGCCGCGAGTTTGTCCGTGGCCACGGCACCGAGGAGGGACTGCACACTGCACACCAGCGTGGTGGTGACCACGGCGGCGACGAGGCCGAGCGCCGGACCGTCGGGCAGCGCGGCCAGGGCATGGCTGCGCCAGGACGGCAGGTCGACCTTGGGCAGCCGCAGTCCGGCGAGGGCGGAGACCGTGGTGGCGGCGGTCACCGCGACCAGTGCCGCCGGGGCGGTGCGCAGCGCCTGGCCGACCCGCCCGGGCAGCCGGGGCCAGGTGAACAGCACGATCAGGGTCAGCGCGCTCACGGAGACGGCGGCCGGGTGCAACTGGACCAACTGGGCGGGCAGTGCTCCGATGTTGGCGAGCACCGAGCTCTGGGGGGTGCCGCCGAGCACGATGTGCAGCTGGGCGACGGCGATGGTGACGCCGATGCCGGCGAGCATGCCGTGCACGATCGCGGGGCTGACGGCGAGCGCCGAGCGGGCCACGCGCAGACAGCCCAGGCCCAGTTGGGCGAGGCCGGCGAGGACGGTGATGGCGCAGGTGGCCCGCCATCCGTACTGCTGGATGAGGTCGGCGGTCACGACGGTGAGGCCGGCCGCCGGGCCGCTGACCTGCAGTGGTGAGCCGCCCAGGCGCCCGGCGACGAGACCGCCGACGGCGGCGGCGACGAGGCCGGCCGGAAGCGGCGCGTCGGTCGCGAGGGCGATGCCCAGCGACAGGGGCAGGGCGATCAGGAAGACCGAGATCGAGGCCGATACATCGGCGCCCGAGATGGGGAACCGGCGACGCGGTCCCTCAGGGGGGCTGTGCGGCCGGTGGTCGCGACCCGTCCGGTTCTCGTTCGGGTCGGTGGCGCGGGTGGGTACGCAGGCGGACATGTTCTCCCGTCTCCTCCGGGGCTGCGCGGTCGCGTGACAAGTGGTCCCTCGCTCGACGGCGAGGGGGCGGTTCGCGGCCGTGGGTCACGGCATTCAGTGGCGGGATTTCTCAGGCGGGATTTCTCAACGCTCAGTAAACGAATCGTAATGCAGAGTAAAGGATGTGCAAGGACATTAGTGGCAAATGGGTTAGTCAATCACTCAGTCGGGTGAATCTCGCATTTCATCGGCTTGTCATACAAATCAAATCTGAAGCTCCGTGCGACGTTGGCCCCTCTGCCCCTGAGCAAAGGAAGAAGGTGGGCGGAAGATGGCCGTCACCCAGAGGATCGCCGTCGGCGTCGCGCTGGCCGCCACCTGCGCCGTGGCGCTCGCCGGCTGCGGAACCGACGACGCGGGCCCCACGGACGTACGCAAGGACCGGCAGGAGAGCGGGAGGGACGCCGAGGAGCGGAACGCGCGGGAAGCGGGACGAGGAGGCGGGGAGGGGGCGCAAGCGGCCGGGCGGGGCGCACGCGGCGCGAAAGAGGGAGCGCAGGCGCCGCCGAAGGTCGCGATGCGGCTGATCGGCGACGGTTCCACCGCGTACACCGGGGCTCAGCCGCATCTGCCCCGCCCCGAGCGGATGAAGCCCGGTCAAAAACCCCCGCAGTTCGTGGTCTTCTCCTGGGACGGCGCGGGCGAGGACGGTCAGCGGCTCTTCTCGCACTTCCGTAGGGTCGCCCGGGCCAACAACGCGACGATGACGTACTTCCTCAGCGGCGTCTACATGCTGCCCGAGGAGAAGCGGGACCGGTATCGCCCGCCGCAGCACTCACCGGGGCGCTCGGACATCGGCTTCAACGACCTCCGCGGAATCAAGGACACCGTGGAACAACTGCGGGGTGCCTGGCTGGAGGGCAACGAGATCGGCACGCACTTCAACGGCCACTTCTGCGGCAAGGGCGGCGGGGTCGGCGAGTGGTCGGTCGAGGAGTGGAAGAGCGAGATCGCCCAGGCCAAGGCGTTTGTGAAGGCGTGGAAGACCAACACGGGCACACGGAACGCCGATCCCCTGCCCTTCGACTACGACAAGGAACTGATCGGCGCCCGCACCCCCTGCCTGGAGGGGCGCGAGAACTTCATGCGGGCCGCCCGCGAGTTGGGCTTCCGCTACGACACCAGCGGCGTCGACAACCAGGTCTGGCCCGAGAAGGAAGAGGGTCTGTGGGACCTGTCGATGCAACTCGTCCCGGTACCCGGCCGCAAGTTCGAGACGCTGACCATGGACTACAACTTCTATATGAACCAGTCCGGCGCCCGGCCCGGTCCCGCGGCCAAACGGCAGTACTGGGGCGACCAGTTCCGTGACGGCCTGCTCGCGGGCTTCGAGCGCGCCTACGGTGGCAACCGCGCGCCCCTGATCATCGGCAACCACTTCGAGTCCTGGAACGGTGGCGTTTATATGCGTGCCGTCGAGGAGACCATCGAGACGGTCTGCGGCAAGCCCGAAGTGCGCTGTGTCTCCTTTCGGCAACTGGCCGACTGGCTCGACGCCCAGGACCCGAAGGTCCTGGACAAACTGCGCACCCTCGCTGTCGGCCAGGCCCCGAAACAGGGCTGGAAGACCTTCCTGTCCGCCGCCCCGGCCCCGGCTCCCAAGGGCGTCCCGGGGGCTCCGGCGGCCACGCCCGGGCGGTAGGCGGACACGGACTCAGGCGGTGGCCAGGAGTGCCTCGCCGAGGACGAAGCCGGGGTCGATCTGGGCAGCCAGGTCGGCCCCCGTCCGTTCATTGCCCCAACTGTGCGCGTTCTTCAGGTGGAAGTGCACCATCTGCTCGGTGTAGCGCTCCCAGTCGCGCAGTTCGTACGTGGCGTCGGCGGCGTCGTGAAGGGTGCGCAGGGCCCTGCGGTTGGCCTCCTCCAGGTGCTCGAAACGGGGCGGTCGGCCCTTCTCCAGGGCGCGCACCCAGTCCGAGTGCCCGAAGGCGACCAGCAGGTCGTCCCCGACCTCGGCGTGGAGGAAGTCGAGGTCGTCCTGGCCGTGCACCTTGTTGCCCACGACCTTCAGGGCGACGCCGAAGTCACTGGCGTACTCCTTGTACTGGCGGTAGACGGAGACCCCCCTCCGGGTCGGCTCGGCGACGAGGAACGTCATGTCGAAGCGGGTGAACATGCCGGAGGCGAAGGAGTCCGAACCGGCCGTCATGTCGACCACCACGTACTCGTCGCGGCCGTCCACCAGGTGGTTCAGATACAGCTCCACCGCTCCCGTCTTGGAGTGGTAGCAGGCGACCCCCAGGTCGGCGTCGGTGAAGGGGCCGGTGACCATCAAACGGATGGCCCCGCCGTCGAGTTCCACCGGACGCGCGCAGGCGTCGTAGATCGCGTTGGGCTCGCGGACGCGCACCAGGCGGGAGCCCTCGCCGGGCGGGGTCGTCTTGATCATCGTCTCGGCGGAGGTGATCCGGGGGTTGGAACCACGCAGATGGTTCTTGATCAGCGACAGCCGGTCGCCCATCGCGGGCAGCTCGGCGGCCTCCGACTCGTCGAGGCCGAGGGCGGCGCCCAGATGCTGGTTGATGTCCGCGTCGACGGCGACGACCGGGGCTCCGGAGGCGGCGAGATGGCGGATGAACAGGGAGGACAGCGTGGTCTTGCCACTGCCGCCCTTCCCGACGAAAGCAATTTTCATGTTCACCAAGAGTAGGGACGTGATCGCCGGGCGTGTCCGATGGTGCTGGAAGACCACTCCTTCGAGGGTTTGTACGCAGAACGGAGGGACGCCCGGGGGCTCCGGGGCGCGGTGGGCGCGAGCGCCGGGGCGGCGGGCCGGGGCGTAGGGTCGTACTCATGAGTACGACAGGTGCGAGCGCCGATCCGCTCGCGGCCCTGGGCGAGCTGCCCGGTGTGGCCGAGTCCGTGGAGTCCGTGCGCAAGGCCGTGGACCGGGTCTATGGCCACCGTGTGATGAGGCGGCGGAGCAACGAGATCACCTCGGAGGCGGCGCTGCGCGGCGCACGCGGCTCGGCGGCGCTGTCCGGCGCCGACTGGGCGCTCGAAGAGGTGCGCCGGCGCACCGACTTCAGCGGCGGGGACGGCGACGGCGAGGCGCGCACCATGGGCGGCGCGCTGCGCCTGACCGCCGAGGCGGGCCAACTGCTGTCCATCTGGCGGCAGTCGCCCCTTCGGGTACTGGCCCGGCTGCACCTGGTGGCGGCGGGCGAGGACCACGCGCGCGTGGGGCGTCCCCGGCAGGACGGCGAGCCCGTCGACGAACCCCTCGTCGAACTGCCGCTGCCAAGCGCGGCCGAGGTCTCCGGGCGACTCGACGGCCTCGCCGAACTGATCGTCAAGGGCAGTTCGGCGCCCGCTCTCGTGACCGCGGCCGTCGTCCACGGTGAACTGCTCGCGCTGCGGCCCTTCGGCTTCGACAACGGCCTCGTCGCGCGCGCGGCCGAGCGGATCGTGCTGATCGGCAGCGGCCTCGACCCCAAGTCCGTCTGTCCGGCCGAGGTGGGTCACGCGGAACTCGGCCGTGCCGCCTATCTCGCCGCCCTCGACGGCTATGTCGCCGGCACCCCGGACGGCATGGCCGCCTGGATCGCCCACTGCGGCAGGGCGGTCGAACTGGGCGCACGTGAGTCGATGGCAGTGTGCGAGGCACTGCAGCGCGGGGCGGCGTAACACGTCCAACGGGGCGCTTGCCGCGTAGAACTCAGGAAGTGGCGGGCCCCGAATAGGGTTGCGGCGGTACGAGAATTCGTACCGCCGCTGGCATGTCCACCCGGTTACCAAGCGTCCTCGATATGTTGCCCATCAGGCCGGGAACTCTTGCCCGTCACCTGGTGCGGCTGGCCCGTAATCGACGGGTCGACGTCGCGTGGGTGCCCGGTGTTCATGCTAGGTCCGTGGGGCCAAAATGAGTTTTAAAGGTGATCCTCTCGGATGTCCTTTGGTCTCGCGGGCCTTGACTCCTTTCTACTCCAGGACATCAGCAAGTGGAAGCCCTGGATGCGCTTCTTTACTTTTGGGTTCAAAGAGGATGAACCGGTCGCGGAAGGGTGGATTGTGAGGAGCACCGCAGGTCAGGCGGTCGCCACACGGCGCCGGCTCGCGTACCAGACGAGCCCGGCGGTGGCCGCCGCGGCCCCTATGGCGGCTGCCGCGAGCAGTGCCGGACGCGGCGGCACGGCCAGCCGCTGCTTCAGCCGGACCGGGCGGTGGAAGTCCAGAATCGGCCACCCGCGCGCGAGAGCTTCCTTGCGCAGGGTCCGGTCCGGGTTCACCGCGTGGGGGTGCCCGACGGCCTCCAGCATCGGCAGATCCGTGGCTGAATCGCTGTACGCGAAACACTCCGCGAGGTCGTACTCCTCGGACTCGGCCAGCTCCCGGATCGCCTCGGCCTTCGTCGGGCCGTAGGCGTAGTAGTCGACCTCGCCGGTGAAGCAGCCGTCGTCGCCGACGACCATCCGGGTCGCCACCACGCGGTCCGCGCCCAGCAGTTCACCGATCGGCTCGACCACCTCGGCGCCGGAGGTGGAGACGATCACGACGTCCCGCCCGGCGGTGTGGTGCTCCTCGATGAGGGAGGCGGCCTCGTCATAGATGATCGGGTCGATCAGGTCATGAAGGGTCTCGGCGACTATGGCCTTCACTTGTTGGACGTTCCAGCCCCGGACGAGCGTGGAGAGATACTTCCGCATCCGCTCCATCTGCTCGTGGTCGGCACCGCCCGCGAGGAACACGAACTGGGTGTACGCCGTCCGCAAGGCGGCCCTGCGGTTGATCAGACCGCCTTGGTAGAACGACTTGCTGAAGGTGAGCGTGCTCGACTTCGCAATGACCGTCTTGTCCAGGTCAAAGAAGGCCGCTGTGCGGGGCAAGGAGTGGTTTTCCACGGGGCAGAGCATATGCGCCCACCATTCGGGCTAGTGTGGGGCGCGTGGGTTTGCCTGAGATGGCTCTCGGGTACACCATGGAAGTCACGGATCGTTCGCGACCGTGCTAACCCGGCCCGACTCCTCCCCCCCCGAGTCGGCCGTGGAGACGACCCCCACTCTCCCCCCCGGTGGGGGTCGTCGCATGTCCGGGCACGTTTCCCCTTCGTATCGCCGCCCACGAGGCGCCTGTCCGCCCTCGTGGGCATTCCTATGCCCTTGTACAGGATCTGTCACTGTGTGTAGCTGACGGGCTGCGCTGTGGAAGCCGTACCCGGGTCGCCTGTTCGGGTGACGGCGATATTCACAAGCGTCGAGTTGTCCACAGTTTTCGGACCAAGATCCACACGATTTCCCGGATCGCTGCACCGTGATTCCAGCGCGTCCCGACGGCGGCGAGTTCATGGCCCGTCCGGATTCTCGGACGCGTTCGGCCGGTTTCCCCCGGGCGCCCATATGGCGGCCGGTCGCCGGCTCTTCACACAGGACTTGAACACGGGCGCCCGAGAACCGGGCGTTCCTGAACGGGCGAACGGGCGGGATTCGCGAGGGCGCCGACGGACGGCGCCCGCGCATCCCGTGCGGAACGCAGCGAAGGGGGATGGAGATCGTGACGGGAGCCGTCATCGACGACCGCTCGTCCACCGCCGACGGGCGGCAGGGCAGGCCGTTGATCGTCACCGAGGACGTGGAGCTGCTGGACGACCTGCTGCGGCTGTGTGCGGCCGCGGGAGCAAGGCCGGAGGTCCATCACGGGGTGCCGGAAGGGCGGGGCAGGTGGGAGGCGGCGCCGCTGGTGCTCGTCGGCGACGACGCCGCATGCCGACTGCGCGGGGCGGCGCGCAGACGGGGAGTGGTGCTCGTCGGCAAGGACCAGGACGACTCCGGGGTCTGGCAGCGGGCCGTGGAGATCGGTGCCGACCACGTCCTGATGCTGCCCGACGGCGAGCAGTGGCTCGTCGACCGTATCGCCGACGTGGCCGAAGGGGTCGGCAGGCCCGCGCTCACCGTCGGCGTGATCGGCGGCCGGGGCGGCGCCGGCGCGTCCACGCTGGCGTGCGCCCTCGCCGTCACCTCCGCGCGGCAGGGCAGGCGCACGCTCCTCGTGGACGCCGACCCGCTGGGCGGCGGACTGGACGTCCTCCTGGGCGGCGAGAGCGCCGAGGGGCTGCGCTGGCCGGCGTTCGCCGCCTCACGCGGACGGGTCGGCGGCGGCGCCCTGGAGGAGTCGCTGCCCGAGCTGCACTCCCTGCGGGTCCTGAGCTGGGACCGCGGCGACGCCGTGGCCATCCCGGCCCAGGCCGTACGCGCGGTCCTCGCCGCCGGTAGACGGCGCGGGGGAGCCGTCGTGGTCGATCTGCCCCGGCGCATCGACGAGGGTGTCGCCGAGGCCCTCGCCCAGATCGACCTGGGTCTCCTGGTGGTCCCCGCCGAACTCCGCGCGGTCGCCGCCTCCGCGCGCGTCGCCTCCGCGTTCGGCATGGTCCTGCGCGACCTCCGCGTGGCGGTGCGCGGACCGTACGCCCCGGGCCTCGACGACCAGGAGGTGGCCCGCCTCCTCGGTCTGCCACTCGCGGGCGAGGTGCCCACGGACATCGGGGTGCTGGACGGCGTCAAACCCCCGGGAGGCGTGCCGCGCGGACCGCTCGCGCGCTTCTGCGACGGGTTCTGGGAGCGCGTGCCGGTCGGGGGTGAGGGCCGATGAACGGGACGGTGGACGACGGGCTGTTGGACGGCGTGCGGCAGTGGCTGGTCGAGAGCGGGGCCGAGCCGACGCCCGCGCGGGTTGCTCAGGCTCTGCGCGAGCGAGGGCGGGTGCTCGGGGACGCCGAGGTGCTCGGGGCGGCTGAGCGGTTGCGGTCGGAGCTGGTGGGGAGCGGGCCGTTGGAGCCGCTGCTCGCCGATCCGTCGGTCACCGATGTGCTGGTCTCGGCACCGGACCGGGTCTGGGTGGACCGTGGCGGCGGCCTGGAGCTGACCGGGGTCTCCTTCCCGGACGCGGCGGCCGTACGGCGCCTCGCGCAGCGCTTGGCGGCGGTCGCCGGACGCCGACTGGACGACGCCCGGCCATGGGTGGACGCCCGGCTCCCGGACGGCACCCGGCTGCACGCGGTACTGCCGCCGGTCGCCGTGGGATCGACCTGCCTCTCCCTGCGCGTCGTACGGCCCAGGGCGTTCACGCTCGCGGAGCTGGCGGCGGCGGGCACGGTACCGCCGGGCGGCGACCGGGTCCTGCGGGCGCTGATCCGATCCCGGCTGTCGTACGTCATCAGCGGCGGCACCGGGACGGGTAAGACGACGCTCCTGAGCGCGCTGCTCGGGCTGGTCGACCCGGGCGAGCGGATCGTGCTCGCCGAGGACTCGGCGGAACTGCGGCCCGACCATCCGCATGTGGTGCGGCTGGAGGGCAGACCGGCCAACCAGGAGGGTGTGGGGCTCGTCGAGCTCCAGGACCTGGTGCGGCAGGCGCTGCGGATGCGGCCGGACCGGTTGGTGGTCGGAGAGGTCCGCGGGCCCGAGGTCGTGTCCCTGCTGGCCGCCCTCAACACCGGGCACGAGGGCGGCTGCGGCACCCTGCACGCCAACGCCGCCGCTCAGGTACCGGCCCGGCTGGAGGCGCTCGGCACGGCCGCCGGGCTCGATCGGGCCGCGCTGCACAGCCAGTTGGCGGCCGCCCTGTCGGTGGTGCTGCACCTCGTACGCGACCGGGACGGGCGGCGCCGTATCGCCGAGGTGCACGTGCTGGAACGGGACGCGTCGGGCCTCGTGGTGACCGTGCCCGCACTGCGTTGGGGCCCGGAGGCATTCGTGTACGAGCGGGGCTGGGAGCGGCTGCGGGGGCTGCTTCTGGGCGGGCACCAGGACGGGGTGCCGGGGCCGCCTCGGCGGGACGGGGCGAGTGGGGTGGCTCCAGACAGGCGTCGAGAAGGGGCGTGTGGGGCCCCTCCGGACGGGCTTCGGGAAGGGGCGCGTGAGTTGCTTCGGGACGGGTTTTCGGCAGAGGCGCGTGAGTTGCCTCGGGGCGGGCTTCGGGAAGGGAGCGGGGCGCTGTGACGGGGGTGGGTGAGGTGTCGGTCGGGGCGGCGGCGTGTGCCGGGGCGGCCGCCTGGATGGTGGGCGGTCGGTGGGACGCCGGGGCGCGACGGGCTCGGTTGTTGTTGTCCGGTGGAGGGGCGGTGGGGCCGCCGCTCCGGGAACGGGTGTCGGCCAGGATCAGGGGGCTCGGGAGCGAGTGGTGGGCGCCGGTCGTCGGGGTGGTGGTCGCCTTGTTGGGGGCCTCGGTGCTGCCGGTGGTCGCGGGCGCGGCCGGGGTGCCGTTGCTGCGCCGGGTGCGGAGGGCGGCGGAGGAACGCCGGGCGCGGCAGCGGCGGGGCGATGCCGTGGTCGCGTTGTGCGCGGCGCTCGCCGGGGAGGTGCGGGCCGGGCGCCAGCCGGGTGAGGCGCTGAACCGGGCCGCACGGGACTCGGGCGGGCTGGGCGAGGCGCAGGCGGTGGTGCTGGCGGCGGCGAGATTCGGCGGGGACGTGCCGGGCGCGCTCGCGGACGCGGCACGGCAGCCGGGCGCCGACGGCCTGCTGGGGCTCGCCGCGTGCTGGCGGGTGGCCGTGGACCGGGGCGCGGGACTCGCGGCCGGGCTCGACCGCCTGGAGGGTGCCCTGCGCGCCGAGCGGGACCAACGGGCCGACCTGCACGCCCAGTTGGCGGGCTCCCGGTCTACGGCGGTGATGCTCGCCGGGCTGCCCCTTCTCGGTCTGCTGCTGGGCACCGCGCTGGGCGCCGACCCCCTGTGCGTGGTGCTGCACAGCATCGCCGGGTTCGGCTGTCTGCTGGTCGGGGCGGTGCTTCAGAGCGTCGGTCTGTGGTGGGCGTCGCGGATCGTACGGGGAGCGGAGGCGGTGTGAGCGAGGAAGTTTTCCACAGGCTGGGGATGGCCCTCGGCGCGGTTGTGGGACTGTGGTGGCTCGCCCGGTCGATCGACACCGCCCGACGCGAACGGCGGCTGCGCGCACGCCTGGCCGCTGTGTTGACCCTGGCGGCGGAGCCACCCGTACGGAACCTCGCGCTCCGGGCGACTGTACGGCGCTGGGTGCCGATCGCCGGGGTGGTGTGTGCCGGGTGGGTGCTGGTCGGTGGCCTGCCGGGGCTGTTGCTGGGGCCGGCCGCCGGGCTCGGGGCCTGGTGGTGGTTGCGGCGGGCGCGGAGCGCGGTCGAAGGGGCGGCGGAGCCGTACGACAGGGCGGAGGCCGCGCGTCAACTGCCGCTCGCCGCCGATCTGCTGGCCGCCTGCATCGCGGCCGGGGCGAGCCCCGTGGTGGCCGCGAGAGCCGTCGGGGAGGCCCTGGGAGGGCCTGTCGGGGAGCGGTTGGCCAGGGGCGCCGCAGAGGCGCGGCTCGGGGGCGAACCGGCCGAGGCGTGGCGGGCGTTGGCCGCGCTCCCCGGTGCCGGACCACTGGCCCGGCTTCTGGAACGGGCGGACAGCTCCGGCGTACCGGCCGCCGCCCCCGTCGCCCGCCTGGCAGCCGAGGCCCGCGCCGAGTGGGGCCGCTCGGCGACGGAGCGGGCCCGCAAGGCCGGCGTGATGATCACCGCCCCGGTGGGGCTGTGCTTCCTGCCCGCCTTCATCGCGGTGGGCGTCCTGCCGGTGGTGATCGGGTTGGCGGACGGGCTGATGGGAGGGGGTGGTGGATGAACGGGCGTACGCGAGGGGCGGGTGACGGGTGACGGGCAGAGGTGGCCGCCGGTCGGGACCAATGGCCGGAGGCCGGCAAGGAGCCGACTGGTGGCGGCCGAGACCGGCGGCTGGCAAGGAATCGCCGGTGTCGAACAGGGACGGCGACCGGCGGAGACAAGCGGTCAGTGATGGCCGACGACGAATAGTGACCAACTGTCGGAAACAGACAAACGACGGAACAGAGCCTCACGGGGGTTGAGATGTTCAAGGCAGTGCGAGACAGGGTGCGGGTTCGACTGGTGTGGGCCGTGATGGTCCGGGTGCGGGCCGCACGGAAAGACGCCGGAATGGTGACGTCCGAATATGCGGTGGGGATCATCGCGGCCGTCGCCTTCGCGGCGCTGCTCTACAAGGTGGTGACCAGCGGACAGGTCCAGGCGGAACTGCAGCAGATCGTCACGAAGGCACTCCGTGGCGGCCGGTGAGCCGCGCCGGCGCGGCAGGGCCCTGGGCGGCGACCAAGGGTTCGTGACGGCCGAGGCGGCCATGGTCCTGCCCGTGCTGGTGATCTTCGCGATGGCGTTGGTGTGGGCCCTGCTCGCCGCCTGCGCCCAGATCCAGTGCGTGGACGCGGCGCGGGTCGGGGCCCGCGCCGCGGCCCGGCAGGACCCGCCGGGTGCGGTCGAGGCGGCGGCCCGGCGTGCGGCGCCGGACGGGGCGCGGATCAGCGTGGATCGGGAGGGCGACTACGTCCGGGTGACGGTGTCGGCGCGGTCGCCGGGGCCGGGCCGTATGGGTGTCGACCTCAGCGATGACGCCGTGGCGTTGGCGGAGGAGACGGTGGGGGTGAGCGGTGGATGAGGAGGGGCGATGGAGGCCGTGGTGGTGAACGCGGTGAGGAGGGCCGAGGAGGTCGCGTGGGTGAGCGGCGGATGAGGAGGGGCGAGGAGGGCCGTGGGGATGGCCGGCGGATGAGTGCGGGCGTGTGGTCGGGGCGGCTGCGGAGGCTCACCTCCTCGGGGCGGCCGTGGCCGGGCGCTGGGCCTGGGCGGCTTCGGCGGGCGGGGCGGTCGGACAGAGGGTCCGCGACCGTCTGGGTCGTCGGTGTGCTCGCCGTGTTGTGCGTGGTGTTCGGTGCCGCGCTGGCCGTGGGCCAGGCCGTGGTGGTGCGGCACCGGGCGGCGGCTGCGGCCGACCTCGCGGCCCTGGCCGCCGCCGACCACTGGATGAAGGGCGGCGAGGCCGCCTGCGCGACGGCGGAACGGGTGGCGAGGGCCCAGGACAGCCGGGTGGTGCGCTGCGAAGTGGAGGGAGAGATCTCGGATGTGACGGCGGCTTCGGGCGTGGGCCCGTTCATGGCGGAGGAGAGGGCGAGGGCGGGCCCGCCGGGTCCGGTGCCTGATTAGGGAGCCCGCGGCAGCGTCCTGTCAGCGACCGGTGGGGCGGGCGCCCCGCGCAGCAGTTCGCCCAGCAGCCGTACCGCCCCCCGTTTGTGCAGTGGCTCGTTGCCGTTGCCGCACTTGGGGGATTGGATGCAGGACGGGCAGCCGGCGTCACATTCGCAGGAGGCGATGGCCTGGCGGGTGGCGGTGAGCCAGGAGCGGGCCGTGTGGAAGGCGCGTTCGGCGAATCCGGCGCCGCCGGGGTGGCCGTCGTAGACGAAGACCGTCGGCAGCAGGGTGTCGGGATGGAGCGGGACGGAGACGCCGCCGATGTCCCAGCGGTCGCAGGTGGCGAACAGCGGGAGCATGCCGATGGAGGCGTGTTCGGCGGCGTGGAGGGCGCCGCCGAGGATCTCGGGGTTGATGCGGGCGGCGTCGAGCTGGTCCTCGGTGACGGTCCACCAGACGGCGCGGGTGCGCAGGGTACGAGGAGGGAGGTCGAGTTTGGTCTCGCCGAGGACTTCGCCGGTGATGAGGCGTCGGCGGAGGAAGGAGACGACCTGGTTGGTGACTTCGACGGAGCCGTAGCACAGGCGGCCGTCGCCCCAGGGGACTTCGGTGTCGGTCTCCAGGACGGCGATGGCGGTGGTGTCGCGGGCGACGGTCGAATATGGCGGCTCGGCCTGTTCGACGAGGGCGACCGAGTCGTCCAGGTCCAGTCGGCGCACCAGGTACGTACGGCCCTGGTGGAGGTGGACGGCGCCCTCGTGGACGGTGGTGTGGGCGGCGCCCGCGTCGACCGTGCCGAGGAGACGGCCCGTGCCGGACTCGACGATCTGCACGGGGCGTCCGCCCTGGCCCCGTATGTCGGTCAGGTCGGCGGCCCGCTCGCGGCGGGTCCAGTGCCAGGCCTTGGCGCGGCGGCGGAGCAGTTTCGCGGCCTCCAGTTGCGGCAGCAGGCTCTCGCACTCGGGGCCGAAGAGGGGCAGGTCCTCGTCGGTCAGAGGTAGTTCGGCGGCGGCAGCGCACAGATGGGGGGCGAGAACGTAGGGGTTGTCGGGGTCGAGGACGGTCGATTCCACCGGTTGCTCGAACAGGGCTTCGGGGTGGTGGACCAGGAAGGTGTCCAGGGGGTCGTCGCGGGCGACCAGGACGGCGAGGGCGCCCTGGCCTGAGCGGCCGGCGCGGCCCGCCTGCTGCCAGAGGGAGGCGCGGGTGCCGGGGTAGCCGGAGATGAGGACGGCGTCGAGGCCCGAGACGTCCACGCCGAGTTCGAGTGCGGTGGTGGCGGCGAGGCCGAGGAGTTCGCCGGAGTGGAGGGCGCGTTCGAGGGCGCGGCGTTCCTCGGGGAGGTAGCCGCCGCGGTAGGCGGCCACGCGGCGGGCGAGGGCGCGGTCCACCTCGGCGAGGCGTTCCTGGGCGATCACCGAGATCAGCTCGGCGCCGCGCCGGGAGCGTACGAAGGCGACCGAGCGGACGCCCTGGACGGTCAGGTCGGTCAGGAGGTCGGCGGTCTCGGCGGTTGCCGTACGGCGTACGGGCGCTCCCTTCTCGCCGTGGAGTTCGGTGAGCGGGGGCTCCCAGAGGGCGAAGACCAGTTCGCCCCGGGGGGAGGCGTCGTCGGCGACCTCGACGACCGGGAGGCCGGTGAGGCGGGCGGCGGCAACCGAGGGCTCGGCGGCGGTCGCGGAGGCGAGGAGGAAGACGGGTTCGGCGCCGTAGCGGGCGCAGAGGCGGCGCAGACGGCGCAGTACCTGGGCGACATGGGAGCCGAAGACGCCCCGGTAGGTGTGGCATTCGTCGACGACGACGTACTTGAGGGTGCGCAGGAAGGAGGACCAGCGGGGGTGGGAGGGGAGGATGCCCCGGTGGAGCATGTCGGGGTTGGTGAGGACGTAGTTGGCGTACTGGCGAATCCACTCGCGTTCCTCGACGGGGGTGTCGCCGTCGTACACGGCGGGGCGTACCGCATTGCCGAGAGGTTGTGAAATTTCCTTCACGGATCTTCGCTGGTCCGCCGCGAGCGCCTTGGTGGGGGACAGGTAGAGCGCGGTCGCGCCACGGCCGTTGGGGGCCTCGGAGCCGTCCAGGAGGCGGGAGAGGACCGGGACGAGATAGGCCAGCGACTTGCCGGAGGCGGTGCCGGTGGCGACCACGACCGATTCGCCGTCGAGGGCGTGCTCGGCGACGCGTGCCTGGTGGGACCAAGGGTGTTCGATTCCGGCTGCCTGGACGGCGGCGACGACCTCCGCGCGGATACGGTCGGGCCAGAGGGCATGGCGGCCCGTGCGCGGGGGCACATGCTCCGTATGAGTGATGCGCGAGGCCCGGCTCGGCCCCGAGACGAGGCGGTCCAGGACCGTGCGCGGGTCCACCCGGGAAACGGGGCCCGTCGCATGTCGATCGGATCGGTGATTCTTGGCCATCGGCACCGAGTGTGTCACCGGCGTGACGGACAATGGAGCCAAGGCGTCGTGCACGCCTGCCGGTAAGTGATTGAATGCCATCGCGGCTGGCGAACCGTCCCGGGGGCTTCAAGCCGAGGTGTCCCGAGGGGCGAACGCTCGATAGCAAGGTGCTGGAGGATCCGTGGACCTGTCCCTGTCGACCCGTACCGTCGGCGATCGTACGGTCGTCGAGGTCGGTGGCGAAATCGACGTTTATACCGCGCCCAAGCTGCGTGAGCAGCTGGTCGAGCTGGTCAACGACGGGAGTTTCCACCTCGTCGTCGACATGGAGGGCGTCGACTTCCTCGACTCCACCGGGCTCGGCGTGCTGGTGGGCGGCCTGAAGCGAGTACGGGCCCATGAGGGCTCGCTGCGCCTGGTGTGCAACCAGGAGCGCATTTTGAAGATCTTCCGCATCACCGGTCTGACCAAGGTGTTCCCGATTCACCAGTCGGTCGATGAAGCGGTGGCGGCCACTGACTGATCACAACCGTCCCGGGCCGCGCGCCCGGCACGGCAAGAGACAAGTGAAGGGGGACCGGGCCTCGAAGGGGGCCCGGCCCTCCGACCGCACGCCCGAAGTTCCTAGGGGGATGCATGGCCACCGTTGAACTCCGCTTCAGCGCGCTGCCCGAGCACGTCCGTACCGCCCGACTGGTGGCGGCAGCGGTGGCACGCAGGGCCGGAGTGGACGAGGCCGTCCTCGACGAGGTCAGGCTCGCCGTCGGCGAGGCGTGCACCCGCGCCGTCGGGCTGCATCAGAGCGGCGGTATCTCGGCGCCGGTGCATGTGTCGCTGATCGAGGAGGAGAAGCAGTTCTCCATCGAGGTCGGAGACGAGGCGCCGCACGCCGTCCCCGGTGAGTCCTCGGGCGGTGACGCGGACGTGGACAGCGAGGAGGACGACATGGGCCTCGCGGTCATCAGCGGCCTCGTCGACGACGTGGAGGTCACGGCCGGGGAGAACGGCGGGCTGATCCGTATGAGCTGGCCGACGACACCGCCGGCCGCCGTGTTGACCTGACCGTCGTGCCGAGCCGTCCGCCGGGCTGATCCCACCCCGCACGGCTGCACCTCGTACGGCCACCCGCCGCATGCCGTACGCGGTCAGTCCGACAAGCTCAGTCCGACAAGTAGTACCGCAAGGGCCCTGCTGAGCAGGGCCCTTTGCATTTCTTCCGATCCCCGTTCATCGGAACACCGGAATTCGTGAAGGAATTCACGATCAAACACCCGATAATTCGATCAAGGGTCAATGCCTTTGAGGCATTACTTCTTTCGAGTAATGTGGCGGTGCGCGGATCATTTGCTGAACGGGATGTGAAGGCCAATTCCGTTTACCGTGCACTGTTTTGATCAGGTTCCGCTCCCTACAATCCGTCCACATCTTGAGCTCAGCCCAAGCGTCAAGGAGGACGAATGGCGGGGCTTTCTACCCCTCAGCTAATTGATCACCCCACAAACTTCGCAGCCGCGGTGCTGACCGACGACAACCGGATCATCGTTCTGGTGATCGCTGTCGTGGCAGTGGCCGCGCTCGTCGTGGCCGGAGTCCTGGTGCGCCAGGTGCTCGCGGCGGGTGAGGGCACCGACAGCATGAAGAAGATCGCGGCCGCCGTACAGGAAGGCGCGAACGCCTATCTGGCACGGCAGTTGCGCACGCTCGGCGTATTCGCCGTCGTCGTGTTCTTCCTGCTCATGCTGCTGCCCGCGGACGACTGGAATCAGCGCGCCGGACGATCGGTGTTCTTCTTGATCGGCGCGGCGTTCTCGGCGGCCACCGGCTATATCGGCATGTGGCTCGCCGTACGCAGCAATGTGCGCGTCGCCGCGGCGGCCAGAGAAGCCACACCGGCCCCCGGCGAGCCGGAAAAGGATCTCACCCTCGTCTCGCACAAAGCGATGAAGATCGCTTTTCGCACGGGTGGCGTCGTCGGCATGTTCACGGTGGGACTCGGACTCCTCGGTGCTTCGTGCGTGGTCCTGGTGTACGCCGCCGACGCGCCGAAGGTGCTGGAGGGCTTCGGCCTCGGCGCCGCTCTCATCGCCATGTTCATGCGTGTCGGCGGCGGCATCTTCACCAAGGCCGCCGACGTCGGCGCCGACCTGGTCGGCAAGGTCGAACAGGGCATTCCGGAGGACGACCCGCGCAATGCCGCGACCATCGCCGACAACGTGGGCGACAACGTCGGCGACTGCGCCGGAATGGCCGCCGACCTGTTCGAGTCGTACGCCGTGACCCTGGTCGCCGCGCTGATCCTCGGCAAGGTGGCCTTCGGCGACTCCGGTCTCGCGTTCCCGCTGATCGTGCCCGCGATCGGCGTGCTCACCGCGATGATCGGCATCTTCGCCGTCGCCCCCCGCCGCACCGACCGCAGCGGGATGAGCGCCATCAACCGCGGCTTCTTCATCTCCGCGGTGATCTCCCTGGCGCTCGTCGCCATCGCTGTCTACGCCTATCTGCCGTCCTCGTACGCCGACCTCGAAGGCGTCACTGACACGGCGATCGCGGGCCACGACGGCGACCCGCGGGTCCTCGCGGTGGTAGCGGTCGCCATCGGCATCCTGCTCGCCGCGGTCATCCAGCAGCTCACCGGCTACTTCACCGAGACCACCCGGCGCCCGGTGCGCGACATCGGCAAGACGTCGCTCACCGGCCCCGCCACGGTCGTCCTCGCCGGTATCTCCGTCGGCCTGGAGTCGGCCGTCTACACCGCGCTGCTGATCGGCCTCGGCGTCTACGGGGCGTTCCTGCTCGGCGGTACGTCGATCATGCTCGCTCTGTTCGCCGTGGCGCTGGCCGGCACCGGTCTGCTCACCACGGTCGGCGTCATCGTCGCCATGGACACGTTCGGGCCGGTCTCCGACAACGCCCAGGGCATCGCCGAGATGTCCGGCGACGTCGAGGGCGCGGGCGCGCAGGTGCTCACCGACCTGGACGCCGTCGGCAACACCACCAAGGCGATCACCAAGGGCATCGCCATCGCCACCGCCGTACTCGCCGCCGCCGCGCTCTTCGGCTCGTACCGCGACGCCATCGTCACGGCCGCGAACGACGTCGGCGAGAAGGTCTCCGGCGCGGGCGCGCCCATGAACCTGATGATGGACATCTCGCAGCCCAACAACCTCGTCGGGCTCGTCGCGGGCGCCGCGGTCGTCTTCCTCTTCTCGGGGCTGGCGATCAACGCGGTCTCGCGGTCCGCCGGGGCCGTGGTCTACGAGGTGCGGCGGCAGTTCCGTGAGAAGCCCGGGATCATGGACTACAGCGAGACGCCCGAGTACGGCAGGGTCGTCGACATCTGCACCAAGGACGCCCTGCGCGAGCTGGCCACGCCCGGACTGCTCGCCGTCATGGCACCCATCGCGATCGGGTTCACCCTCGGCGTCGGCGCGCTCGGGGCGTATCTGGCGGGCGCGATCGGCACGGGCACGCTGATGGCCGTGTTCCTCGCGAACTCCGGCGGTGCCTGGGACAACGCCAAGAAGCTCGTCGAGGACGGTCACCACGGTGGCAAGGGCAGCGAGGCCCACGCCGCGACCGTCATCGGCGACACCGTCGGCGACCCGTTCAAGGACACCGCGGGGCCGGCCATCAACCCGCTGCTGAAGGTGATGAACCTCGTCGCGCTGCTCATCGCGCCCGCGGTAGTCCAGTTCAGCTACGGCGAGGACAAGAGCGTCGGGCTGCGCATTGCCATCGCGCTGCTCGCCATCGCCGTGATCATCGGGGCGGTCTACGTGTCGAAGCGGCGCGGAATCGCCGTGGGTGACGAAGGCAACCCCGAGCGGGTGGCCAAGCCCGCCGACCCTGCGGTGGTTTCGTAGGCGGTCGCGTCAGTGGGCATACGGGCGTTGCCCCGACAGCCCAGCTCAAAGGGCGGGCGGACGGCGCGAGTTGACGCGTCGGCCGCCCGCCCTTCTGCGTGCGCCCATGGGGGCCGTGAGCCTTCTCTCCCTTGGTGCAAATGGTTACAAAAAGGTTTACAAAGGGTGCACGTCATATAGGTGTCGCCTGTTCGGCGTGTATGTTCCGGGGCCGAGAGCCACGGAAGGGACCAATCCGGTGAACAAGAAGCTCGTGGCCGCACTGTCCGGCGGTGCGGTACTGGTACTGGCGCTGTCCGGCTGCAGCAGCGACGACGACACGAACGAGAAGCTGAACTCCTGGGCCAAGCAGGTCTGCGACGACGTACAGCCGCAGATCAAGAAGATCGCGGCGGCCAATGCCTCGATCCAGAAGGAGACCTCGGACGACAGCGCACCGGTGGACGTCCAGAAGGCCGACTCCCAGGGCTTCCAGGACATCTCCGACGCGTACAAGGCGATGGCGACGGCCATCCAGAAGGCGGGGGCGCCCGATGTGGAGGACGGGGCGAAGAAGCAGAAGGCGGCTGTCGCCGAGCTGAATCAGCTGTCGTCCGCCTATGCCGCGCTGAAGACCAAGTCGGATGAACTGAACACCAAGGATCAGGCGAAGTTCGCGGACGGGCTCGAAGGGGTCGCGACCGAGCTGGAGAAGTTGAGCAAGACAGGGAGCAACGCGCTGAAGGAGTTGGAGAAGGGGGAGGTGGGGCAGGCGATGGCCGAGCAGGCGAGTTGCAAGTCGGCGACGGCGTCCGCGGGTGCTTCGGCTTCGGCTTCTTCTGCGGAGGGGTGAGCAGCGGGGCGCCCTGAACTGGGGAGGGCGCCCGGTGCTGGGGCTGAGCGGGGGTGGGTTTCGCTTGCCGGCGCTTACAGGGTGCCGCTGCGCCCACCCGTGCCGCCCCAGCGGCACGACTGCCCGCAGCTAAGCGGGACGCGGTCGCCCGCCTGCGGCTGCGGCAGGGGCGACAATGGCAGGCGTGACTGACTCCACGTTGTCTGACCTGCCATCCGTCGACCGGTCCGAAGTTGCTGAGCGGCTTCGGGAGGCTCTGATCGGTGCTGAGTTCACCGCTGATGGGCTGCTTGAGCTGCTCGGGGCGTCCGCCTATGCCGCTCTGGCTCGGAGTGAGGTGGTGCCGGCGCTTCGGGCGACTCGGGGGGACAGCCCGCTGGAGGCACTGGTTCGGCTGTTCCTGTTGCAGCAGCCGGTCGCACGCGCACGCGTGGAGGGCGTTCTGCCCGTCGACGTGTGTGTGGAGAGCGGGTGGCTGCGTCGGGTCGGGGAGGAGCGGGACGAGGTCGCCGCCGCTGTCGACGTGCGGCCCTACGGCGGTCCCGAGGGCGAGGACTGGTTCATCGTTTCCGATCTCGGATGTGCCGTGGGCGGGGCCGGGGGGATCGGGCAGCGGGACGAAGGGGTCGTGCTCGGGGTCGGCGGGGCTTCCACCACCCTGGCCGGGATCACCGTGCGGACGCCCGTCGGGGCCGCCCTCGATCTCGGGACCGGGTCCGGCATCCAGGCGCTGCACGCCACCCGGCACGCCACTCGGGTGACGGCGACCGATCTCAATCCGCGCGCGCTGCACATCACGGCGCTCACGCTGGCGCTCTCCGGCGCACCCGCCGCCGATCTGCGCCAGGGCTCCCTCTTCGAGCCGGTGGCGCGGGACGAGACCTTCGACCTCATCGTCTCCAATCCGCCGTTCGTGATTTCGCCGGATGCCCGGCTCACCTACCGCGACGGCGGCATGGGCGGGGATGATCTGTGCCGGACGCTCGTTCAGCAGACGGGGGAGCGGCTGAACGAGGGCGGGTTCGCGCAGTTCCTCGCCAACTGGCAGCACGTGGAGGGGGAGGACTGGCAGGAGCGGCTCAGGTCGTGGGTGCCGCGCGGGTGCGACGCGTGGATCGTGCAGCGGGAGGTCCAGGACGTCACGCAGTACGCCGAGCTGTGGCTGCGCGACGCGGGCGACCACCGGGGTGACGTCGCCGAGTACCAGGCGCGGTACGACGCGTGGCTCGACGAGTTCGAGGCGCGGAAGGTGAAGGGCGTCGGTTTCGGGTGGATCACCCTGAGGAGGACCGCCGCCGCCGAGACCGCGCCCTCGATCACCGTCGAGGAGTGGCCGCATCCGGTCGAACAGCCGCTCGGGGAGACCGTGCGGGCGCACTTCGCGCGGATCGACTACCTACGGGCCAGCGATGACGCGGCGCTGCTCGCCGGGCACTTCCGGCTCACCGGCGAGGTCGTCCAGGAGCAGGTCGGGCTGCCCGGCGCCGAGGACCCCGAGCATGTGGTGCTGCGCCAGAACCGGGGAATGCGCCGGGCCACCAAGGTCGACACGGTCGGCGCCGGATTCGCCGGTGTGTGCGACGGCACGCTCAGCGCGGGCCGGATTCTGGACGCCATCGCCCAACTGGTGGGCGAGGACCCGGTCGCCCTGCGCGACCGTACGCCGGTCCAGATCAGGCTGCTGGTCGAGCAGGGGTTCCTCGAACCCGCCGGGTGAGTGCCGTGAGGGCGCCGACGGGTTTCGGTGGGACCCCGTCGGCGTGACGGCGAGCCCGATCCGGGCCACCTGCATCGGCGTGACCTGGCGACGGCTTCCGTCCCCCTCCCATGACGTCCGGCCCTCCGTGACCGATTCCGAACCGTCCGGTGACCGTACTGGTACGGCTCGCGGCGCCCCCTCCCCGTAGCGGATGGGGCGCATCCGCACCCCTGGGGCCCCTGTGTCCGCTCTGGCTGGATTGGTCAGGAAAAGGGCTCCTGTCAGTGGTGCGTGCGAAGCTATTTTCAAGAGACGGATTCGACGTGTCCTCGGGGGAGGCACGCGCTGTCTCTGGGGATCGGGGGATCGCGATGGCGGGGATGGCGGGGGAGACGCCGGAGCAGGGCCAGGGAAGGATCATCAACGGCCGGTACCGGCTGCTGCGCACCCTGGGCGCGGGCGGCATGGGCCGGGTGTGGCTCGCGTACGACGAGGAGTTGGCCTGTGAGGTCTCCCTCAAGGAGATCTCCCTGCCCGCCGTCCCGATGGACGCGGCCGAGCCCGCCGTGGGGGTCCCCCCGATCGAGCGAAGCCGAGAGCGGGGGAGGATCGCCCGGGCCCGCAGCGAGGCCCGGCACGCCGCCCGGCTGCGCGGACATCCGCATGTGGCCACGGTCCACGACGTGGTGCTGCACGACGGACTGCCATGGATCGTCATGGAGTACGTGCCGGACGCGATCGACCTCCAGGCGGTCGTACGGCAGCGGGGGCCGCTCACACCCGAGCAGGTGGCGCGGATCGGGCTCGCCGTCCTCGACGCGCTCACCGCCGGCCACCGGATCGGCATCCTCCACCGCGATGTGAAACCGGCCAACATCCTTCTCGCCGCCGACGCCTCCGGCGACCCCTACGCGCGCGTGCTGCTCACCGACTACGGCATCGCCCTCCAGCCCGAGTCCCGCGAGCCCCGGCTCACCGCCACCGCCGGCATCCTCGGCACCCCCGGATATCTGGCCCCCGAGCGCGCGCGGGGCGAGCCGCCGACACCGGCCGCCGACCTGTTCTCGCTCGGCGCCACGCTGTACGCGGCGGTCGAGGGCCGGGGCCCCTTCGACCGGCAGGGCGAGTACGCCACGCTCACGGCCCTGCTCGGCGAGGAGCCCACACCACCCGCGCGCGCCGGTGAACTGGCCACCGTGCTCCACGGGTTGCTCATCAAGGACCCGGTACGACGGCTGTCGCCGGAAGCGGTGTCCCGAGGGCTCCAGCGGGTCGCGGGCACGGGCGGTGCCGCCACGCCACCCGGCTGGGGAACCACACCCGCCACAGCCGCACCTCAGGGCTTCGGCCCCGCCCCCGGCACACCCGGAGGCGCCCCCAACAACACCCCCGGCACGCCCCACGGATACGCCGCGAGCGCCCCGCCCGGCCATGCGGCCGCCGCCCAGGGCAGCGGGGGAGCGCCCCACACACCGGGCGCGCAGCACACCCCGGGTACGCCCAACACACCCGGAACCCCGGGGGCTTCGCCCATGCCGTACGCCCCTGGGGCGCCGCACAACCCGTACACGCCGGGCGCCCCGAACACGCCCGGCGCGCCCCCGACGCCGAACAGCCCGCACACCCCGGGCGCCGGTCCGTCCACCCCGGCCGGGACGCCCGGCGGCCCGATGCCGTACGGCCCCTGGCAGCAGGCCCGGCCCCGCGGCCCCTACGACGGCTACAACCCTTACGGGGGAGGCCAGTCGGGGCCGTACGGGGCCGTACCCGGGCAGCAAGTCCCCGCGTACGGCGGCACCGTGGGCAATCCGTCGTCGCCGTACGGGGGCAGGGGCGCCCCGCCCCCGGGGAACGCCGGATTCCCCACGATGACGGCCGGTGCTCCGCAGCCGGGCGGGGTCAAGAGGAGGACACCCGCCGCCGCGATCGTGGCGATCGTGGTGGCCGCCGTGCTCGTGGTGGCCGGCGGGACCTGGGCAGCGGTCAACGTGCTCGGCCGTGGCACGTCGAACTCCTCGTCGTCGGGCTCCCCGACGCCGGACGGACCGTCACCCGGGTCGGAGTACCCGTACGGGAAGCAGGCCGCCCTGAAGCAGCCGCTGGAGGTGGGGGACTGCGTCAAGGCCGTCTGGACGGGGACGGCGTTCGAGTCGCTGCCCGACCTCGGGGTGGTGGACTGCGACGAGGACTGGCCGGACGGTCAGGTGGTGGCGCTGGAGACGGCGTCCGACTACGAGGACGCGCGGGACAACGGGGCGGAGCGCTGCGCCGACCAGGCCGGCCCCACGGCGGAGGCCCTGCCCGACGCCGGGGTCTACGCGCTGCTTCCGACGGAGGAGGGGTTCACCACGGCCAAGGGCGGTACGGCATGTCTCGTACTCGGCAGGCACGTCGGGATCGGCGGCGAGGTGGGCCGGCTCCGGGACAAGGGCACGAACCTGTGGCCGACCCAGATGGCCGTCGGCGACTGCTGGGACTACACCACGCGGGAGGACGAGGGATACGACGCACCGCTGACCGACTGTGCCGAAGCGCACACCGACCAGGTGGTCGGTTCGGTGCAGGCACCCGACAGCATGACGTTCCAGGGCGCCCTCGACGAAGGCGGCAAGCTCTGCACCAACAGGTTCGAGACGACTTGGGCACCCGGTGCCGACCTGATCGTGTCGGGATGGGTCTCCGACGAGACGGAGTGGAAGAAGGGCTTCAACAAGGTGGTGTGCACGGTGCGCAACACCGACGCTACGAGGACGACCGGGAAGATACCCACGCCCGGCTCCGTCTGAGGTCCCGGACGCCTCGCGTTCACCTCGGGTTCGCGAGCCCGCCGCCCGTACGTGCCAGCCTCCCGACGCTGGGACACCGAGGAGCGGGAGCGGGACATGGAGAGCGGACCGGCGATCTTCGTGGGCGTGGTGTTCGCCCTGTTCGGAGGCGGGCTGCTGGTGTGGACCGCGGTCCGGCTGCGCCAGGGGCAGCCGGTGGCCCAGGGAGTCCGCCCTGTGATGTCGGCAACGCTCGCGAGCGTCGTCGCGGTCACCTCGCTGGTGCTCGGCGCGTGGTGCTTCACACGGATCTGAGCGGGTTCCCGGGCCTGGGGCGGCGGTTGGTGGGTGTAACTGGCAGGTGACCCTCCGCATCGGCCCGAAAGGATCGATGCACACGCCGGGCGGCAGGAATGGCGGTAGTCGGGTTACCGTTCGAGTGGCCGTTGCGGGCTTTTCCCGTTTGACACGGGGGCGGGATGTACCGTCACACTCCGCAGCGTCAGCATGACCCGACCCCCGGGCCAGGGCGGAGCCTCCCGAGAGGCACCGGTCCCCGGGGGCGCCCGACCCCGGGACGCGAGCCTGGGGAGACCCAGCGTCGACCGGAGAGAAGAGCGAAGTTGTCCCCGACCAGCGAGACCGCGAAGGGCGGCCGCCGACTCGTCATCGTCGAGTCGCCTGCCAAGGCGAAGACGATCAAGGGCTATCTCGGCCCCGGCTACATCGTCGAGGCGAGCGTGGGGCACATCCGCGACCTTCCCAACGGCGCCGCGGAGGTGCCCGAGAAGTACACCGGCGAGGTACGCCGCCTCGGCGTGGACGTCGAGCATGACTTCCAGCCCGTCTATGTGGTCAACGCGGACAAGAAGGCGCAGGTCAAGAAGCTCAAGGACCTGCTGAAGGACTCCGACGAGCTCTTCCTCGCCACCGATGAGGACCGCGAGGGGGAGGCCATCGCCTGGCACCTCCAGGAGGTCCTCAAGCCCAAGGTCCCGGTCAAGCGGATGGTCTTCCACGAGATCACCAAGGCCGCGATCCAGGCCGCCGTCGCCAACCCGCGCGAGCTCAACCAGAAGCTGGTCGACGCCCAGGAGACCCGCCGTATCCTCGACCGCCTCTACGGCTACGAGGTCTCGCCGGTCCTGTGGAAGAAGGTCATGCCGCGTCTGTCGGCCGGCCGCGTCCAGTCGGTCGCGACCCGGCTGGTCGTGGAGCGGGAGCGCGAGCGCATCGCGTTCCGCTCGGCCGAGTACTGGGACCTCACCGGCACCTTCGCCACCGGCCGTACCGGTGACGCCTCCGACCCGTCCTCCCTGGTCGCCCGTCTGCAGTCGGTCGACGGCCGCCGCGTCGCCCAGGGCCGTGACTTCGACTCGCTGGGGCAGCTCAAGGGCGCGAACGTCCTGCACCTCGACGAGGCGAACGCGCGTGCGCTGGCCGCCGCCCTGGAGAACACGCGCTTCTCCGTCCGGTCCGTCGAGTCCAAGCCGTACCGCCGCTCGCCGTACGCGCCCTTCCGGACGACGACCCTCCAGCAGGAGGCCAGCCGCAAGCTCGGCTTCGGCGCCAAGGCGACCATGCAGATCGCCCAGAAGCTGTACGAGAACGGCTTCATCACGTACATGCGTACGGACTCCACGACGCTCAGCGACACCGCGATCGCCGCCGCCCGTGCCCAGGTCACCCAGCTCTACGGCGCCGACTATCTGCCGTCCGCCCCGCGTACGTACGCCGGGAAGGTCAAGAACGCGCAGGAGGCGCACGAGGCGATCCGGCCCTCGGGTGATCGTTTCCGCACGCCGGCCGAGACCGGGCTGACCGGCGAGCAGTTCAAGCTCTACGAGCTGATCTGGAAGCGGACGGTCGCCTCCCAGATGAAGGACGCGACCGGCAACAGCGTCACCGTCAAGATCGGCGGCACCACCTCCGACGGCCGGGACGCCGAATTCAGCGCCTCCGGCAAGACGATCACCTTCCACGGCTTCCTCAAGGCGTACGTCGAGGGCGCCGACGACCCGAACGCCGAGCTGGACGACCGCGAGCGCCGGTTGCCGCAGGTGAGCGAGGGCGACCCGCTCTCCGCCGAGGAGATCACCGTCGACGGGCACGCCACCAAGCCGCCCGCCCGCTACACCGAGGCCTCGCTGGTCAAGGAGCTCGAAGAGCGCGAGATCGGCCGCCCGTCGACGTACGCGTCGATCATCGGGACGATCCTGGACCGGGGGTACGTCTTCAAGAAGGGCACGGCCCTTGTGCCGTCGTTCTTGAGCTTCGCTGTGGTCAACCTGCTGGAGAAGCACTTCGGGCGGCTCGTCGACTACGACTTCACCGCCAAGATGGAGGACGACCTCGACCGCATCGCGCGGGGCGAGGCCCAGTCGGTGCCGTGGCTGAAGCGGTTCTACTTCGGCGAGGCCGCATCTGATAGCGACTCCGTCGCGGAGGGGGCCAACGGAAGCGCGGCCGAGGCCGGCAACGGTGACGGGGATCACCTCGGTGGTCTGAAGGAACTGGTCACCGACCTGGGCGCGATCGACGCGCGCGAGGTGTCGTCGTTCCCCGTCGGCAACGACATCGTGCTGCGCGTCGGGCGCTACGGGCCGTACATCGAGCGCGGTGAGAAGGACGCCGAGGGGCATCAGCGCGCCGACATCCCCGACGACCTGGCCCCCGACGAGCTGTCCGTCGAACTGGCCGAGGAACTGCTGGCCAAGCCCAGCGGTGACTTCGAACTGGGGGCCGACCCCGCGACCGGGCACCAGATCGTCGCCAAGGACGGGCGCTACGGGCCGTACGTCACGGAGATCCTTCCCGAGGGCACGCCCAAGACCGGCAAGAACGCGGTCAAGCCGCGTACCGCCTCGCTGTTCAAGTCGATGTCCCTGGACACGGTCACACTGGACGACGCGCTGAAGCTGATGTCGCTGCCGCGAGTCGTCGGCGCCGACGCCGAGGGGCAGGAGATCACCGCGCAGAACGGGCGGTACGGGCCGTATCTGAAGAAGGGCACGGACTCGCGTTCGCTGCAGTCGGAGGAACAGCTCTTCACGATCACCCTCGAAGAGGCGCTGGAGATCTACTCGCAGCCCAAGCAGCGGGGGCGGGCCGCGGCCAAGCCGCCGCTCAAGGAACTGGGCTCCGACCCGGTCAGCGGGAAGCCGGTCGTGGTGAAGGACGGGCGGTTCGGGCCGTACGTCACCGATGGTGAGACCAACGCGACGCTGCGGTCCGGGGACAGCGTGGAGGCGATCACGCCCGAGCGTGGGTTCGAGCTGCTGGCGGAGAAGCGGGCGAAGGCTCCCGCCAAGAAGACCGCGAAGAAGGCGCCGGCGAAGAAGACGGCGACCAAGGCCGCCGCCAAGAAGGCGGCGCCTGCGAAGAAGGTCGCGGCCAAGAAGACGGCCGCCGCTTCCAAGACGGCGGCGGCGAAGAAGGCGGCGCCTGCCAAGAAGGTGGCGGCGAAGAAGGTTGTGCCGGACGCCTAGGAGCTCGGGGGTTCGGGTGAGTTGGCGGCTGCCGGTTCGTTGTGGCTTGTCGCGCCCACGCGGCGGAGCCGCAAGTCGATACAGCCCCGCGCCCCTGACTTGGCTGCTGCGGAGCGTGGCTTCGCACAGCGCTCCGCGCCTCTTGAGGGGCGCCCGTGCTGGTCGGTGGCCGGAATCTTCACCCTTGCTTTGCCTGGCCTGCGCTGTTTGTGCGGGTTGGGTGTGCGGTGTGGGTGCGTTTGGGCGTCGGTTCGGGGTGTCGGTGGGGGCCGATAGGCTGAAAGCATGATGCGAGGCGAGCAGCCGACGGACCAGACTTCGGCCCCTGACGACGCCCTGGCAGCGGATTCCAGGGAGCGCGCGGTGCGCGCGTTGTTGCGTCAGCCGCAGCTCAAGCGGTTGTGGAGCGCACAGCTTGTGGGCGGCGTGGGCGATGTGCTCGCGCTGTTCGTGCTGGTGCTGCTCGTGGTGCAGACCGCCATTGCCGAGGGCTCCTTCGGGGGTGGGTACCGGGGGGTCGCGCTGACGGTGGCGGCCGTGTTCGGTACGCGTGCGCTCGCGACGCTGCTCTTCGGCGCCGTACTTCTCGGGCCGCTCACCTCGCTGACCTCGCAGGACGGGCCCCTCGACCGACGCTGGACCATGGTCGGGGCCGACGGGCTGAGGGCGCTGCTGCTGATCGTGGCACCCCTGTGGATCGACTGGACGCCGGACAACGCGCTCGCCGTGCTGCTCGTGACCGTGTTCGTGGCCGGTGTCGCCGAGCGGTTCTGGACGGTGTGCCGGGAGAGCGCGGCGCCCGCGCTGCTGCCCGCGCCGCCGCTGGAGGGCGCGACCGTACGACCGCTGCCGGACCACATGGACGCGCTGCGGCGCCTGTCGCTGCGTACGGGCTTCGTGGCCGTGCCCCTCGCCGCCGCCGGGCTCGTCGTCGCGTCGCTGCTCAACAATGTGCTGGGCGCCGGTATCGACTGGTTCGGGCAGCACCAGGCCGCGCTCGCGTCGTACGTCGCCGCCGGGCTCTTCGCCGCCTCGCTGTCCGTGGTGACCTTCCTGGAACTGCCGAAGACGCGTACGCCGCGCGCGCGGTCGCCGCTTGAGGGACTGCGCCGGCCCAAGTCGGGGACCGGGCTCGACAAGGGGCGTACCGGGGCGATTCCGATACTGGTGCCCGCGTGCGGGGCGGTGGCCGGTGCCATCGCCGCCGCCGTCGCCGTTGCCGTACTGCATGCCAAGGACCTGGGTGGCGGTCCGGTCACGTACGGGTTGTTCGTCGTCGCGCTGACCGGTGGGGTCGTGCTCGGGATTCGGCGGGCGCCCGCCGTGCTGCCCGCGCTGTCGCGGCGGCGGTTGCTCGCTCTGGCCGTCGCCTTCACGGGTGTGGCGTTGCTGGCCGCCGGGCTGGTGCCGGATGTCACGAGCGTGGTGCTGATCCTGGGGCTCGCGGGTGTCGGGGCCGGGATCGCGGCCAACACCGGGCACACGCTGCTCGATCAGGAGGCAGAGGACTTCCGGCGGGGGCGGACGACCGAGCATCTGCATGCCGTCGTACGGGTGTTCGTGGCGCTGGCCGTGATCGTGGCGCCGCTGTTCGCCGCGCTGATCGGGCCGCATCGGCTGGAGAGCGGGAAGTTCGTCTTCGCGCACGGCGGCGCGGCGTTCACGTTGATGCTGGTGGGTGCCCTGCTGCTGCCGGTGGCGGCGCTGGTGCTCGCCAAGGTCGACGACCGGTCCGGGGTGCCGTTGCGGCATGATCTGCGGGACGCGCTGCTCAAGGGCGATGATCCTGTTCAGGCGCCTGCGGCCTCCGGGTTCTTCATCGCGCTGGAGGGCGGTGACGGGGCCGGGAAGTCCACCCAGGTCGAGGCGCTCGCCGAGTGGGTCCGGGCCAAAGGTCACGAGGTCGTCGTCACACGCGAGCCGGGGGCCACTCCGGTGGGCAAGCGGCTGCGGTCGATTCTGTTGGACGTCAGCAGCGCCGGGCTGTCGCATCGGGCCGAGGCGTTGTTGTACGCCGCCGATCGGGCCGAGCACGTGGACACCGTTGTGCGGCCCGCGCTGGAGCGGGGCGCCGTCGTCATCTCGGATCGGTACATCGATTCGTCCGTGGCCTATCAAGGGGCCGGGCGGGATCTCTCGCCGACTGAGATCGCCCGGATCTCGCGATGGGCGACGGACGGGCTGGTGCCGCATCTGACCGTGCTGCTGGATGTGTCGCCGGAGGCGGCGAGGGAGCGGTTCACGGAGGCGCCGGATCGGCTGGAGTCGGAGCCGGCCGAGTTCCATGAGCGGGTGCGGTCCGGGTTCCTGACGCTGGCCGCGGCCGACGCCGGGCGGTATCTGGTCGTTGACGGCGCGCAGGCTCCCGAGGCCGTGACGACGGTGATCCGGCATCGGCTGGATGTGATGCTGCCGCTGTCCGAGGCCGAGGTGGAGGCCCAGGAGGAGGCCCGGCGCAAGGCCGAGGAAGAAGCGCGCAGGAAGGCCGAGGAGGAGGCCCGGCGCAAGGCCGAGGAAGAGCGGCTGGAGCGGGAACGGCAGGAAGAGCTCGCACGACTGCGGGCCGAGGAGGAAGAGCGCAAGCGGCGCGAGCTGGAGGAGGCTCAGCGGCGGGAGGCCGAGCGGCAGGCCGAGGAGGCTCGGCGGCGGGCCGAGGAAGCGCAGCGCAGGGCCGAGGAGGAGCGGGCTCGGCTGCTCGCGGAGGAGAAGGCTCGGGCCGAGGCCGAGGAACGGCGGAGGGCCGAGGAGGAGCGGCGGCGTCAGCAGGCGGCCGAGGAGCAGCGGCTGCGTGAGGAGGCGGAGGCTCGCCGTCTGGAGAAGCAGCGGAAGGCGGAGGAAGCGCTGCTTCGGGCCGAGGAGGCTCGGCGGCTGGCCGAGGAGTCCGCTGCCGCGGAGGTCGCTCGGGCTGCGGCGGAGAAGGCGGCCGCTGCGGAGAGGGCGGCCGCCGAGGAGAGGGCCGCTGCCGCGGGGAGGGCCGCCGCTGAGGCGGAGAGGGTGGCCGCTGCGGAGAGGGCCGCCGAGGCTGAGAGGGCTGCGGCTGCCGCTGCGGCGGCTGCTCGGGCTGCTGCGGCCGCTCGGCGTGGGGTCGATGATGTGGCTACCGTGCCTACGCCGGTTGTGCGGCCGGGGGCGGCTGCTGAGGGGGTGGCCGGGGCGGATTCTGAGGTGACGGCGAAGTTGCCCAAGCCGCCGGTGCCGCCTGTGGGGGCCGGGGCGGGTTCTGGAGCTGGTGCTGGAGCGGGTTCTGGGGCGGTGCCGTCCGAGGATGAGACCGCGGTGTTGCCGCAGGTGCCTTCGGGGGCGGTCGATGAGACGGCTGTGCTTCCGCCGGTGCGGGACGATCTGGTGCCGCCCGGGTTCTTCCGGGATGAGCGGGGCGACGGCGCCGAGGAGGCCGAGGGGGCCGAGGAGCGGACTCGGGAGTTGCCTCAGGTCGACGCGGAGGGGGTGCCTCGGCGGCGGCAGCGGTCCGATTGGGCCGAGGAGACGCCGTTGGACGATCTGCCGACGTTGGCGGATGAGTTGTTGGGGCCGCATGCGGAGGATGATCCCGAGGAGGGGTGGGGGCGGCGGCGTCGCCGCTGAGGTGTTGGCGGGGCCGAGGGCCGGCCAAGCGCTTGGCCGGTGATTGGGCGGTGCGCCTGAGGGTGCGTGGGTGGGGCGGGGCCGGGCCGGTGTGTCAGTCCGTCGCAGGCGGACGTACTGCTCGGGGGTCGAGAGGCATGAACTTTGCTGAGCCGGCTGTACGCGACGGACATAGGACACACCGGCCCGGCCCCTTCCGTCCGTACGCGGCTGCCCCGCCTCTGTCCGCCTCCACCTGTCTGCCTCCCCTCCCCGTGTCCCGTGTCCCGCGTATCTGTCGGTCTTGTGCGCGACCAGTTCCTGCTCCGCCCTGCCCCGGTTTCGGGTGCTTGGTGGGTGGAGTGGGCGGGTGTGTCAGTGGGGTCGCGCAGAATGGGGGAGCGGACGTGTTGTGGCGCTGAGGGCGGTGGGTCGTGACTGTGTGGGACGAGCTGGTGGGGCAGGGGCGGCTCAGTGCGCAGTTGGATGCTGCGGCTCGGGATGCCGATGTCATCGTCAGCGCGGCCGGGAAGGGGGAGCCCGCTCCGGAGGCGTCGAAGATGACGCACGCGTGGTTGTTCACCGGGCCGCCGGGGTCCGGGCGGAACACGGCGGCGCGGGCGTTCGCGGCGGCGTTGCAGTGTGTGAGCCCGGACCGGGCGCTCGGTGGGAGCCCCGGGTGCGGGTTCTGCGACGGGTGCCATACGGCACTGGTGGGGACGCATGCCGATGTGACCACGGTGGCGGCCGTGGGGACGCAGATCCTCGCCGAGGACATGCGGGACACCGTGAGGAAGTCGTTCACGTCGCCTGCCAACGGGCGCTGGCAGATCATCCTCGTCGAGGACGCCGAGCGGCTGAACGAGAAGTCGGCGAACGCGGTGCTGAAGGCCGTGGAAGAGCCCGCTCCGCGAACGGTGTGGCTGCTGTGCGCGCCTTCGCTGGAGGATGTGCTGCCGACCATCCGGTCGCGGTGCCGGCACGTCGGGCTGCTCACGCCCTCGGTGGATGCCGTGGCCGACATGCTCGTACGGCGTGACGGCATCGAACCGGACGCCGCCGCGCGGGCGGCTCGGGCCACACAGGGGCATATCGAGCGGGCCCGGCGACTGGCCACCGACCCCCGGGCGCGGGAGCGGCGGGCCGCCGTGCTGAAGCTGCCGTTGCGGGTCGAGGACATCGGGGGGTGTCTGAAGGCCGCGCAGGAGTTGGTGGACGCCGCGTCGGAGGAGTCCAAGCAGCTTGCCGAAGAGGTCGACACGAAAGAGACCGAGGAGCTGAAGGCCGCGCTCGGGGCCTCGCAAGGGGGGCGGATGCCTCGTGGGACCGCGGGCGTGATGAAGGATCTGGAGGACAAGCAGAAGCGGCGCCGTACGCGTGCGCAGCGGGACAGTCTGGATCTGGCGCTGACCGAACTCACCGGGTTCTATCGGGATGTGCTCGCCCTGCAGCTGGGATCGCGGGTCGCCCTCGCCAACGTCGAGGTGCAGGACGCCCTGGAGCGTATGGCCCGGGCCGGGACGGCCGAGTCGACTCTGCGGCGGATCGACGCGATCGCCGAGTGCCGCGAGGCGTTGGACCGCAATGTGGCGCCGTTGCTGGCCGTGGAGGCGATGACGATGGCCCTGCGGGCCGGGTGACCGCCGGTTGCGACCCGTAAGGGGAAGACCCGGGCCGGTGGGTTGACCATGTCACTCGTACGAGCGCGATTCGTTGCTGACCGTGATCATCGGGGTGCGGGTGGTTACGCTCGCGAGATGCACACCAGGCGTACTTTCCGGCCGAAACGGTCCTTGCGTACCGGCGGCACGTTGTTGGCCGCTGCCGCGCTGCTTGTCTCGGCTTGTTCCTCCGGTGAATCGGGTGGGGCGGCGGCCAGGGCCGCGGACGGGGCCGGCTCCGCGCGGCTCGCCGCTCTGCCTCGTGCCACGCCGTCCGCGCTGGCCCCCTATTACGGGCAGAAGCTGACGTGGCGCGACTGCGAGGTGTCCGGGTTCCAGTGCGCCACGATGCGGGCACCCCTCGACTACGCGAAGCCGACCGAGGGGGACGTCAGGCTGGCGGTCGCACGGAAGAAGGCCACCGGGCCGGGGAAACGGCTCGGGTCGCTGCTGGTCAACCCGGGTGGGCCGGGCGGCTCGGCGGTCGGCTACGTCCAGGGGTACGCGGGGATCGGGTATCCGGCCCAGGTGCGTGCCCGGTACGACATGGTCGCCGTCGACCCGCGAGGCGTGGCCGGCAGCGAGCCGGTCCAATGCCTGACGGGGCGCCAGATGGACGCCTACACGCAGACCGATCTGACGCCGGACGACGAGGGGGAGAAGACGGCGCTGGTCGCCTCGTACAAGAGGTTCGCGGAGGGGTGCGGGGCGCGGGCGCCGAAGCTGCTGCGGCACATGTCCACGGTGGAGGCGGCGCGTGACATGGACATCCTGCGCGCGGTGCTGGGCGACGAGAAGCTGACCTACGTCGGCGCCTCGTACGGGACGCTGCTGGGGGCCACGTACGCGGGGCTGTTCCCCGAGCGGGTGGGGCGGCTGGTGCTGGACGGGGCGCTGGACCCGTCGCTGCCCGCCGACCGGCTCAACCAGGAGCAGACGGCGGGGTTCGAGACGGCGTTCGAGGCCTTCGCGAAGGACTGCGCGGGGTGGAAGGACTGTCCGCTGGGACGGACGAGCGAGCAGGTCGGCGAGAACCTGCGGAGCTTGTTCCAACGGCTGGACGCACGGCCGGTTCCGACCAGGGACCCCGACGGCCGACGGCTCGGGGAGTCGCTGGCCACGACCGGGGTGATCGCGGCGATGTACGACGAGGGGAGCTGGCCGCGGTTGCGCCAGGCGCTGACCGAGGTCGTTCGGGACGACGACGGCGCCGGGCTGCTCGCCCTCTCGGACAGTTACTACGAACGCGATCCCGGTGGCCGCTACTCCAATCTGATGTACGCCAACGCCGCCGTGAACTGCCTCGACCTGCCGCCCGCCTACGCCGGCCCCGAGCAGGTCGAACAGGCGCTCCCCGCCTTCGAGAAGGCCTCGCCCGTCTTCGGCCGGGCGCTGGCGTGGGCCTCCCTGAACTGTGCGTACTGGCCGGTCAGGGCGACGGGGGAGCCGCATCGCATCGAGGCCAAGGGGGCCGACCCGATCGTGGTCGTGGGCACGACCCGGGACCCGGCCACTCCCTACCGCTGGGCCCAGGCCCTCTCCTCCCAGCTCTCCTCCGGCCGGCTTCTCACATATGACGGCGACGGTCACACCGCGTATGGGCGGGGCAGTGCGTGCATCGACTCCGCGATCAATACGTATCTGCTCCGCGGAACGCCCCCAACCGACGGAAAGCGCTGCTCACAGGGCTGATGCGTGGCCGCGCCGGGCGTTGGGTCGGTCGGCGTCCGGGGTGCTCCGGGCCATGGTCGGGAGCACCCCGGAAACTGTGTAGACTTACCGACGTCGCTGATCGCACCATAGTGCGGACAGCACGCCGCCTTAGCTCAGATGGCCAGAGCAACGCACTCGTAATGCGTAGGTCTCGGGTTCGAATCCCGAAGGCGGCTCCAGACGAACCCAGGTCAGACACCGTCTGACCTGGGTTTTCTCTTGCTGGTGACCCTTCTGTGGTCAACACCGGTGCTCTGGCCTGTGCCACGAAATCCAAGGGGTGCGCGAGGGGAGCGCATCAGCGCAGCGCGGGTGCAAAGGGGTGCGCGCGGAGAACCGCGCAGGTATCCGGCAGGGGAGTCCGTGATGCTCTCCCGCGAACAAGCCCGCTTTGTGGAAACGCTCCAACGGTTCCTCCTAGGCTTGGGGCCGTGACAGACGCGATGGACACCGTCCCGTTCAAGACTCTCGTGACGCAGACGAGCGCCGTGCTGCTGACCCACGGAGTCGAGGTGGAGCCGACAGCGGTGCAGGGCGTCGTCGCACACATGGTCAGTGCGATGGCCAAGCAGGTGGGCATGGGCGAGGAAGAGGCCGTCCACCTGGTCACCCCGGAGGTCGTCGCCGATGTCATCATGAAGGCGGCCACCGAGGACGATCACCGATGCGCCCCACCGCACGCCGTGCGACCGGTGCGGATCGACGACCGCGTCGTCGACTCGCCGATCGAGTCTCTGGGCCACTTGGTCATGGCCGTCTCGCAAGCTGGCAAGTACGCCAGCCTCAATGGAGACGGCCCGGCAGCAGCGCACCTCCTGGACATCGCCACGGAGATCGGCGCCGCTCTCGTCAAGCACCACTCCGGCGGGCATGCAGAGCTCCCTGTCGGTGTTCTCGACGAGGTGGCCCAGCTGGTCGAGGTTGTGGCTGACCGCGTCCAGGCCGACGGCTGGAGCGTCTGTCCGTGCGGTGAACCGCACGGACAGCAAGAAACGGACGCCGGTGCGATCAACGTCATGCGCCACCATGCTGCTCTCGCGCGTGAGATACGGCAGCAAGCAGACCACTAAGCTCCCGAGCTGGCCGAGAGCGATAGATATCACCTCTGGTGCGGCTGAGCTTCATGCGATAGATCGCACTGCCGTACGCTCAGTATGTGCGCCGAGGACGCCGTCGAACGGCTCGCCTGGGTCTCGGCAACCGGCACTGGACCGCACATCGACGGGGCAGCCGCCGCGAGCCGCAGGAGCAACACTGGCACACGGGACGATAGGACGGACTAGGCGGGTGAGCGGCGAGGCGACCCACCGCAAGCGTGGACGAGTGCACTCGGTCCCCACTCTCACCACGGTGCGGCAGTTGTATGGGACGGCCTTGCGGTGTGGCTTCCCCGAGTGCACAGAGCCGCTGTACCGGGTGAGCTCGTACACCGGCGAGCGCGTTCTCAACAGCGAGGTTGCGCACATTCACGCGCGCCGGGAGAACGGTCCCCGTTGGGATCCGCACATGTCGGAGGAGGAGAACCGCAGCGAGACCAATCTGATCTTGATGTGCCAGGCGCATGCCAAGGAGGTCGACGACTTCCCTGAGCGGTTCCCGGCTGATCTCCTGCGCGAGTGGAAGCGGATCCAGCTGCGCGAATGTGATGAGACAGTGGGGCGGCCGCTGACGGAGGACGAGGTCCTGCAGGTCATCGAGCGCTCCTTCGGACCAGCGCAGCTCGCCGCGGCCGTCGCCGAAGCGGTGCCATTTTCTGCCCGGTCGCGGTCGCGGCAGGAGGCGTTGGCGCTTGCCGGACGGGAAGCTCATGCCCGCCGACTGGTGCAACTGCGGCCTGTCCCGACGCACCGGCGCGATGCGGTCCTGGAATGGATGTCGCAGCACTCCGAGCCCGCGCTGGTGGTTCCCGAGGGCCAGGTGCGGGTGCTGGTGGGGCCGATGGGCGCGGGCAAGAGCGAACGCGCTGCGCGCTGGTGGGAGGAGGGGCTGAAGGTCGCCGAAGCCGACGACGATGTCGAGGTTCCTGTATGGCTGTCGGCCCGATCGATCACCTCCACGCTGGCGACGGCGGTTACCGATGTGATCGGAGGCGACCCGACGCTGCCGTGTCGGGTGGTCATCGACGATCTCGACAGCCTTCCACCCCGGAAAGCCGACCAGCTCCTGGACGAGGCACGGCGCCTGGTAGTCGTCTGGCCGAGTATGCGGGTACTGGCGACCAGCCGGCCGGGGATGTCCGTGGCGGCCGAGGAGCTCCTCACCGCCGCCCCGTGGCCGGTCGAGCGCGGTGTCGGCCTCTTGCAGTGCGTCCTCGCTCAGGAGCCGCCGCGCGCGGTGTGGACGCCGGAGGCCCGCGACCTGCTGACCAGCCCGCTGCTCGTGCTGGCCATGGCGGCCCGCATCTCCAGCGGCAAGAGCATCAACGTCTCCCCTCTGCGGCTTCTGTCCGGCCTTGCCGCCGACATCATCACGCGCGAGCGGCCCGAGGCCGACGAACAGACCTGGGATCGGCTCGCCCGGCTGGCCGTGCGCATCCTCGCATCGTCCGAGCCGGTGCCGGCTGCATCGTTCGGCACCGAGCCGGAGGTGTGGTCCCTGATCAACACCGGACTGGTGGTCGACGATGAAGCGGGGTTGCGGTTCGCCCTGCCCGTCTTCGAGCAGCACTTTGCCGCCCACGCGCTGCGATCCGGCAGGGTCGCTTTGGAGGAGGCCGCCGGTGCCCGCTCGTTCGCCAGCTGGCGATACGCGATAGCCTTCGCTGTCTCTACCTCGCCTGGGGAAGTCGCCGAAGAGTGGATGTTCCGCCTGGCCCGGACTAATCCCGCTGCCGCGTCCTGGGTCCTCGACGAGATCGGCTCCCACGGCCCAGCGGCATCTGGTGGGCTGGGTGAGGACGGCACCGACCCATCGCTGGCCGCTGGGCAGTGGCTGCGCGGGGCTGTGCAGGCGTTCCTGGAGGGCTTCGGGGACTGCGGTCTGCATCTGGCACGCCATCACGAGGGTCGGCTCGTCCAGTGGGGCGTGCGGCTACGCGGCGACTGGATGGCTCTTTACGAGGCCCGGGAGGCGACGGAGCCGGAGCTGATCCACCTTTCCGACGAGGCCATGCGCACCAGTGCCCGTGCTGCAGGCTGGAATTCGGGCATCCAATTCACGTTCCGTGACGGGCCCCTCGGGCGGTGGCGGTGGTCCCGCGACCGATTGAGCAAGCCCCTGGCCAGGATGCTGACGCAACGCCGCCTGCCACTGCCTGCGGATTCTCCTCTGGTGCGGGAGCGGCTGTGGCTGCTGGCTCGGCTGATCATGACGATCAAGCGTCAGCGGTGGGACCGCGTAATCCCCTTGGCGGATTTGCGAGCCGTGGTCGCCGAGATGATGGTCCAGGTCAACCGCTCTGTCCTGGCCCGGTGGCGGACCGGCGGCACGGAGATCGACTCGCACGACATCCGCTGGATCGACGCCCGCCTGCACGGGCTGGAGGGCGATCATCTGTCCCCGCCGTGGCCACTCCCTGATCGGCCCGCCGCGGCCAACCGGCGACTGTGGCAGGACTACTCCCCCGAGCTGACGATCACGATCCTGACTGCGGTGTTCCAGCAGGCGCTCATCGGCTACCGCGGCCTCGTCACCGAGAACTTCCACCGCTTCGGGGCCGCACTCGGCCTGTACAGCATCCTGCCGGCGCGTGCTGAGGGGCAGGTGATCATCAAGGGCGATGACCCAGAAGCCGGAAGTCTCTACTACACCCTCGTTCCCGATGTGGGCCAGCCCTACGATGCGCCCCCCAACGTCGATTTCAGCCTCGGGAGCGTACCGCGCCTCCTCCAGGGCCCGACCGACCCCTCGCCCCTTCAAGACCGCCGGTCCGTCTTCCGCCGTGCCTCACACCACATGATCTCCCTACCGACCGGATCGGCCCGGCCGGCGACCAACCTCGCTTACTCATGGCTCGCCGACGACCTCAAGGCCGTGGGGTGGCTGCGGAACTCGGTCTACCTGTCCGAGTGAGGAAACAGTGCCCGGAGGGGCAGCGGTGTGAGGCCTGGGTGATTCAGCAGGTGCCAGGGCGGGGCTCCCCTGGCAAGGAGAGCCCCGCGGGACGGAGTAGCAGATGAGCCCGCTATGCCGTGATCGCCCCTTGCTGGGCGGCTCCGCAGGTACACGTACATGTGCAGCCATCCGCAGTACCGATGACAGGAGCGGGCTGAACGGCACGCTTCTCGATCGCGGCGCGGATTGATCGAGGCGCACGGGGCACGAGCTTGACCACAGCCTCCGCCGCCGCGCGGGCGAGGTCGTCCAGGACGGACTGGTAAATGTCGCGGGTGATGCGGGTGTCGCTGTGCCCGAGGGTTTCCGAGACGACCTTGATGTCGATGCCGGCCGCGAGCATCAGAGTCGCGGCGCCGTGACGGAGGTCGTGCAGACGGATGGGCGGCAGTCCGGCCGCAGCGACGAGCCGTTCGAAGAGATCAGAGATCTTGCCCGGGTGCAGCCAGGCGCCATCCTCCTCGGTGAAGATACGTCCGGTGTCCTTCCACGCCTCGCCGAACTCGCGCTTTTCCTTCTCCTGACGCAGGCGGTGTGCTTCGAGGAGTTCGACAGTCTCGTCGTCGAGAGGGATGACGCGGATACCGCTGTTGGTCTTCGGCGGGCCTTCGAGGACCTCCCAGCCGTCCTGCACGAGCTGGGTGGCGACCGTGAGCGACCGGGCCTTGGCGGAGTAGTCGATCCAACGAGGACCACAACCCTCACCGCGCCGCAGACCCCGGAAGGCGATCATGCGCCACATGGCCTCCAAGCGGTCACCAGCGATGTAGTCGAGGAACGCTCCCGTCTGCTCGGGAGTCCAGACCATCACGGGCGAGGGCTTCATCCCGGTGGCTCGCCAGTGAGCCACCCGTTCCTCGGTCCAGACGAGGGCCTTCGGCTTGGTGCCGGGCTCCAACTCGACATGCTCGGCGGGGTTGTAGTTCGGGATGATCCGTTGCGCGATGGCGGTGTTCAACGCTGCCCGGAGCGTGGCCTTGATGTGGTGTTGCGTATTGACGCTGGTGACACGGCGGAAGGCCGGCATCTCATCGATCGCGGCCTTCAACCACACGCGACGAGCACGGTTCTCCGCACCCTTCCAGGGGACGGCCTTCAGCTCGTCGAGCGCAGCCCGCCGCTGCGCGTTCTGCTCCTGGATCTCGATGTTCATCTCGTTGATGGAGTCGAACATCCTGTCCAAGTGGGGGACGCTCAGCCGGTCAAGCCGTATCTCCCCAAGATGAGGCTTGAGGTGGACACGGATGTCCGTCTCGTAACGCTTGTGCCCGCCCACGCGGAGACGCTTCTTCCCGGCGAGCCAGAGGTCCAGCCACTCGGCCACCGTCATCTTGGGATTGAGCGCCTGCCCGGCCGCCAGCCGCCTACGGGTCTCGTCGTAGTTCGGCAGCGGCTCCTTGCTCTTGGCGCAGTTCTCCAGCATGTCGCTGACCGCCAGCTGTCCGGCCGGGTCATCCGAATCGGGGATGTCCAGGAGAGCACGTACCTTCTTCAGCTCGTCCGTGGCCTCAGTCGAGGTGGCGAACCCGCTACGACGGAACTCGCGGCGCGTGCCGTCGGCCCGATTGGCGAGTTCGATGCGTATCGCCCAGGTGCCGTGGCGCTTGTTCGAGAGCTTCGGGCAAGCCCTGCCGTAGTTCTTTCCCGTCTCGGGGTTGCGGCAGGAGCACCGCCGGGTCGCACTACCGTTCACGCGTCGTCCCTGTCGCCTGACTCGGGCTGTTCGATGTAGGCGAGCTCGGTGGGAAGTTGTGGGGGAACGAGACCGCGCTCACGCATCGTGTTACGGAACTCGCGCAGCGCTCTGGCGTCGTCGAAGGCGAATTGCTCGTATCCGGTGGCAGCCTCCAACAGCTCCTTCCGACGATTGGGGTTGAGCGTGGTGTTGGCCATCCGGCGTCGGTCCTTGGCCAGTGCCATTGAAGCCCGAGCGGCGGACACCGCGTCGCTGTGAGCCCGGAAGACGTCTAGCAGTTCGCGGGGACTGCCCTTGGGAGCGGCCTCGGGGGAAGCGGTCTCGCCGGTGAACCATGCGAGAGCGTCCCAGGTCGGGACCGGCTGGCCCGGGAGCACATCCACCGTGGGCGCAGTATCGAGAGGAAAGAGCAAGGCGATCGGCGGCACACCAAGGACGTCGGCCAGGACGATGAACTCGGCAAGGTCGACCGAGCTGCGGCGTCCGGTCTCCAGGTTGGTGATCGTCGTCTTCGGTACAGAGAGACCACGGGCGCTGCAGGCGTCAGCCGCTTCCGCCACGGTAAGGCCGGCAGCCTTGCGGTGGCGGCGGATCTGCTCCGCCACCCGCGTGGTCAGCTGGGAACCCCAGTCATCTGGTGTCATGAATGCAACTTACGGCATTGAAAAATGTGGCTGCAACATCCGTGGTACATATTTCGCTCGCACAGGCCCCCGCAGGATCGGAGTATGTCGTGGCAACATCTGGGAGCGCTCGTGGAGTGCAGGGGCTGACCCGTGCGGAGTTGCTGGCACTGCCTGCCGCAGTCGACCTCGACACCGCCAACCGGGCACTGTCCATAGGCCGCAGCACGGGTTACTCGCTCGCCAAACGTGGTGAGTACCCGTGCAGGATGCTCCGCCTGGGCAACGCCTACCGGGTGCTCACCGTGGATCTACTCCGGATCCTCGGCATTGAGGAGTATCCGGCAGCGTCGCCCAGCGGCGAGACCACAGCGGAAGCTCGTCGCGCCGACCTGTGCGCGTAGTACGCGCGATGTGGAGCGGCGATCACTGCTCCACATCGCCAGGACGGGACCCACGATGCCCTCGTGGCCACGGCTGAACCGGAGGGGGTGCATGCCAGACTCTTCTTGATGGCGACTGTCTGCCTCGCACACTCTTCCAAACCGCCGTCGGGCGATGGGGTGCGCAAGTAGCCTGCACCGCCGTCGCTGCGCACGTCCAGTGGACGTCGACCGGCCCTCACCACCGTTCGACACAGGCGGTTTGGGCTGCATCAACCAGCACCTCACGGCAACCCTGGCGGGACACATCCGCGCCAGAACCGCGAACCTCGCTCTCTCTGAGGCAGATTGGGGCCCACTCCGAACTGAGCCGCCCGCCAAGGTGGGCCAGTCAGCCGCCGGCGCACGCCTCCCCGCGCTGCCACGGCGCTGCGGGTCAGCCGGCCTCGTACCCAGCACAGCCCGCGCCATCCTGCGAGCAACGGGCGGCGATCTCTGTACCAGGCCGGGACCTGTCCCCGGGTGGTGGACACCTCTGAGCCCGGCCCCGGTAGGGGCCGGGGAGGAGGGATCTCTTATGGTGATGAAGGTCTACTCGCCC